>CAYJIX010000022.1:9892-32687 GCA_964370375.1 uncultured Desulfovibrionaceae bacterium | reverse complement strand
ACTGTCTGGTGCGAACTTGACAATGTATTAGATTTTGGCTAACGTAAAAAAACGGAACGCATTCCATTGTATGGAATGTTTTTGGCCCGTAAATAACCCCAGCACTTTTATGGGACAAAAAGTATCCGTACACGTTTATGGTAATGGTAAGCTGTACACGTTCAGAACATCGAAAATATTTAACCAGGGGGCATGATATGCAATCCGTCTTTAGTAAACTTAAATTGTTGTTATGTTTAGTCGCTGCATGTGTGATCTTTGTGCCTGTGTCCGGTCAGGCGGCCTTTAAAGATTTTCGTATTGGATCTGCCAATTTAGGTTCAACCGGGTATATCCAGTGGGAAAGCGTTTCCTTTGTTGTTAATAAGCATCAGCAAGAGTTGCTTGCCTCGTCGCTTTCCACGGCAGGCACTACAGAAAATGTGATTTTGCTTGATCAGGGAAACATCGAACTTGCCAACCTTACGAGCCTTGAAGTTTTTGCTGCATCAGAAGGCAAAAGCCCATTTAAGAAAAAAGTTGATATATGGCAGGTGTTTTCTTGGACAGTTTGGGCTCAGCCCATGGTTGCTTTGGCGGATTCCGGCATTAAGGATTATCGGGATTTGGCAGGCAAGAGCGTGTCTGTGTTGAAGCGTGGCTCCGGTGCCAATTCCATGTACCAAATGGTTCTTGAAGAGTATGGCATTTATGACAAATTGCAAAAGCAGTATCTTTCTTGGGATGATTCGGTGACTGCGCTTATTGACGGTTTGATTGAGGCTTCTCCTTCCAGTTTTCCCGGTGGTGTGCCTGTGCCTGCCATGCTGAACCTTGCTGCCAGAGAAGAATACGTTGTGCTTGACCTTGACCTTGAAGTTATGAAGCGCGTTTCTGAGCGGAACAAGGGCGTTATTGTCACCACGCTGCCGAAAACAGCCTATGAAGGGCTTGAAAAAGACATGCCTTCTCCAGGGTTTGCCGGCATTGCAGGGTCCACAAAAGCTGTAGAAGACGATGTTATCTATGCTTTTTGTAAGGCTGTTTTTGAAAACACCGATGAATTGCATAAAATCACTGACGTTTCGCTTCAAACCCGTTTAGAAAACGCCACAAGGTGGTTGTTGCCTGAATATCCTGTTCACCCGGGTGCTGCTCGCTACTTTAAAGAAAAGGGCGTCTGGCGTGACGAGCTTAAGGTTGCTAAGCGTTAAACGGTTTTAACGTAACGTTTGTACGCTTATGCAAACGCATAAATATACTGCCAAGGTTGCTGTCTGGAGTTTTTGAACGCATTAAGTGGCAGAGCCATGGCAGTATATTTTCCTACCAATCCACCATAACTCCATAAGGGGTGTGAGATGACAACTCAAAACCACACCGAGCACGAGATTAAAGAAAAACCTACATTGCTGACACTCATCACCAATGGCATTGTATTGTTTTGGGTTCTTTGTCAGCTGTACTTTTCAGGCGTGCAATTACCGTTTTCCATTGACGAACTGAAGGTTTTTCACCTTGGTTTTGCTTTAGCAGTGCTTTCTTTTTCATTATTTTCAAAAGCATATGCGCAAAAGCATATTGTTTGTTGGGGCTGGCTGCTTGTTTTTATGGCTACCGTTGTCACCACAGTATATTTTTTGACCGGTTATGCGGACATGGTTGAGCGAGTGGGCGTGCCCTCGGCACAAGACAGCTTTTTTGGCGTTGCTTTGGTTGCACTAACGCTTCTTCTTACTTGGAGAAATTGGGGAACTATCATCCCTATGGTTGTGATTATTGCACTGTCATACGGCCTTTGGGGGCAGCATTTGGGCGGTTTGTTTCGCCATTCCGGCATCGATCCAACACGTCTTATAGGGTATACCAGTACCTACTTTATGGGCACGCTTGGCTCATTGACGAGTCTGTCTGCAACCATGATTTTTCAGTTCATTGTGTTTGGTGCTCTTTTGCAGTGCCTTGGTGGTTTTAGTCTTATTGAAAAGCTGAGCAGTCTTGTGTGCAAGCGTTTTGCCTCAGGAGCTGCGCAAACAGCTATTTATTCCAGCGCATTTATTGGTATGATGACGGGATCGGCAGCGGCAAACGTTGCGGTAACAGGTTCTTTTACCATTCCTATGATGAAAAATCGTGGATATAGCGCAGATTATGCCGGTGGCGTTGAGGCCGTGGCTTCCACAGGTGGACAGATTTTACCGCCGGTTATGGGCGTTGGCGCGTTTATTATGGCATCGCTCGTTGGGATTCCTTATGCCAATATATGCTTAGCCGCGATCATTCCGGCATTGATTTATTTTATCCATCTTTCTTTTTCAGTGGCTGTACACACAGCTAAGCTTGGTATGGTTGTTCATGAAGACAAGGAAGATGCCGTTCCTTTTTGGGCAAGTATTAAGGAAATCATGTTGGAGCATGGGCATTTATTGGCGCCCATTGTTTTTCTTACATGGCGCATTTTTGCAGGCGACAGCCCCAATAAAGCCGCCATCATGTCCAATTTTTTAATGATTGGCATTGCCTTTGTTCACACTGTGATAACCCAGCGACACGCTCTTAAGGCTGCTTTGCACACCTTTGGGCGCAATTTGTATACAGGTTTTGTGACCGGTGGCAAGGAAGGAGCCAAAATAGCCATTGTTTTGGCTGCCTTGGGCATTGTTGTTGATATTTTTTCTACCACAGGCTTTGGCCAGCGTTTGAGCCATGCCATGTTGGAAATTGCAGACGGCAATGTTTTGATTTTAGTGCCACTTGCGGCCATATTGACCCTCTTTTTTGGCATGGGCATGCCTACGCCCGGGGCCTATTTGCTCACTGTATTGCTTTCTGCTCCTGTGCTCATCAAGTTTGGCTTTCCTGTGTTGTCTGTGCATATGTTTGTGTTTTATTTTGCAGTAGTCGCTGCCATCACGCCACCTGTTGCCATGGCCTCGTTGGTTGCAGTGGGTATTTCTAACGGGACTTATCTTGGCACGGCAATGTATTCGATGCACCTTGGGATTCAGGGTTTTTTATTGCCGGTATTCTTTTTGTTAAGGCCTGAAACCCTAGCCCTTGAAACAGAGCCTGTTCAGGCTTTGTTGAGCAACTTCCTGCTGCTGCTCAGTGGCTTTGGTTTAACCATATTGATGGAAGGCTTTTTTATACGGAAAGTTGGCTGGATAGGGCGTTTGCTTTGTTTAGGTGCCACACTGTGCATTTTGTATCCCAGTGACCTTTTGTCTGTTGTTGGTTGTGCGTTGCTTGTGGGATTTGTTGGTTTTCACTGGAAGATGCCAAACAAGCAGCAGGCTGTTGGTGCATAGCTTTACGCGAGCGGCTGGTTTTATGTTTGCATTCTTGAGTTTTTCTTTAAAAATTTTACCACCATACGGTGCGCAGGAGAGTATATGTTAGCGGCAATGGATAGAGTATATGCTAAAATGGAGGAGTTTGGGCTCAATGTGCTTGTTGCCAGCAGTCCTGAAAACGTGGTGTATTTTACAGATCATCAGTGTCATCGGTCTTTTTGCTTTCGTTTGCACCAAGCCACAACCTTTGCTGTCATTCCAAAGCGTGAACTTGGTGAACCTATTCTCATCATTCCAGCGAACGATGCAGGCATTGCGTGTGCCTATCCTCCTGCTATTCGTGACATATATACCTACGGACGTATCTGGACAAACATTGAAAGCGACTACCCTATGACTGAAGTGGAAAAAGGGTTTCGCGCCATGCTACAAAACGAGCAAAAGCATAAAGCCAATGCGCAAGAGGCTCTTTTTGCCGCGCTCAAATCATACGGTTTTAAGCAGGGCACGCTTGGCATGGAGTTCAGTCATTGTCCGTCGGCGATTTTGCTTGAACTTCAAAAGGCTTTTTCAGGTGTAACGGTTGAAAACACAGACGCACTGTTTCAAATGTTGCGCATGGTTAAAAGTCCTCAAGAGCAAGAACGCTTGCGTCAAGCAGGCATTAAGAACGAAAAATCCGTGCAAGCGGTCTTGCAACGCCTTGCAGACGGCGTTTCTGAAACCGAGCTAACCCAGATATATATGAGTAGCGTTGCGGCAGAAGGTGGGCATTTTGAATACTGGAATACGGCAGGGGGCACCATGTCTTCCATGGCCATGATGTCTGGTGGGCATTTTGACCCGCGTTCCACAAAACACCTTTGCCGCGGTGATATTTATCGCTATGATGGGGGAAGTATTTTCCACCATTATCATGCTGATGCCGGCGGCTGTGCCTGCATTGGCAAGCCATCAACAGAGCAAGCACGGGTTTATGCTGCATTAAATGCAGGCATGGAGCGCATTTGGGAGTTGCTAAAGCCAGGGGCTTTACCTTCTGATATTTTGCGCGAAGCTGTCAAAAAAGTGGAAGCCTCCGGTGTGCCACAATTTGGGAAATACAGCTTTTTTTGTGGGCATGGGGTTGGGCTTCAGGCTCGAGATCTCCCCATGTTTGTTCCGCCTGCGCCATCAGACAACCGCTTCATTCCGGCAGAGCTTCCCCTTGAGGAAAACACCGTGGTGAGTGTTGAGGTGCCCTATGGCGAGCTTGGGCTTGGTGGTTTTCAGATTGAATATACCATGCTCATTACGCGTACAGGCTGTGAAAAGCTCTATCCACATGAGCGTGAGCTGGTTATTTGTTAAAAAGAACAAGACTACCACAGCATCAATTGTTTTTGCACATTGTAGCTGTAGTTGAGGATATTGTATGAAAGAATGTATGTTAGGGCGTATGTCGTGGCCTGAGGTGAAAGAGGCTGTAAATGCTGCTGACGCCATACTTATTCCTGTTGGTGCCATTGAACAGCACGCGCATCATTTGAATATTGAGTTTGATGCAGCCACAGCCGAGGAGATTTGCAAGCGCACTGCTGCAGCTCTTCTTCAAAAAGGACGCTATGCTGTGGTTGCACCAAATGTGAATTATGGCATCTCATGGTATCATAAAGGTTTTCCCGGCACTGTCAGCATTTCGCATCGCACCTTTATGGACTATATCAAGGATATTTGCCGTAGCTTTTCCTCCCATGGGTTTAAAAATATTATCATTGTAAACGGCCATGGTGGGAACAGTTCTGCTTTGATGACATGCCTTGATGAATTGTATGCAGAATCACACATTCGAGTGCTGCTGGCACAATGGTTTGCCATGGTCGGTCCTGTGGTGAAGCGTTTGCAAATGCATTCACCAAGGATGCATGCAGGAGAGATGGAAACCTCTTTAGGTATGGCACTTGGCATGAAGATACGCCATGAACAATTGTGCAAAGCTGATGCAAACCGCATGGAAAAACTTAAAGAAGCAGGTCAGCCCGTATCGCGCCATATTATGTATGACCCAACAAGTCCGGGCTCCAATGTTCTTATGCCCATGAATTTTATGGAAGACATCACTGCAACAGGTGTCATCGGTGATGCCGGACTAGCAACGCAAGAAAAGGGCGATGCTATCCTTGCGCGCAGTATTGAGGTTATGACCGAGCTTGTTTTTGACCTTGCTGGCGCTTAGGAAAAAGAGCAGGCATAAGGTGCATGAAGGCCTTGTGCGGCACGTTAAAAATACACTTTTTTACTATTTATTGCTTATGTAGGAGAATGAAACATGGCAACACAATATGCCTACACAGATGTGTACAATGCTAAACTTATTGATTTGAGCCGCGAATTGCACCATAAAGCGCAACGTCCGCCAACGCATCCCAGCATTGAAGTCTATCCTTTTGCTACCCATGATGATGTGCGCGTTGCTGATGGCTATGCTTTTTCGTGCGCCACGCTGGTCTTGCATATGGGAGATCATGCAGGCACCCACGTGGACGCGCCGGCACATTTTGACGTGAACAGTGATGTTTTTGTGGATAAAATGCCACTGGAATCTTTTTTTACTGAAGCTGTGTGCCTTGATTTGTCGCATATCCCTGATGGATCAGACATTAATCCCGAAGACCTTGAAGCAGCAGAGCTAGCCTCCGGCGTGCGTATTCAAGCTAAAGATACCGTGCTTTTATACACAGGCTTTCATGACAGATACATTGGTAAACCGGAATATCTTTCGGCATTTTCAGGGCTGACCAAGCAGAGCGCGTTATGGTTTGCAGAAAAGAAAATCACCATGTTTGGTGTAGAAGCTGTAAGCCCCGGGCGTTTAGGGCGTAGCAATTTTGAGGTCCACCATGTCTGCCGTGATTATGGATTCACACATATGGAAGGGCTTGTTAATCTAGACAAACTTGTGGGTAAAGGACGCTTTAGATTTATGGGCTTCCCTTTGCGCATTCGCAATGGCACGGGCAGTCCGATTCGAGCCGTTGCATGGATTGAATAGTAAAAAAACATAAAAAAAGCCTGCACATGCGCCACCCTGTGCAGGCTTTTTTGCGTTGTTATTTTCATGACGGCATGGCAAAAAATAAAGCCAATAGCTTTATGGTGCAATTTGATTGACAAGAATTTGTATTTTACTATACATACTCAAAAAATAAGCAATCTTATGCTATGCGTGAGCATGTGCATCATACCTGTTTAGTCGGCTTTGAAAAAGGCATATTGGCTATCCCTTAGGGAATGCAAAAGTGAATTTTGGTTTATTATACGCCATGCTTTAGGCCATGTTTAGGTTATGATGCTTTTTATTGTCTTTTATGGTGTAGTGTGCCACATGGTACAGTAGGTGCCTTTATGATTCGTGTTTTAGATAGAGCGGTTCAAATTTTGGAGGCAGTAGCAGGTACAGAGGGTACAACGCTTGCTACGATCAGCAGAGCTGTTGATTTACCAAACAATACAACCCTACGCATCCTCCAAGCTTTGGCAAAGCATGGTTTTGTTGAGCAAGACAGGCAGTGTAAAACCTATTCGCTTGGTCGGAAACTGCTTTCGCTGAGTTTGAAGGTTTCCTACCCTCCCTCCCTTGTTGCTGTGGCCTCTGTGTATATGCAAGAATTTTCGCAGCAAACAGGAGAGGATATAGGCTTAGCCGTTCTTGAAGGAGTCCGTGCGCACATTATCCATACGGTGATGGGGCCGGAGCCTTTGAAAATTATTACAAATTTGCATGCAAATATTTCACTGAGCAATGGTGCATTTCGTAAAGTTTTGCTGGCCTACCAATCCCCTGAATGGGTGAAGAGTTATTTAGACTCGACAGAGCTTGTGCAGTATACGGATACAACTATTGTTGACAAAGCGGCTATTGAATCTGAACTTCGCGAGATTCGAATGAAAGGCGTGGCGTATTCTCGAGGTGAGTTTTTAAAAGATGCCGCAGGTATAGCTGTGCCTCTTTTTGGGATCTATGATGAATTTTTAGGGTCACTTTTTATTGTGGGCCCTGATATTCGCCTTACCGAGAAACGCCTTATCACGCTACAAGAAAAGCTGTGTTGTACCGCAGACATGATCATGGCAAGTATTTGTGGCAACGCTATATAAAGAGTCCCGCACCATTTCTCACCTATTCTGTAGGCCCCTTGTCCGTTGTTGTTTCAGCGCCATCTTTTTTTGCCGCACGCGGACGAAAGGACAAAATATCGGCTTTTGGAGCAGGTGCGGCTGGCTTTTCCCGTTCAAGTTTGGCAAAGGCAGGCATGTTTTCGCGTATCGGTCTGTTTGGTTTGATTTGCCGTGACCAATGGTGGTTGAACAATTGGTTTTTCCACTGTTTGGCTTGGATGAGTGAGAAAATAAGGACGGCTTCTTCCCATCTTTTTGAAGGTTCAAAATTGTTGACGATTTTTGCGTATTTTGTCCACAGATTCATCAAAGACGCCTCGTCAAGGGCGTCCAATTGCTTTGCCAATTTACTGAGTATTTTTTCCATACCGTTCCTTGTTTCCTTTTATTGCAAACGTTTTTCCAAAGCGCGTACAGCCAAAAGCTATGAACTGCCGGCTCGCACGTTCTTGCTCAACGTAAGCAGGCAATGCCGGCACAATCCATTTGCCCCTCATGAAAGTCTGTGCTATGAAGTGCAAACATAAATCATTGAGCAACCTTGAACAACATTGTTGGTAAACTATAGCAAAAGGAGCTACGCATGTCATCATTGAAAGATATCTATAAAACCGTACGTCAAGACGCCTTTCCCGATACCTTAGAGATAACCCTTGGTGACACAAAGCTAGCGTATACAAAGCGTTCTTGGTTCCTTGATGGGGAAGAAAAAGGTCTTCGCTACGGTGAAAACCCCGATCAACCTGCCGCCCTTTACCAGCTTACCTCAGGCAATCTTTGTATAGAGGGCAAAGAATGGCGCAAGCCCGGAGGCATTGTTTCTGCCATGACCGAAGCGCAGATGCTGCAAGCAGGCAAGCACCCGGGAAAAACCAACCTTACCGACGTGGACAACGGCGTTAACATCTTGCAATATCTTGCAGAACGTCCTGCAGCTGTTATTTTAAAGCACAACAACCCTTGCGGTGCAGCTTGGTCGCGCGACGGCATTGGCACTGCCTTGCAAAAGGCCTTTTGGTGTGACCGTATTGCGGCCTTTGGCGGCGCTGTTGTGGTGAACCGCCCCCTTGATATTGCTGCGGCAGAATTTTTAGCCGCCAATTATTTTGAAGTGGTGGCCGCGCCTTCTTTTGAGCCGGGCGTGCTTGAGATTTTGGCTCGCCGCAAAAACTTGCGTGTGCTAGAGCTTGCCGCCTTGGCTGAGCTGTCAAACCTTGTGGGCACACCGTTTCTTGATATTAAAAGTTTGGCTGACGGTGGCCTTGTGCTGCAACAATCCTTTGTGAACCGTATCCGCACAGCCGCGGATTTTTTACCTGCTCAAGCCACCGACAAGGACGGCACAACGGTAACATCGCGTAAACCAACAGAAAAAGAAGCCGACGACCTTGTTTTTGCTTGGGCCATTGAAGCCGGGGTCAGCTCCAATTCCATTATTTTTGCCCGTGATGGCGCAACCTTGGCCATTGGCACGGGCGAGCAAGACCGCGTTGGGTGTGTGGAATTGGCCATTTTTAAAGCCTATACCAAATTTGCCGATACTTTAGCCTTTACACGGCACGGCCTCACGTTATACGAGCTCAAACAAAAGGCCCACAACGATGCCGATGCCAAGGCACAGCTTGACGCCATTGAGGATGAAACAGCAGCAGCCAAAGGCGGCCTTTTGGGCAGTGTGGTTGTTTCTGACGGTTTTTTCCCCTTCAGAGACGGTGTAGACACCTGCATGGCCCAAGGCGTGCGCGCCATTGCGCAGCCCGGCGGTTCCATGAACGATGTGCAAGTGATTGGTGCAACAAACGAAGCCACGCCGCAAGTGGCCATGGTATTTACCGGACAGCGTTCGTTCAAGCATTGATCGATTGTTTTAAAAGACCCTTTTATAACGCACCATTTTGTAGGATAACATATGGCACAACGTATTCAGTACCCGGGCACAGGGTGCATTGTGGAATGTATGCAGGGCAATGTTCCGCAAATTGCCTGGGTACTTGAGGAACAAAACGGACGCTTGCGCCTTTTACTGCCAAACCGTCGCGAAACCACGCTCCAAGCTGCGCGCATTTTGCCGTGGGCAGGGCCTGTGCTCACGCATGAAGGCACAAGCCGTGATGCCATTATAGGCCTTTTGGAAAAACACCGTAAGCTTCGCTCTGACGCTGTTGCCGTTATAAATCCCTTGGAATTATGGGAATTGGTTCAAGGAGAAGTGGTGCAAGGCACAGCTGAATGGTTTGCCGAGCTTGTCCATGCAAACCCAGATGCCGATACCGTGGCAGCCTTTGGTCAGGTTCTTTTGGCCTGCAAAAGCCATTTTAAATTTGTACCTCCGCATTTTGAAGTGCTGTCGCAAGAAACCGTTGACGCACGCCTTGCCGAGCACAACGCCGCACAAGAGCGCGAACGCTTTTTTGCAGAAAGTGAAAGTTTTTTAAACGCCTTATGGATTGCCTATCAAAAAGGGCAGGTCATAGAAACCCCACAGGACGTCTCTTTTGAAGTGGCCCAAAAGTTGCGCAGCCTTATTAAGGATCGCCTTAAAGATCCTGAAACAAAGCATGAAGAAAATCTATGGAAACAGCTTGTTAAAGGCTTAAAGGGCATCGGCACAACCGGCGAGGACATGTATTTGCCGCTGTTTTTGGCTGAAAGCTGGGGCCTTGTGCCGGCCCACCATAATATTTGGCTAGACCGTGCCGAATATGACGCCAATGATAGCTGGAGCGAACCTTTTGCCGCAGAGATTGACGCCTTATTAGCCCCCGTACAGGCTGCCAATGGTCAAACCCCACCCATGCCGCACAATACCTTGCCTTTTATCAGCATTGACAGTCCTGATACCAAAGATATCGACGACGCTTTTTACATCGAAGCGCATGAAAACGGCTGGATGTTAACCTTGGCTCTGGCCTGTCCTGCTTTAGATTGGCAGCTCAAAAGCGATTTTGATACAAAGGTGCAAGAGCGCGGCACAAGCTTGTACCTGCCCGAAGGCACGTATCATATGCTTCCCGAACGCCTTGGCATTGACGGCTATAGCCTTACAGAAAACACCTGGCGGCCTGCTTTACTTGTGCGCTGTACTGTAAGCGCAGACGGGGCCATACTTTCTTGCGATCCTTCCTTTGCCTTTTGTCAGGTGGCTGCAAACCTGCATTATGAAGCCTGCGAAGCGGTGCTCAATCAAGAAGGTGACATACTGCCAACCCTGCAAGAATCTGTACAAAAAGCCAAACAATTTGAACATGAATTGCAGTTGGCCTTTGCCCTTGCCACAGCACGGCAAGCGTGCAGGCTGCGACAAGGTGCTGTGATTATTGAACGGCCGGAAACAGAGTTTACCTTGGAAGGGCAGGGGCAAGATATTACCGTACATGCAGAGCCGGAACCTGTTGTGCCAATGGCCCATTTGCTTGTGTCAGAACAAATGATTGTAGCCAATACCGCTTTGGCTCATTGGGCGGTAGAACGCGAAATTCCGCTCCTTTTCCGCACGCAAGATGTGGCTGTGCCCAAGGAATACACAGGTTTATGGTCAAACCCCGAAGACATTGCCCGCGTGGTCAAAACTCTTGCTCCGGCAAAGCTTGAAACCACACCAAGGCCCCATGTGGGCATTGGCGAACAGATGTACGCTACCATTACCTCTCCTTTGCGGCGCTATGTGGATTTGGTCAACGAGCGGCAAATCCTGCATTATCTTGAACATGCATCTCCTGCCCTTAAGCACGAAGAGCTGGCAGCCATGCTGCTGCAATTTTTGCCAAACCTTGATATGGTACAGCAAATCCAGCGTGTACGGCCAAGGTATTGGAAGCTCCTGTACCTTTATCAGCAAACAGACAAAGCATGGTGGCCTGCGGTGGTCACCGATGAAAACGACTTTCAAATCCATGTAAATGTGCCTTTTTTGCAGCTGGTCCTACGCGGCAAACCGCATCTTTTTGGGGATAGAGTTCATGTGGGGCAGCATGTGGAAGTACGCATCGGCAAAGTGCGCCCGCTTTATAACGAAATGCGCCTTATGGAAGTGCGCGATATGGAGGGATAAAAACACGTTTGGGCATGCTTTGTATGGGGGCATCGCCTTCATGGTGTACCCTCAACGATAAAGGTGCAAAAGGGCTTCAAAAAGTCCCTTGCATTTGAAAAAGCTCTTATATAGAGTATTTAAATAGACGACACTGAAAAACTATACAATTATTTGTAATAGCGCATTTCATGTGCAAAAGGTAACCTAGAAAAATTGCCAAAAACCAAGCATGGAAATGCGGTTTCAGCGTCAATTAAATATATACAGTATGAATAGATTGTTTTTATAAAGAGCAGAAAAGGTGAACTGCTCTGTCATGGTTGCTCCTTGCAGCAGCGGTTGGCAGGCAATGGTTCTGTAAGTTATATTTTTCACAAGGAGTCAACCGTGTTCGCGCTTGAGCCATGGCAGTTGCTGGTGCTATTTTTACCGGCGTTATTGAATTTATGGGGAATATGGCACGCTTTGTACCGTGTGTTTCCAACGCCGCTTGAGCGATTGGGCTGGCTTGGACTTTGCATTTTTGTGCCGTTTTTGGGTGGTTTGGTGTATTTTTTTGTGGGGCGGCGGCGCGCGCGGACTGTGCCTTCTGTCCAGCAGGCCGATGTTGAAAAAGAATAATAATATCTTGAAATAAAACGATTTTATATGTGAAAATAAGCAAATATGCTTGCGCAAGCAAGGGCATGTGCTGTAAATATTTAGCATTGTTAGGATGCCGGAGCGCAGTTTTTTTGTGACGACTAACAGCCTTTGCGCAAAAAAGTGCAAAGGCTGAGTTGTAAAAGACAAGTCCAAATGTACTTTTGGCGTTACCGATGGGGCTTTGAAAGCGGCATGTCTTTTACAAAAAAGGCAGTAAAATGAGCTTTTCAGCATCAATCAGATAAAAAAATGGCAAAAAAATGGGCAAAAATTGACTTGCCATTGATTAAAAATTAGCGCATTTTACAAAGGTTCTTTGCAGAACGAAATGAGTCGTTTTTTACCATAGGCAATCAAACCATATGATGTAGTATAGGTGTGAGTATGAAAACTAGCTATATTCTTGCTTCCTTTATGCTGTTTGGATTTTTAGGAGGCTGTGTTTCGCAAAACCAGCTTGACGCCTTGCAGGCGCGAATCCTGCGTCAAGAGCAGCAAATCCAACAGATGACATCGCAGGTGTCAGGTGTACAACCTGCCCAAGCAGATACGTGGCAGAACGTGCAGTCCTTGCGTCAGGAAATATCCAGCATCAAAGGGCAGCTTGACGATTTGAACAACGCCACCATAAATCAAGGCGGTGTTTCAGGCATGGCCATGCGTGTGGAGCAGCACCATGCGGCCCTTAAAACCTTGGAACAGCAGTTTGCCCTTACTTTAAATCTTGATGAAGTTGCCCCTGCTTCTCCTTTTGGAGCGGCTTCTTCCACAACACCCACAGTGTTAGGCGCGCCACCCGTTGCAGGTAGCGGAGCAACATCTACTGCCCCTGTTGCCAGTAAAGATACAGCGACAGCCCTTTATGATGCCGGCATTAAAGCTTTTAACGAACGTAAATATCAAGACGCGCTCAAGTCCTTTGTGGATTTTAGCGAAACCTATACCAACCATGACCTTATTTCCAATGCATGGTTTTGGCGTGGCGAAGCCAATTTTGCCATGGGCAATTACCCTGCGGCAGCCCTTGATTACGAGCAAGTTATTGCCACGTATCCAAACAGCAATAAGGCTGCGGCAAGTTATTTAAAACAAGGCATCAGCTTTATCCGCACCAATAAAAAAGATGCGGCAAAGTTTCGCCTTGATGAGCTTATCAAAAAATTCCCCAATAGCCCGGAATCAACGCGCGCTCAGCAGGTTTTAAAGGACATGTAGGCGTAAGCCCGTTACCATAGCTAAGGGATAACACTTCATAGCTAAACGGCAAACGGTGCATCCATAGAACACGATGTGAACAGATAGTTTGAGGAGTTTATATGTCTTCAGCCACTCTAACAGGTAAGGACGAGCTTTTACGCAAAGTCATGGACGATGTGGCTAAAACCTTGACCGACGATTTGCGTACAGTTTTGTCTGAAACCCTAGAAAAGCAACTGACATCTGCCCTTAGCAAGGCGTTGCTTGAAAGTGAACTGTACCGCCGCATTAGCAATGACATGCGTTCGGGCCTTAAAAAGATTTATAAAGAAATCAATACCGCTGCCAACACAAACGAGGCAGGCGATCCTGCTGTTTCAAACCAGGAAAAAACCACAAAGTTGTTCCATGAAGCGTCTGAGCAATTGGCGACGGTATTGACGCAAACCGAAAACGCTACGGTAACCATTATGGAAATCGTAGAAAAACACCTTGACGCCCAAGCAGAAGTTGCTTCTATTATTGAAAGCGTGAGCGGCGAAGACAACAAAGACAAGGTAGATCGTTTAAAACAGCTTAGCGCAGAAATTGAAGCAGACATGAATAATATCATGGTATCGTTAAGCTTTCAGGATTTAACAGGGCAAAGGATCAAGCTTGCCGTTAAAGCCTTACAAGAAATTGAATCCACAGTTGTGGAAATGTTTTTATCAACCGGCCTGCTTATTCAAGCGTTTGAAGAAGAGCCTGACAGTGACCTTGATGCTATTGAGCAAAAAACAAGGGAACAAGTCTCTGGACTTAAACAAAGTTCTGTTTTAGAATCTTCTTTGAAAGGGCCGGATGAAACAGCATCTCAGCAAAAAATTGACGATTTGTTGTCACAGCTTGGGATGTGATTTGGCATAATTGGTTGTAGAGTTTAGTGTTTTGGACCCATAGCTCAGTTGGTAGAGCTCCCGGCTCATAACCGGTCGGTCGCAGGTTCGACCCCTGCTGGGTCCACCATTAACTTTTAAGATGGTATGGTTTTATGGGTACGTTTACTACCCATGAACATTGTTAAAAGGTCAATTGCAATGCCATGTGCAAAGCGTAAGAGCCTGTTTATATAAACTATCTCATATTATGTATGGGATAGTTTTGCTATATGAACGCTTGGTCACTTACACAAGGCATTGATAAAAAGAAAGCAACGACACGCCAAAAGCCGAGCTTATCGAACACAGCTCTTTTCTACATTCGATACTACTGACTTTTAGCACGGTTTTTGATTTGTTAGTGGCTTTCACACAGTATCGTGGAACGGATTTTGCCAACATTTTGATTGTAGGCAAAATCATTAGAGGGATTTTTCCTTCATACATTAACGCCTCAACAATTGAGAGGAAACAATGGATGTTGTGACCATTAATCGTCAATGGTGTAAAGGATGTGGCATTTGCGTAGCTTTTTGCCGTCCCAAAGCCTTGCAGCTTGAAGATGGTAAGTCTGTTATGGCCAATGCCGATGCTTGCATAGCATGCGGTTTGTGTGAACTTTATTGCCCGGACCTTGCAATAACCTTTGCAGGACGCCCCAAAAAGCAAGCTGCACAGTCAAAAGCTGAGGCTGTGTAACACTTTTTTATGTACAAAGGCTGTCTTTTGTTTTTGCAAAGGATTGTTTTAACGTGATTCGTCTCATTCCCCAGCCCCAGCGGTAGGAGATGCTGTATGCAACGTGAAGTTTGTTTTGTTCAAGGTAATGAAGCCTGTGTGCGCGGCGCGCTTTATGCAGGTTTGCGTTTTTTTGCGGGGTATCCCATCACCCCATCAACTGAAATGGCTGAACATTTAGCCGAAATGCTGCCAAAAGTTGGCGGACATTTTATTCAGATGGAAGATGAAATTGCTTCCATGTGCGCCATTGTCGGCGCCTCATTAACAGGTTCTAAAGCCATGACTGCCACAAGCGGCCCGGGCTTTTCGCTCATGCAAGAGGCTTTAGGCTATAGCGTTATGGCAGAAATTCCTTGCGTTGTGGCATCTGTGCAGCGCGGTGGCCCTTCCACAGGTTTGCCCACAAAGGTAAGCCAAGGCGATGTGAACCAGGCCCGTTGGGGCACCCATGGTGACCATGCCATTATCGTATTGACTGCCTCAACAGTGCAGGATGTCTTTACCGTGACCGTTGATGCCTTTAATATGGCAGAAACCTATCGCACGCCTGTTATTTTGCTGTTTGACGAGGTTATCGGCCACATGCGTGAGCGTTTGGTCATTCCTGCGCAAGGCGAATTGCCTGTGGTTGAACGCCTCAAAACCGAGGTACAGCCCGGCGTCAATTATCACCCCTATTTGCCCCGTGAAGACGGCAGACTCCCCATGTCTGATTTTGGCGGAGAGCACCGTTATAATGTGACAGGACTTTTCCACGATATTTGGGGTTTTCCCACAGAACGTCCTGAAACTGTTGACCGCCTTATCAACCACCTTATGGATAAAATTGAAAATAAGGTCAACGAAATCGCGCGGTATAAAGAATATTTCCTTGATGATGCCGAACAGGTTATCATTTCCTACGGTTCTTCTGCGCGTAGCGCGCTTGAGCTTGTGGAAAAATTACGCGCTCGTAATATCCGTATTGGTCTGCTTGAATTACAAACCCTTTGGCCTTTCCCCACAAACATTGTACGTGAGCGCATTAAAAATGCTGCCGGCGTCTTTGTGGTAGAAATGAACATGGGGCAGATCTGCGCACAGGTAAAACAAGCTGCAGATGATCCAAGCAAGGTCTTTTTGGTCAACCGTATGGATGGCCAGCTCATTACACCTGCAGACATTCGCAAAACGATTCGTGTTGTTGCAGGAAGGGGGTTCTAGGATGTCCGTTCGCTCTTTTATGCGGGAACGTTTTTTCCCACACATTTGGTGTCCCGGCTGCGGACATGGTATCGCATTAAACGGCATGTTACGTGCTGTTGATGATTTGGGCTATGATCCTTCATCCATGGTCATGGTTTCGGGTATTGGTTGTTCAGCGCGTATTGCAGGCTATGTGGACATGCACACCATGCACACCTTGCACGGACGTGCCATGGCCTTTGCCACAGGTATCAAGCTTGCTCGCCCCGACCTTAAAGTCATTGTACCCATGGGCGATGGCGATGCTTTAGCCATTGGCGGCAACCACTTTATCCACGCAGCACGCCGTAATATCAATATTACAGCCATTGTGCTCAATAACCGTATTTACGGTATGACAGGCGGGCAGTTCTCGCCCTTGTCAGGCCGTAATATCAAGGCAACAACCGCGCCTTTTGGCAGCATTGACCGCGATTTTGACACGGTGAACTTGGCCATGGGCGCAGGTGCTACCTTTGTGGCGCGTACAACAGCCTACCATGTGCGCGAAATTTCAACCCTTGTTAAAAAAGCCCTTCAGCATAACGGTTTCTCGCTTGTAGAAATTTTAACCTCTTGCCCCACCTATTTTGGACGTAAAAACAAAATGGGCGATGCAGTAGGTATGCTTGAATGGTTCCGCGACAACACAGCGGCCCTTAATTCCAAAGCTTTGGAAGAAAATCCGGAAAAGATCGCTCGCGGTGTGTTTACACAGGTTGAAGCCCCTGAATATTGTGACGAATATGCACGTGTTGTTGCCCAGGCTATGAAGGAGTAATCATGGATACGTATCGTTTTCTTATTTCCGGATCAGGGGGGCAGGGCGTTATCAGCATGGCCATTATCCTGGCAGAAGCCGCCGCGATCCATGAAAATCGTATTGCTATACAATCGCAGGTGTACGGGCCGGAAGCTCGAGGCGGAGCCACAAGGTCGGATGTTATCATTTCTGATGATCCCATCCGTTATCCTAAAGTGAATGAAGCCAATATTTTAGTAACCCTTACTACTGAAGCCTGTGTCAAGTACCTGCCGTATTTGCGCCCGGGCGGCATTTTGATAACCGACAGCAAGCTCGTAAAGCTTGGCAGTATGGCAGATGCCATTCATATTGAACTGCCCCTTTACGAAACTGTCATGCAAGAACTTGGCAAAGCTGTTGCCTTAAACATTGCAACCCTTGGTGCTGTGGCAGAAATCTCTAAAGCCGTGCAGTTAAGCTCCCTTGAAAAAACATTGAAAGACCGTTTTGTTCCGGCTTTCCATGCTAGCAATAGCAAGGCCTTGCAATTAGGTGTTGCGCTTGCCAAAAACCTCAATCGATAGGACATACCATGAAATTGCATGAGTATCAGGCAAAAGATATTTTTAAACGTTTTGGTATTCCGGTTCCCAATGGGATCGTTGCCGAAACGCCACAAGGTATCGTTGAAGCTGCTGAAAAGTTAGCTCCCGGCAAATTCGTTGTGAAAGCACAAATCCATGCCGGAGGCAGGGGAAAGGGCGGCGGCGTCAAGCTTGTTGACAGCCCTAAAGAAGCTGGCGAAAAAGCTGCTGCCATGCTTGGCAAGCCCCTTGTCACCAAACAAACAGGCCCGGAAGGGCGCATTGTGCGTACTGTGCTTGTTGCAGAAGCCCAGGACATTGTCAAAGAATGGTATGCTGCCGTAACCCTTGATCGAGCCACAGGACGTCCTGTTATCATGGTAAGCCCTGAAGGCGGCATGGATATTGAGGAAGTAGCCGAAAAGACACCTGAAAAAATCTTTCGTGTGACGGTTGATCCGCGCTATGGTTTGCAAGATTTTGAAGGGCGTTTTTTGGCAAAATCCTTGGGTTTAGCAGGCAAAGACGTGCATAAAGGGGCCGCTTTTTTAAAGAAGATGGTCACCTTGTACCTGTCTGTTGACGCCACGCTTGTGGAAATCAATCCGCTTATCCTGACAGCTTCCGGGGATTTATTGGCTCTTGATGCAAAAATGGATATCGATGACAACGCGCTGTTTTGCCATAAGGACCTTGCTGCTTTGGCAGATCCTTATGAAACAGATCCTTTAGAGCTGGAAGCAGAAAAGCACGGCTTAAACTATATCAGGCTTACAGGCACGGTTGGTGCCATGGTCAATGGGGCCGGCCTTGCCATGGCTACCATGGACCTTATCAAGCAAGCTGGTGGCGATCCTGCCAACTTCCTTGATGTGGGCGGCGGTGCCTCGGCAGAAAAAATTGCGGCAGGTTTTCGCCTTATTTTGTCTGATGAACGGGTAAAAGCAATACTTATCAATATCTTTGGTGGTATTTTGCGCTGTGATTTGCTGGCTCAAGGCGTTGTTTTGGCAGCAAAAGAAACAGGCGTGCCTGTGCCCATGATTGTGCGTTTACAAGGCACCAATGCTGAGGAAGGCCAAAAGATTCTGAACGAATCCGGCATTGCCTTCACAGTTGCCAGCGACCTGAAAGAAGCAGCCGAACTTGTGGCTGCGGTGGGAAGGTGATCCATGAGCGTTTTTATTGATGAAAATACACGATTGATTGTTCAAGGATTGACCGGAGCCGAGGGCCAATTTCATGCAGAAAAAATGCTGGAATACGGCACAAAGGTTGTGGCAGGCGTAACGCCGGGTAAAGGCGGCGCAAAAGTGCTTGATATCCCTGTGTTTGATTCTGTGGCGGAAGCAAAAAGCGCGACCGATGCCAATGCTTCTGTTATTTTTGTACCGCCCGGCATGGCAGCTGACGCCATTATGGAAGCAGCTGCAGCAGGTATCAAGTTTATTGTGTGTATTACCGAAGGGATCCCTGTATTGCATATGGCAAAGGTGATGCCCTTTGTGCGCGAACAAGGCGCAACGCTTTTAGGGCCCAATTGCCCTGGAATCATTGCTCCGGGAAAGTGCAAAATTGGCATCATGCCAAGCCAGATCCACTTGCCCGGGCGCATTGGCGTTGTGTCGCGCAGCGGCACCTTAACCTATGAAGTGGTTGACCAGCTCACCCGTCATAACCTTGGCCAATCCACCTGTGTGGGCATTGGCGGCGATCCGATTATCGGGCAAAATTTCATTGACATTATGAAAATGTTTAATGAAGATCCTGATACCGACGCTATTGTAATGATTGGTGAAATTGGCGGCACTGCCGAGCAAGAGGCAGCTTCTTACGTGGCTGAACATTGCAAAAAGCCTGTGTTTGGCTTTATTGCAGGGCGCACAGCTCCTCCAGGGCGCCGCATGGGCCATGCCGGTGCCATTGTGTCAGGCCGTTCAGAGTCTACAGAAGAAAAACTGGCCCACCTTGCACGGTGCGGCGTTGTGTGCGTAGACACCTTGGCAGACATGGGTGCTACTGTTAAAAAGGTAGTAAGCTCAATCTAAGGGGCTCTATCGTATTTGCCTTTATTGCTTTACGACAACTCAACAGCTCTTACAGGGGGAGGGAAGAATTTTGTACACACAAACTTCTTTTCTCCCCCATAGTCTTTCTACCATCAAGGTATTGGAGGCAACGTGTCCTTTGCCGATTCAGAAGTTTTAATAACAGGCGGTGCCGGATTTATCGGTTCCAATTTGGCCTTGCGTTTGGCCTCATTGGGGGCGCGTGTTGTTTTGGTTGACAGCTTTATTCCCGAATACGGCGGCAACCTTGCCAATATTGACGCAAGCTCAAGCATGGCAGACGCTGTTAAGGGTGCGGCTTCCCGTATCACCTTAAATATTGCTGATGTGCGCGATCCTCACGCCATGGGCTATCTTGTGCGTGATAAGGATTTTTTATTCAATCTGGCAGGGCAAACAAGCCATATGGATTCCATGTCTGCCCCTTTTACTGACCTTGAAATCAACGTCAAAGCTCAGCTGAATATTTTAGAAGCCTGCCGCGCTGCCAATCCAGATATCCGCATTGTGTTTGCAGGAACGCGCCAAATTTATGGGCGTCCCGATTACCTTCCTGTGAACGAAGCGCACCCCATCCGCCCTGTGGATATTAATGGGATTCACAAGCTTGCAGGCGAATGGTACCATTTGTTGTATCAATCGGTATATGGTATACAATCCACAGTGTTGCGCTTAACAAACACCTATGGGCCGCGCATGCGGATAAAGGATGCCAGACAAACCTTTGTGGGGGTTTGGATCCGCTGCCTTTTAGAGGGAAAACCCTTTGAAGTATGGGGCGGCGAGCAATTGCGCGATTTCACCTATGTGGATGATTGTGTGGATGCACTTATTGCAAGTGCCACCCATGATACCGCTATTGGCAAGGTGTACAACCTTGGCGGTTGTGAAAACGTATCCTTGCACGATCTTGCCACAACCTTGGTACGTGCGCACGGCAAAGGGGAATTTGTGGTGCGCCAATTCCCTGAAGATAGGAAAAAAATCGATATTGGCGACTATATTTCCGACGATTCCTTGATCCGTACCGAACTTGGCTGGAGCCCAAAAATACCCCTTGCTGAAGGGTTAGAACGTACATTAGCTTATTTTGAACCACGCCTGTCGGCGTATTTGTGAGTATCGTATGATTGTATGTGCCAATCCTCATGCAGCCTATCTGGAGCGCCGCAAAGACATCCTTGACGCCTTGGTGCGTGTTTGTGACAGTGGACGCTATATTTTAGGCGATGAAGTGACAAGCTTTGAACGCGCCTTTGCAAGTTTTTGTAATGCTGAGCATTGCATTGGCGTTGCCAATGGTACAGACGCCATTGAGCTTGCCCTGCGCGGTCTTGGCGTGGGGCAGGGGCAAGCTGTTTTTACTGTATCGCACACAGCTGTTGCCACAGTTGCAGCTATTGAACGAGCAGGGGCCTTGCCTGTGCTTGTGGATATAGATCCTGATCACGGCACCATGTCTGCTGATTCATTGGCAAAATCTATTCGTTACATGCAGCAGGCGCGCCCTGACGTACAGCTTGGCGCGGTTATTGGCGTGCATATGTATGGGCACCCGTGCGATGTTAAAGCGTTACTTGAAGTTTGCGATGCGCACAATCTGCCCTTTATTGAAGACTGTGCGCAAGCTCATGGTGCCAAATACAATGGACAGCCTGTTGGTTCCTTGGGGCATGTGGCGGCGTTTAGTTTTTATCCCACCAAAAACTTGGGCACCATGGGCGATGCAGGAGGCGTTTGCACAAACGACAGCACGGTGGCCCAAAAAATCCAAGCTTTGCGCCAATACGGCTGGGAAGAACGCTATATCAGCGCGTATTCGGGCATCAACAGCCGCATGGATCCCTTGCATGCCGCTGTCTTGAACGTCCATTTAGGCTATCTGAATGAGGATATTGAACGCCGCAGGGCCATTGCCGCTCACTATGACGCGGCGTTGCAGGGATCAAGTGCCAAGGCCCCGTATGTGGCGTCGTTTGCGTCCCATGCCTACCATTTGTATGTTGTGCGCACGCCAAACCGTCAGGAATTTATGGAACACATGAAGGCGCATGGCGTTGACACAGCTTTGCATTACCCTGCTCCTGTGCACACGCAGTCGGCCTATGTGCAGGCTTTAGCTGAAGGGCGGATATGTTGGGAAAGCCTTGATGCCACAGACCTTTTGTATAAAGAAATCGTCAGCCTTCCCATGTACGCGCAAATGTCGGCGGAAGATGTGAATGGTGTTTGCCGTGCTTTGGCTGCTTGGTAGCCGGTTAAGGTGACAACAAAAGTGCATTTCGACTTTTTGCAACAGTGTGTTTTTGCATTGTTTTTTGCTAAAAGTACGCATTTGGACTCTTACTTTTGCCAAAACTCGTTGCAGTATTTTAACAGCATAAAGCACGAAAAAAGTATGCTTCAATAAACCAAAAAAATGCATAAAGATACCAAATCATGCTCAACAATACATTAGGCATCACCAACGCCATAGAGCTTGCCCATATGGAAGAAAAAATCAGCAAGCAAAAAGCCGTGGAAATGTACCGTTCGGGATTGTTAGATACTCTTACACCAGGTTCTTTTGCCGCTCTTTGCGCTATCCATAGATATTTATTTGAAGATTTGTATGATTTTGCAGGGAAAATACGTACAGAAAATATTTCTAAAGGCAGCTTCCGCTTTGCTTCTGCGCTCTATCTTGAACAAGCAATAAAAAAAATAGAGCACATGCCACAAGATACTTTTGAGGCCATAGTAGAAAAATATGTAGAAATGAACATTGCGCATCCTTTTAGGGAAGGCAATGGCAGAAGTGGAAGAATTTGGCTTGATCTGATGCTGAAAAAAGAACTTGCACAAGTTGTGGACTGGAGCCTTATTGATAAGGAAGACTATCTTTTAGCCATGGAACGAAGCCCTGTGAAACATACTGAAATACAACATCTTTTAGAAAAAGCTTTGACCGATACCATACATGACAGAACAATCTATTTGCGCGGCATTGATGCAAGCTATATGTATGAAGGCTATACAAGCTTTAAGTCGGCGGATTTTTACAATACATAGTAAAAAATATACTACTATGTATGCCTTTGCAAAAACTAAGCTCAGACACCCAATGGTGTTTTTATATCATGCAGGCGGCCCCGAAGGGGTATTCGAAGGCAACGTGCTTTATGCCAGCAGTGGGCGGTAGCCCACGCGTGGTGTTTATGCCAGCAG
>CAYJIX010000022.1:5049-9792 GCA_964370375.1 uncultured Desulfovibrionaceae bacterium | reverse complement strand
GGGCGGTAGCCCACGCGTGGTGTTTATGCCAGCAGTGGGCGGTAGCCCACGCGTGGTGCTTCCTGAAAAGCGCATGGAAATGCGTTTTTAAGCATCAACTAAATAGAGAGCAACGCTGGGTTCGCCCTTTTTTTTCTAAACAAGCCTTCATCTTGCACAGGCGGCTCAAAAGGGGTTGGATGGTAGGAAGAAGAGGTTTTTGTAGGACGGCATAGGACTCTTTGGTCCATGCCGTTCTACAAAAGCCCTTCTGACACCCCAGACAGCCCCTTTTCAGCCGCCTGTCTTACTCATCAACCCTTTTCACCTCCGCATACCACGCAGACGCGTTTTCCAAAAACTTTGTCGTGCGGCTGGCAAAGGTGTAGGGGTCTTGCATAAAGCCATCAAGGAGCAAGGTTGCGTCAAAAAGGGTTTGGATCATGGGTGTGAGCTGAGGGTCTGCGCTATTGGCCTTATGGATGCGCAAAAGCGTGCGCATGAGCGGGTGATCGCGGTTGACCTCAAGGATTTTTTGCGGAACAGAATCGTCCTTTTGCAAAACACGCATGATTTTATCCATGGATGAGGTGATGCCATCATCCGGCGAAGCAAGGCAGGCCGGGCTGTCAGCCAGACGTTTTGAAACGCGCACGTCCTTAATTTTATCACCCAAGACGGTTTTAATGGTGCCAAGTAGGGCCTCAAAGGCAGTTAAGGCATCGCCATCTAAGGGCGGGAGTTTTGTTTCTTCCTCCACATCGTTAAAGGCTTCAAAGGAAGCAGGGTCTGCGTGCTCAATGGCTTTGAAGGTGAAGTTTTCAAACGTGCCTAAGGTTTCCAGAGCAAATTCATCCACAGGCTCGTAAAGGAACAAGACTTCAAGGCCTTTTTTGGCAAACACTTCAAGGTAGGGGCTGACCTTTGCAGCTTCGCGGTTTGGAGCTGCCAGGTACCAGATTTCCTTTTGGCCTTGTTTTGCCCTGGCAATATAGTCGGTAAGCGATGTCAAGGCTGAGGCATCTTGATGACTTGAGGCGTTAAAGCGCAACAATTTGGCAATACGTTCGCGGTGTACAAAATCGCTATAGCCCAGTTTAAAAATATGCCCGTGGTGCTTCCAGAAGGTGGCATACGCTTCGGGGTTTTTTTCCGCCATGTTTTCTAGATGCGTCAGGGCCTGTTTGGTGACGGTTTGAGCGATTTTGCGAAGGACAATATTGTCCTGCAAGGTTTCGCGCGAAATGTTTAAAGGCAAATCCTCCGTATCCACAACACCTTTAAGAAAGGCCAAAAATTCCGGCAAGATCAGCTTGTTTTCACGCTCGATAAGAACCCTGTGTACATATAAATCAAGGCCCCATTTGTCACGCAATACGCCAAAATGCTGTGAATCAGATTCCGGAATGAACAAAAGCGCGGAAAATTGCACAGGCGCGTCCACACTTAAATGAACAGTTTCAAGGGGCGGTTTTTGATCGTAGGTTAAAAAGCTATAAAATTGCGCGTACTGTTCCTTGGTGATAGAAAACTTCGGTTCACGCCACAGGGCAGGGGTTGTGTTGAGGTGTTCGTCTTCCAAAAAAATGGGAAAGCCAATAAAGCTTGAATGGTTACGGATAATACTTTCAAGGCGGTATTGCTCAAGGAAGTCTTTTTCGCTTTCCTTAATATAGGCCGTGATGGTTGTACCGCGTTCAATCGTATCATGGGGGTCTGCAGGTGTTACCGTGAAAGAGCCTTCACCATCAGAGCTCCACACATGGGCAACAGCGTCGCCAAAGGCAGGGCGCGAGGTCACTGTAACCTTGTCTGCCACCATGAATACCGCATAAAAGCCAATGCCAAACCGCCCGATAAGGCCGGCTGCGTCTTGGGATCCTTGCTGATCGGATTCTATCACCTGTTCTGTGTCTGCCTGTTCGGCTTCAGCCGCCTGTTCTGAACCGTTCTGTTCTTTTTGCGCTTTCATATCTGATGCAAAGGCTTCAGATCCGGATTTGGCAATGGTGCCAAGGTTTGCGATAAGCTCTTCCTCTGTCATACCAATGCCGGTATCGGTAATGGTAAGTGTTCCTTGCACCTTATCCACATGCAGACGGATTTCTAGGGGCAGTTCCGGGGCACGGGGGGCTTCGCCCCTACCTTGCATAAAGCGCAGCTTGTCCAAGGCATCAGAAGCGTTGGAAACTAGCTCACGCAGAAAAATTTCTTTGTTCGTATAAAGCGAATGGGTCAAAATGTTTAAGACTTTTCGCGTTTCTGCTTTAAATTCGCGCTGTTTGGTGCTTGCCATGGCATACTCCTTGAATAAAAAATTGTTCATTACCTGCAAACAAGCGGTGCTTGTTCCCATGCAATAATCCTTATCGGCTTGTTACACAACATAGGATGTTTTTTAGAAATGTAAACCCACCTTTGTTTGCATCTTGCGTAGGTTCATGGTAAAAATTTTTGCAGTGAAGCATCTGTGAGGCTGTATGCGCGAAATACCTTTTATAAAATACACGCCGGGCGGCAACCCGACCATCCTAATCCCCAATGTGGCATTTGACCAAGACAAGAGGGCAAAGGTTGCCTTAGAGCTCATGGACGTGCTGCACCTTCATGCTGAGCAAGTGGGCTATGCCTACACAGATACGCAGCCTGAGCTTATCATGATGGGCGGCGAATTTTGCATCAATGCAACGCGCTCCATGGCGGTGTTCATGGCGTCTTTGAACCTTTTGCAGACGGACAGCGCCACAGGTTGGCAAAGCGGACAGGTTAAGGTTTCAGGTGCCTTGTTGCCGCTCAACGTGCGCGTTAAGGGTGATAAAGGCTCGTACACGGCAGCTGTGTGCCTTGATGCACAGCCAAAGGTACAAGAGCTTGATAACAGCACATGGATTGTGAGCATGCCCGGCATAACGCATTTAGTCGTTGCTGCTGAACCTGATTGTATGGGTGCGCCGCGCAGAACGCATACCGCAGACGCGCTCCTTGCGCAGTATCAATTAAAGGATTTGGACGCGGCAGGCGTTATTTGGATGACAGATACGGCCATTGACCCTGTTGTGTGGGTTCGGCATACGGCTTCGTTGTGTGAAGAGAGCGCGTGCGGATCAGGAACCCTGGCTGCCGCTTGTGTAAGGGCTCTTTGTAAGCCTATGTCGTTATCTCATACGTTTGTGCAGCCAAGCAAAGACAGCCTTACAGTTGATTTTACAAAGGATAGTGCTTTGCCGTGGCAAGCTTGGGTTAGTGGGCCGGTGCGTGTGGTGGCAGAAGGCATTGCTAGCGTGTATTGTCTTCAAGATGAAGCGTAGGGCAAGGAGTTATCGTGCGAAATCTCTTGTGGATAGGAAGCCCTTTTTTTGCCGACACTCTTAAAGAGTGCGGCTGGAATGTAGCCACGTACAATTTTGAGCATGTGGCGGTCTATGGCTGGCATGACCTTGTGGACTTGGCAGGATTTGTGCCTCATGTGCTTGTGGTGGCTGATAAAAGCAGGCCACCTTTTGTGCTTGGCGTAGAGGATTTTCCTTGCCTTACGGTTTTGTATGCGGTGGATACGCACATTCATAGTTATTTGCCGTGGTACGCGCAAGGTTTTGATGCCTGCCTTGTCAGTTTACGTGATGACATGGCAGAATTTACAGGCATGGAATTGCCTGATGAACGGATTTGTTGGTTTCCGCCTTTTGCGCCTAACCATGCCAGCCCAAAAGAAAAAGCCCTAGAATGGGACGTTCTTTTTGTGGGCACTGTTGATGCTGTGCGCACCCCTAAACGCAAAGTATTTTTAGAAGCTTTGCAAGAGCGTTTGGCCAGGCATTCGGTTACTTTGCACGTAACCCAAGGCGATTATGCATCGCTCTATCCGCAAAGCCGTGTTGTGCTCAATTATTGTGAGCTTGGGGATTTGAATTTTCGTGTATTTGAGGCCCTTGGCTGCGGATCGTGTCTTGTAACGCCGCACATCGGTCATGGCTTGACAGAACTTTTTACACCGGGTGTTGACCTTCTTACCTATAGGGCAGACGATGTAGACGATGCGGCAAAGGCCGTTTTGCAAGCCCTTGACGCGCCGCCCCTTCGTACAATCCTTGCCAAAAACGGCCTGCATAGCATTGATCAAACCCACAGAAGCATCCACAGGGCCACGTTGCTTACAGATTTTGTGCGCCGCCTGCCCAAAGATATAGCGCAAATCCGCCGTGGCAAGGCTGAAAAAATTCGCCGCTCATGGCTGCGCATGCTGTATTTATTACAGGCCAACGCCTTGGGGGATCCTTTGTTACGTCAGGCCTATCTTGACGCCTCTATGGGGCGCTTTGGGCATGAAAAAGTGTGATCGCAATATCGGTGCTGCAAAACATGATAACATTTGGCTTTAGGTGCTTTAAGTATGTATTTTGAGTTCTTCGGATAAAATATAAAAGGCATGGACTGCCACGTCGATGTCGACTCTTTTCATTGGTTGAGTAAATAGCGGCGCCACCTCCTCGCAGTGACTTACGGTGACACACAAAGTCACTGCGAGGAAATGCCGCCCCATTATCACATACAACAAAAAGAGTGTGTGCGGCATGACGTGGCAGTCCATGTCTTTAAAAGTGACATCAAGCAAAGAGTATTTTTCTAAAAAACAATTTGTTATAAATTACAATATGTTTTATAAATGATTTTGCATTATTTAATGTATCAACTGCGTTTACATATTTAACACAACTAGAGCCTAGCACCTTGAAATGATTTTTTGTACTGTGGAAGCGCGTTTTT
>CAYJIX010000022.1:0-4949 GCA_964370375.1 uncultured Desulfovibrionaceae bacterium | reverse complement strand
CGTTTTTATTGATACTAAGCAGTAGACTGTGTTTTTTACTGTACAAAAGCCTTGCTTTACTGCGCGGCACATCCACATCCTGTGAGCTAGTACACAGTCTTTTTTCAACTCTCCATTAAGGACAGGCTGTCCCAAAAGTGCTGGATACAATGAAGTGGTACATTTTAAGAGGGGAGTGGGGTTCTTCCCCCCATGACCCGATTAAGATGTACCACTGAAGCAGTAGACGGTGCTTTTGGGACAGCCTGTTAGCCTGCTAACATAAGGTTTGGTAAAAATGTAACTATCTCGGGGAAGATAAAGAGCATTATTAAAATCACAATGTCACAAAATATAAAGGGAAAACACCCTTTATAAATGGATTCAATGGTCACATCGTCATCTTTTCCCGTGACAGCTCCTGCAAGGCTAAAGGCGTTAAGGCCAACAGGAGGGCTTACCCCTGCAATTTCGTTCAATTTCATGGCAATGATACAAAACCAGATGGGATCATAGCCAACTTTTAAAATAATGGGAAAGAGGATGGGCAAGGTTAAGGCAAAAACAGCCGCTTGCGCCATGAACATGCCTAAAATGAACCATAAAACCAAGATGCTGATAAGGATCACAAGGCGGGGCACTTCCCATGCCTGTAAAAAGTCTGCCAATTCCATGGGCAATTGGGTTAAGGCTAAAAATCTGCTGAAAATAAGGGCCGTAATGATGATAAAAATCAGCATGGTGGCTGTGCTTGCCGATTCACGCAACGCGCTTTTAATGGCAGATGCTGAGCGCAACGTGTTGTTACACAAGCCAAAAATAAGGGTTCCAAGGGTGCCCACAGCCCCAGCTTCCGTTGGGGTAAAAAAGCCTGTGTAAAGCCCCACAGTAACCCCTCCGCCAATAAGGATGATGGGCCATAACGAAAAGGCAGCGGTGATCCTTTGGGGGATGGTGACGTCGTATTCTTCCCTTGCGATGGGGGCAAGGATGGGGTTTTTCTTGGCCCTTAAGTACATGGATAAAGAATACACGCAGGCCGTTAAAACGCCCGGGACGATCCCTGCAATGAACAAGGTGGCAATGGATTGTCCTGTAAAAAGGCCAAACAAAATGAACATGCCGCTTGGCGGAATCATACAAGCAAACGTTCCTGAGGAAGCAATACTGCCAAGGGCAAAGGTTTTATCATAGTTTCGTTCAGTCATTGCCGGGTAGGCCACTTTACCAAAAACCGAGGCCGTTGCCATGGACGAACCACAAATAGCGGCAAAAAAAGCACTGCCAAAAGATGAGGCAATGGCAAGTGATGCCGGCACCCGTGCAAACATGATGTACACGCCGTCAAAGGCTTGTTTGGCAAAACCGCCTCTAGCTGCAAGGGCCCCCATAAGGATAAAAAGAGGCAGCACGGTAAAGGTTGGCGAAGCAATGGATGTGTAAAGGGTTTCACCAACCAAGGCCGTAACAGCAGAGGTTGGCAAAATCCACATAAGGCCAAGAACACCGGTTATAAGAAAGCAGGCAGCAAGCGGAAGACCAAGGGCTAAAAGCACCAGTAGACCGAGCATGCCATAAATGCCAAGTTGTGCGAAATCCACCGTTATTTCTCCAAAGTGTCTGCACCGACGCTGCGAGACAGTTTATATTCATGGATAATTGTCAAAACAAGTTGCAGACAAAACATTACAAGGCCAATAGTAATGGCCATTCTTGCAGGCCAGGCGTACATGGGCGTTGTGTTTGCCATGATGGCCTCGCTCCCTCTGATTGATTTCATCACGCTTAAAATACTGGCGTATGATGCGTAGATCATGGCAGTTAAGGTGCAAAGGGCAGCAAAAATGCGCATAAAATGGCGACATTTGGGATTTACACGCGACAACAATAAGGTGATGCGCACGTGTTCATCTTTTTCTTCACAATGGCCAAGCCCAAAAAAAACGGCTGCAATGACAAGGTATACGGCAAGCTCGATGATGCCAAACACCATAAAGCCAAAATTGCGCAACACAACTTCAAGAGCAACCAAGATCGTAACCAAAAATAATATATATCCGCACGATTCAGCCAGGATGCGGTTCAATCTGGTAATGAGGTTCACGTTACCTTCCTAAAAAGAGTATGAGTCTGCCCTTATCAGGTTGTTATACACTGGTAAGGGCAGGCTGTTAAAAGTCGAGCTGCATTGCTTTGTACCTGTGCAAAAAAGGCATGCTTATAAAGCAAAATCAAGCTTTTTTGCAGCTACAACCAAGCAACTTTTCAAGATACGTTGTTATTGTTGCTTGGTTTTGTTAAAGATGGAATATACTTTGTCCAAGGTTGTTTTGGCATCTTTAACACCGGCTTTTGTGGCTTCTTCAATCCATTGGGCGTTGTTTTTCTCAATGCCGGACAGTTTTACCCACTCGTCGGAATCTTTTTTGCTTACAAAGTTTACTTTGTAGCCAAGTTTCTTCTGTGCATCAACAACAGCTTGATATTCTTTGTCATAAATGGTGATAAGCTTTTCTTTAGCAGGTTTGCCGGCGTTTAAGAAAGCGTCTTGAATGTCTTTGGGCAAGCTTTTGAACTTGTCCTTGTTCATGGTCATAAAGTAGGTGGATGTGGGCAGAAAGCCTTCATAAATCAACACGTTGGGAGCAGCTTCGTCCAACTTTGCCATGTGGATGGAGTCAAGGTTGGTAAACACTGTGTCAATAACCTTTGTTTGAAGTGCCATGTTAAGGTCTGCCCAAGGTACTGATACGGGCTGAGCGCCGATTTCCTGCATAAGGGGGAAGATCCAACGCACGGCGGTACGGGCTTTTTGGCCTTTAAGGTTGTATATGGAGGTCATCTCTTGGGTGGAAATAAAGGTCATGGGCATGACGCCGTACATGAAAAGCACTTCGTTGTTATATTTGTCAAGTTCTGCTTTCAAATCAGGAATTTCATCATAGGCTGTGTAGAAATAATCCAAAAGGTTGGTGTATTTGCCCACAGGTTCTTGAATCAAGGACAATGCGTTGCTGACAAGCAATTCTTTGGGGTGATAGTTGGGGTTTACAACGCCTGTATCCACAATGGAGCTTGAAACAGCGTTAAGCACTTCAGGGCCGCTCATAAGGCTTGAACCCCAAAAGATTTTAAAATCGACCTTGCCGCCGGACAGTTTTTTTACTTCTTCCAGATATACAAGCTCAGCTTGTCCACGAAAGCTGTTTTCTGTGGCGTGGGTGGAATAGGTGAAGGTGTAGTCAGCAGCAAAGGCAGGCGTGACAAGGCTGATCATAAGAGCAGCTGTTCCAATAACAGATTTTAAGACACTCCAAGTCATTAGACAATCCTCGATTGGTTTGTGGGATACCCCGTTGTGAAATGTTGAATACTGCGCGTTACGAGATGGTATTCTAAGATCTGCCATAATTCTAGCTAATGAATACCAATATATAAAAAATTGACTAAAGTCAAAAGCTTTCCCCTGTTTTTGTAAGTGACTGTTTTTGTTAGATGCGGCAAAGTGCTTTGTTGTGTGTTTTTTCACAAACTTAACAAGGAGCCTCTTTGCCTCATAGGCTTGACATTGTTGAATGAAAGGGCTTTAGAAAAGCTTTTTTTGAGCCTTTTTTTGTGTTGACATACAAGCCTTGTCGCATAATCATCTTTTTAACAGACTGTACACAGGGGATGTTCATGAAAATCGTTATTGCTTCAGATTCCTTTAAAGGTTCACTTTCAAGCACTGCCCTTGCGGACGTGGCAGAACGTGTTGCCCGTACGTTTTTTTCACCGTTAGATGTTGTAAAAATTGCCATGGCAGACGGTGGTGAAGGCACTGTGGCAGCTTTATTGCAAAACGTTAAGGGTAAAAAAATACACACAACGGTGCACAGTCCGGCTTACGAACAAATACAAGCAGAATACGGCGTCTTGAACGAGGATAGCGCGGTTTTAGAAATGGCCGCTGCGTCCGGAATCACCCTTGTATCGGATGAAAAACGCAGTATTCGCAAGCTCAACACCTTTGGCACGGGCGAACTTATCCTTAACGCCATAGAGCGCGGCTGCACATCATTGTATATGGGCATTGGCGGAAGTGCCACCAATGATGGGGGCCTTGGCATGCTTTCTGCCCTTGGGGTGCGGTTTTTGGATGCAAACAACAACGAAGTGCCTCCTTTCCCCGAACATTTTTTGCGCATTGCGACCATTGATGCCTCGCGGCTTAACCCTAAGGTGCAACAGGCTAACATCACGATCATGTGCGATGTTACCAATCCTTTGCTTGGGGATAATGGAGCCACCAAGGTTTTTGGCAAACAAAAAGGGGCCACAGCAGAAGATATTGATTTTCTTGAACAAGGTTTGCGACACTTGTATAGCCTTGTGGAAAAAAAGTACGGCACGGTTATAGATACACCTGGCGCAGGAGCTGCCGGCGGTTTGGGTGCTGCTTTTTTGGCCTTTACCAAGGCTGAACTTCGTTCGGGCATCAGCACTATTCTTGACCTGATTGATTTTGAAAACACCATTTGTGACGCAGATTTTGTGCTTACAGGCGAAGGGCGCATGGACGCGCAATCTGCACAGGGCAAAGTTGCCTATGGCGTTGGCATGGCGTGTAAAAAACACAATATCCCCTGCTTTGCCATTGTCGGCGGCATTGAAGATGGCTACGAAGCCATATATGATGCAGGTATTACAAGCGTTATCAGCTGTATTCGTCAGGTGTCCACGCTTGACGAGGTTATGGCGCAGTCAGAAATGTTGTACGCTGATGCTGTTGAGCGGCTTTGTAGGATACTTGGGGCAGGCTGTTAAAAAAGGGCTGTATGGGGTGTCAGAAGGCGTTTTGCAGAACGGCATGGACCAAAGCGTCCGCTCTGCTCTCGATTTGCGTAATTGCTCGTTCCTCGCAATCTCTGCTCTTTGTATCCGTACGGCTCATTCTTCGCCTATCTCTGCTCTCGATTTGCGTAATTGCT
>CAYJIX010000021.1:0-36495 GCA_964370375.1 uncultured Desulfovibrionaceae bacterium | reverse complement strand
GGTGCTGCTTACGATGTGGTAACCCTTCCCATTGTTATTGTGGGCGAGGTTGCGGGCGGCATAGCCGACGCAATTTCCAGTGATGAGGATGATGAGGAAAAAGAGGAAAGGCATGAAGATTATGATGATACGTATGATGATCATGAAGATTAAACTTCTGCCCCGCATGCTAATATTTATTGAGCGTAAAATTGATGTCACAGGCTTCAGCCTCTTTCATAGTTTGCTTGGCAATAAAGCACTCAATTGCCAAATGATAATTGTGTGAAGATAGAGTGTGGTTCTTTGCTTAAAAAATAAGGAAAACGTAAGAGGCACTCCCGAAATGGGGTGCCTCTTGTAATTATGGATTAGTTTTCTAGGGGATCAGTGTTCCGTAAGCAGGGAGCTTCTGTTCAGACTGACGTATTTTAAGGGTTTTTCAACATCCTTGCGGATAATGATGTCTTTATTGTTAAAAAGCTGCCTTATTACTTTTTCTTTCGCAATGCACGGCACAAGTCCGCCAAAGGTATCCTGGAACGATGTTTGTTGTTTGTATCTCTTACTTCAACGTCTTGTTTCAATCTCGTTGAAACATTGACAGGCACATATCAGCGATATATACAAAACTCTAGATAGGTTGAAGTTTGTACGGCCGCAGTATCGAAAAATCCTCAGCCGGTGGCTTTGTGCCGCTTGATATCTATCATACATTAACTATTGCATATAATGTTATTATTTATATCATAACGTGGACAGTTTTTAATGCACCATTTTCCATGATGACTTCTATTTACTGTTTTGATGACTACGCAGACTGCCTTTAACATCTAAAAATATGCAAACAAACCACATATAAAGATTGAAAAAATAACATGAAAAAATCAATAACATACCAATACTTAAAAAAAATCTATTATATATTACAAAAAACGATTTTCTATATCCAACACAAATTCCATACTTATTTAGCAAAAAACAAATGTACAATAGAAGCAGATTTTATAGTCAGCATTGGTAAATCATGCAGACCTGCACATTATTTGCGGGGTGCTGGTTTAAGAACATGCGCTAATCCTCTGGATTGGATGATGAATTACAGTTTAGAAACTGTAATCATGCTGTGGAAAAAACGATTTACTACATTTTTTTCTAACAGAGAAGATATACTTGATATGCCTATCATTGAAGGCATAAAACCTGTTAGAGATATAGATACAAAAATGATATCCTTGCATTCCTTTAAAGAATGTATGCGCGATGATATCGCATATTCTCATTTTTTAATGACAATGACAAAGCGTTTTGAGCGCATGGATGCTTTCATACAAAAGTCAGAAACAGTTGTCTTTTTCTGCGCTCGTACTGAACCAATGAGTACGTTTAAAAATTTTTTGCTTGAAATTTCAAACATATATCCTAATAAACATTTTGTCCTTATCAACATATACGACACAACAGCAGGTAACTCTATACGTGCCTTGCAAATAAATACGTATCTAAAAATCCTACAGTTTTCATTTGAAGACAAGCATGTTAACGGATCTGACCCCAATATAAATCCGGATTTTTGGAAAGGCAATGAACATGAATGGGCGCAGGTAATAGCGCATCTTTCGCTTTCAGACAGGCTTAAGGCAGACACTGTGGATAGCTTGCTGGAAGACAAAGAGTGTCAGTAAAAATATGGCAATCCTACCCAAAACGAGTAACCGAATATTTTTTGATACACGTTCACCTATTACTGCAAGCTGTTAACACAAAAAACTTTATATATTAGTCTGTTCATAAACAATGTTACTTTACATACCCGAAAAAAATGCTCTATTTCACATCTGATCTTCATTTTTACCATGATGCTATATTGCAATATTGCAGTAGGCCAAAACATGTTTTTGACCTACAAATAGAAAAGTGGAATAGTATTGTTACAAACGAAGATCAAATCTATATCCTTGGAGACTTCACCCTAAAAGGGTCAAGTGTTGCTCAGGAAATATTAACTAAGCTTCATGGAAAAAAATATTTAGTAAAAGGCAATCACGATAAATTTGTTAAAAAAGCCCCCCCCCAACATGACCATTTTGTTTGGGTGAAGGATTACCATCATTTTCACCATAGCTTTGAAGATAAAAACCAAATGTTTGTGCTGTCACATTATCCATTTTGGGTATGGAACGGGCAAGAAGAAGGTGCAATCCATTTGCATGGACACATTCACGCCACAAAAAAATACAATGAGGACAATGCAAAGGCAGGTCTTTTACGTTTTGATGTTGGCGTTGATGCAAACGATTATGCACCTGTTAGCATTGAAACTATTATGAGATGGGCAACAGTTAACCCTATCCAAGAACGCCCTGATTATCATTATAGGTAATAAAACGATGTACAAAAAAAATGATACTTTCCCTCATGCCTTTGCAACAACAGACAAGCAACGCATATCTCACGAAGTAGCACGCCTTTGCGAAGGTAAAGGCACGCTTTTGTACCTTGTTCAATTTGGTTCGCACCTGTATGGGACAAACACGCAACATTCTGATACCGACTATAAAGGCATTTTCCTTCCAGACATAGCAAATCTTGTTCTGGAACAACAATGTCGATCTATTACACATCATACGGGATCTGATGCAAAAAAAAACATATCTGGCGATATAGATATTGATTTATGGTCATTGCAGCATTGGTTCAAACTGTTAGAAAAAGGAGATACCAATGCCATTGACATGCTGTTTTCGTATACAAACAGCAATGCAATTATTTATGCATCGCCACTTTGTGATAGTATCTTTGCAAATCCAACGCACTATATAAACCTTCGCGACAACGCATCTTATGTTGCTTACGCCTATCATCAGGCAAAAAAATACGGATTAAAAGGATCAAGGCTGCATTTGCTTAAATCAATATATTTTTATGTTAATAGTTGCTTACAAAATGGGCATGTATCTGAGCGTGCAACGTTTAAAACTTTAATCCCTTCCATTAAAGAACGTTTTTTTGATGAAAAATTATGCTTTGACAAGCAGGACACACATGGCACAACGATTTTATACATCTTAGGCTCCGGCTTTCATGAAAAAATCACAATTGCAGACACCGTAAAAAGGCTTGAAGCATCCTACCTCAAATATGGTGAACGGGCGATCCTTGCCGAAAAAAACGAAAATATTGATTGGAAGTCTATCTCTCATGCCATGCGCTGCATCGTGCAGATTAAAGAGCTTGCCCAAACGGGTCACCTTACCTTTCCGCTCAAGGACGCAGCGTTTTTAAAAACCATTAAATCCGGCAAATTGTCATGGAAAGAATGTGAACAGCATATCGTCCAGGGATTGGCTGAACTTGAACCCCTGATCAATGCCTTGCCACGCAACACCCAGATGAACAGCATCCACAAAAAAACAATCCTGTCTTGTTATCCTCAACTGAACGGTCGTGCATGATTTTATCATATGCTTTACGTGGTTAAATAGAGCATTTTAACCAAAAGCATCAAAAAGCACTTACAACCCTTTCAAACGGTGTCTTTACATATTTCTTCAAACATTACCAAGATACAAAAGACGATTCATATTTACAAACCGCAATACAGAAACATCCAGATTTTGCAAAAATATTTTTAGAGACCATCAAGACATTGTAAGACTCTAAAAAACGTTCTTGATACCTGCGTCATATTTTTTTACATTGCTTTTTGTATAATCTTTACTATTGTTTCGACATTTTGCACAGATAAATCCCCATATAATGGCAAACACAGGACCGTTTGTGCAGCCAGCTCTGCAAAAGGAAAAGTGTTGTTGCATGTTAGATACGGCAAGGTATGGAGCGATGGGTAAAAATATCTTCGTGGAAAGATAGATTGGCTTTCAAGAGCTTTTTTTACAGCCAACAGCTTCTTTTCATTTTCAAAAAGTACGGGGTAATAGCTATAATTATACTCTAAGCCATGCTGCAAACATGGTTTTTTAAGGGGTGCACCACAAAGAGCGGCATCATAAATTGCAGTAAGCTTTTTGCGTGCTGCTATTTCCTGTTCCACCAATGGTAAAATACTAAGGCCCATGGCGGCGTGCATTTCAGATAATTTGGCATTGATACCAAGTGTGTAATGCGTATCCCCAAGATGCCCAAATTGCCGAATCAAGCGCAGGTTTTCGTACATTTCTTTATTTTGACAAAAGATAGCGCCGCCTTCGCAGGTATGAAACAGCTTCGTGGCATGAAACGACGCAACACTGCACGCGCCATGCGTAAAAAGGCTTTGCCCCTCATAACGGCAACCAAAGGCATGGGCCGCGTCATACAATATGGGCACGTCGTATTTTTTTGATAACCTTGCAAAACCCTTAACATCACAGGCATTACCAAACACATGCACAGGCAAAACGCCTGCAATGTGCGCTGTCATGTGTTTTTCTACAATATCAGGCGTTATGCACAAGGTATCAGGGTCAATATCCACAAAAACAGGCTCGCACCCTTCCCACAACAAGGCCGATACCGTTGCCACATAGCTAAACGGCGTGGTAATGACCTTTTTCCCGGTAAGGCCCAAGGCCCTAATGGCAAGCTGTAAGGCCAAGGTGCCATTGCTGCACGCTGTGCCGTAGTCTAGGCCCAAGTGCTGCTGTAACACGGACTCCAATTCCTTCACATAAGGGCCACCATTGGAAAAACATCCTGTTTCAACAATAGCATTGCTCAAACTTTCCCATGTTTTACGGTCAGGACGTAAGGATTTTGTTACGTTTATGGTCATGATTTTTTTGGCCTGTAAGATGTCATTGAACACCATTGCAACACTATGTAAAGGTATGCCCCTTTATGAAAAAAATCAAATGCCTTTCTTTGCAGGAACTTACATAAGGATCAAGGTGAAAAAGCTTTGGCGTGCGGCGCGAATTTGCCTGAAGTCTTGAATCTGCTTGAGGATGACTTTTACGAAAAATGAATCTATACTGCCTTATCAAAGCAAGGTACGGATTTGCTTTTTGCGGATGCGGTCATCATGTTTTTTATCAAAAACTTCTCACAAAAAACGCGTATTTTTTGGCAATAAACCCAACAGGCATTATCAATGCAGCTGACAAACAGATGACAAAGAGGGTTGCGCTCTACCAGCTACATTTTTGAATTGACTGGACACTTGACACATTGGTGAACACATAAACCCCTCTATTCAAAATGAACAGTTTGCTCACAACGTAAAGAAGGCATATTGTGAACACTCGCAAAGCTTTTTTAATCCTGGTAGGGATTCTATCCATAACAGTGGTTTTTTCTACCGCAACTTTTGCGGCAGAATACAAACCGCGCTTTACCTGGCCCGCTTTTCGTATGTTTTGGAACAAATATTCCCTCAAAGGATCTGAAATACAAACCTTTAGCTATCAAAACAAAAAATACATTGTGCCCTTTGGCCCCTCAACCCAGCTTGTTGTGCACATGGATGAGGAAATCATCGAATCTGTTGAAGCACGCTTTGTATACGCTACCGCACCAAACAGCAGCGGCAAAGCCTTTAAAGCATTGCACGATTCTGTCTTGCGCGTGGGCACTTTTCGCTGGCCGCAGGAGCACCTAGAGGCCATCCAAAAACGCTTTGACGGCATAAAGCCTGCTCCTATTTCATACCGCTACAGCACGTCGTATTTTGAACGCGCTCTTGAAGGTGAGGTATGGCGGATTGTCTTGCGTTTTATGGACAATCCAAGCAATTAAAAACCGTATTTTTACGCGATTTTCATAAAAAACGCTTGCCTCACATAGCCTTTTAAGAACGCCAAAAGAAAATCATGGCTTCTTTCATCGCATGACAAAAAACGGAATCACTGTCAAACAAAAACAATATCAATGCCTTACAAAAACAATTATTATATCCATAAAAATACTGGCTGTTTTTTACTACATGTTATATTCTGCAAGTACATTCCTTTTTTGCCTGTACCGTAAACGAGCCTTTTGCTTGCTGCCCTTACGCACAAGCAAACAAAAGACCGTGTGAAGCGACTTTCACCGGCGCACAAGGCCCCATAACAGCCGCATAAAAAAGCATATGTTGGCACATTTTTTGATAAGTAACCCCTATGAAGCAAAACTTGCCCCATAGAATACGCGCCCTTTACTCGCGCAGCATCACATATGTATGCAAAGCTTGCACATTTGTGCCGGCTCTTTTCGCATGCTTGAAGGGGGCTTTACCGCGTGTATCTGCTGTGCATATTCTGTCGTTCACAGCGCCTTTAGTATGCCTTTTGCTGGTGGGCTTTGTGTCAAACCTTCCTCAAACAGAAGTCCGCCGCCGCTTGATAACAACGCTTCATGTCACCCTTCCTGCACCTATAACTCGCCCCATGAGCCACATCACAAGCCATGTGCGCGAACTGTACAATCCAGCGCCCCTCTCAACAAGCGAACTGACACAAAATCCCTTTTGGCAAGACAATAATACGGACCAGCCCCTTGTTTTTGCAGGTGATTCGGTAAGCATGCTTTTGGACAAAGGCCCTGTGGTACTAGAGCTTGCCCTGCAAGGCGCTTTTATGCAATCGCTTACGGGTAATGCTCATACACTTGAAAACCTTAACCATACCATTCAAAAGGTGCATGTGCAGCCAGCCATACTATGGAACAATGCAATGCAACGTTGCGAACCCACACTTGAGGGGGAAAAAGTTTTACTGAGCAACCTTAAAAAATGGGAAAAACAGCAAAACACGTTTGTATACAGAATGCGGAAACTGGCAAAGCCCTTTAAGCGCACAGTGGAACGCTATGCGGCACAGTTTAAGCTTCCCAAAGAGCTGGTATATGCCATCATGCACACAGAAAGCGGTTTCAATCCAACCCTTATCAGCCACCGCAACGCCCATGGGCTTATGCAAATTGTGCCTACAACCGCCGGCAATGAAGTCAACTCATGGCTTGGACGTAAAGGCCAGCCAAGCCGCGCAGAGCTTCTTGAACCTCACACCAACATTTTATACGGCACAACGTATTTGCACCTTTTGCTCACACGCCACTTGCGCAACATAAATGACAAAACATCACGCGAATACTGTGCTATTGCTGCCTACAATATAGGTTCAAGCAACATGCTCAAAGTTTTTGGAAAAGACTGGCCAACGGCCTTTAAAGCCATCAACGCGCTGACACCGCAAGAAGTAAAGCAAGCCCTTTTGGCCAAACTGCCGGCAAAAGAAACGCAAGTTTTTTTAACCAGAGTGCTGTCCATGCGTGATCATTTTTCCTTAGCCGGCTATACACCCTAACAGCTGAAAAACTTTCTGTATTTCCTGTGTAAAACCGTTTACACATCCGCTTTTGCCATGGGAATTTTATGCGCACAAGGCACCTTGGTTTGGCACAGACCACAGGCATGGCCTTCAAGGTTCCATTTTTCTCGCATATAATCACTGCAAGCACCATACACGTGCTTACGGCATAAGACTTTATAGCGCTTATCTGCTGTAACACTGCCTGCAGGGCAACGCTGTACGCATTTTTTGCAAGACCCATTGATAAAAAACAGGCAATATTCCCTAAAATGGCTGTAAGGACGCTTAGTCACAGGGAGCTGTTGCCGAACAATAAGGCTGCCCACGCGTATGGCTTTGCCCTTTTGCGTGATCAGCCCATCACTCAATCCAAAGGTACCAAGGCCTGCAGCGTGTGCTGCATGACGCTCAGACCATGTGGAGGCGTATTCATACCTATCGCTTTGCACAACTTTCCACATCGGCAGCTGCATGGGTGCTACAGCTTCAATCCCTTTTTCTTTGCAACATTGTGATAAAAGAGTACGCAAGGCGGCGTTGACGCTTTCTTCGCCAAGCACACGCGAACGGGCCCAACGCTCAGAGGGGTAAAAAGTTTCCTTGTTGTTGTCCTTACACGTGGCTTTGGTTTGCGGTAAAATCCAAACAAAAACGCAAAGCTCCGCTGCTGTAGCCGTGCTGTCCGGATAGGCTAGTTTAAAGGCTTCAAGGGGGCTCCAGTGAAAATCGCCAATGGCATTGCCCTTATATTCCTCCCACAAAGGATCATCACCTGCCGCAACACCAAACAATAAGGACTCAAAGGCAGGCTCAGCATGCGCAAATCCTAAATCATTGTGCGCGCTTTGCATGAAGGAATCAGCCTCTTGTTGTAGCCAGTCAAAGGCTTGCCGTGCATTCATACACACCTCTCCTCGTAAACATTGCCAAAAAAAAAGATAGTTTTTTGCACCATGAGCGGTTCACAAATTTGCGGGCCGTTGACAAAGGGAAAAAAAGCAAGCCCCCTTGCCCAACACATGGTGCAAAAGCTCGTTATCAAGACCGTATCAAGGCATATAGTCCGCAATAAAAAGCGCGTCTAACAACGCAAATCACTGCAAAACAATGCTAAATCATTGGATCTTTTATCAGTAAATACGAAGTGATTTTCTTCACACCTTCTGTTTTACGAACAGCTTCAAGTACCCGTTCGGCAGCAAAGGGGTTGTTCACCATACCAAGTACGATAACTTCACCGTTATGCACTTCCAGCTCAACTTGTGTTGAGCTAACCCCCGGGGTTGTGATGAGGTTGGCTGCCACTTTTACTTCAAGGTCTTTATCGGCAAGAGTTGATGAGGGGCCTGTAAACCAATGAGGTGTTACAGACTGCGCCCCTTGTGTTGAACGGGCAAGGTGCTCCGCTTCGGTTTGAAATTCATTGGGAACATTGCCCACAAGAAATACTTTGCCGTCATAACTGTACACCTTCACGCTATAGCCGTCAGTAAATTTGCTGGACAACAGGCGCCCTTTAATATTTGCAGCCAAGGCAGTATCGTCAACAATGGTGCCAAAGCTACGCTCATCATCATACGAGGGCAAAGCACAACCAAAACTGCCAAAGCTTGTTATGAGCAATAAACAAACAAGTACAAATCTCATGTAAAAACTCCTTTTAATGTCTATATAGTTGATGCTGAAAAACGCATTTACATGCGCTTTTCAGAAATACACGCCCACTCCAAATACCCCTTCGGGGCCGCCAGAAGCAAGTTCTGGCTTATTTTACGTGGCGCAAAATTTCCCTTTCGGAAAATTTTGTCAGTCGTCACATGAAAAACATTCTCTTTGTAAGCCAAAAATTACCAGAAATTCGCATTCCATGCTCTTATTTCTGACAATTTTATGAGTTTGTCTTTGCTATAAAACAACTTGTTTCAAATCCTTAGTATGTTTTTCAGTGCCGACTATATATCTAAACATACCGTAAAAATAAAGGGTAAATAAAGACGCCTTCTTGCGTGTCTGACGCATCACGAGATATAAAACTTCCACACAAGTGAAAGCAATAACAGCGTTAAAGAGAAAAAAAGCATGCCGCGCACAAGCTTTTGCCCAACATAAATGGCCAAGCGGCTCCCAATGACGTTGCCCACAATACTGGCAAAAGCCAAGGGCAAAACCACAGAAAAAAGCACATTGCCATGCCAAAGAAAGACAAGCAGCCCGGAAAACGTACCTGCCACATTAAAAACCTTTGCCATGGCAGATGATTGAACAAAACCAATCCCAAGGGCAAAATGCAACAATAAAATCAAAAAACTGCCAGAACCGGGCCCAAAAAATCCCTCATAAAAGCCAAGCACAAACAGCAAGCTTGGCAAGGTTACATACATGGCAAACGGTGTTAATTCAGAGGCTTCGCGAACACGTTTTCGCGGCATAAGCGTTGCCACCATGCCAAAAGGCAACAAGACAACAATGATTTTGCCAATGGTTTCACTGTCAAAAAGGTGCAGGGTCATCCCCCCGCAAAGACCGCCTATAAGTGTGGCTACAACGCCAAAAAACAGCATGCGACTGCTTTGAATAAGCTTGGCCCGCGCATAATTAAAAAGCGAGGCAGACATGCCAATGGAGCTGATCATTTTATTCGTGCCCATGGCAACTTCCGGAGGAATTCCGGTCAATAAAATAGCCGGCAAAGCCACCAGGCCACCACCGCCTGCCACGCTATCAATGAAACCTGCCAGCACATACGCCACGGCAAGGATTATAATAACTTCAAATTCCAACGACTTCTCCTATACCAAACGTTATGGCAATATGCACATTCCAAACACCGTAATGTTTTGAACGACTTTGCGCAAATCATAAGGTGCTGTCAAGCCAAGAGCATGCTCCTCTCAATTTTTAGCTGCCTTTTTTATGAACTGCCATTTTTACTTGTGGATTGGTCAACCATACAGTATGTTGGCTTTACCTTCATTGTGCAAAAAACGTGTGGTTTTATGGTTGCTTTCCTCTTTTTTTCTATCATTGCGGGCACGGCTTGGTATATTTGGCAAGCCTCTAAAACTTCGCGCCTGCGCCCTCAGGATACGCCCGGTTCCATCGTGCGCATAGCTGCCGCAGCAGACAGTGAATCTGTGACCATGAACGTTACCGCACTCATTTGCACGTGCGCCAATTGGCAGTACCAAAGGCAACGCTTTGAAGCGCAAACACCCATGCGCCTTTGCCGTCACCTGACCGCATATTATGCCAAACGCTCCCTGCCCTTGCCCATAAAACCTTACGCGCCCATCGTGACCTTATGCGCCCTGCAAGGTATTGGCATGCCTTGTGGCCCCGGGACAGAATACGGCCAAACAGCCTCAAGCCCATATGTACTTGCCGCCATAAAGGACGAAATGCCCAACGTGCGCCTGTACCTTGGCTCACAAATGCATACGTGCAATGTGCTACACCATACATGGGATACGGTTCCGCAAAGCCGCGCACGCTATTTTACAACCAGAGCACGGCAGCTTGCCGAAACCCTTGGGCCGGTGCGCTCGTAGCTGAAAAAAACAACATGCACAATACATAAAAATGCAAAACATGCAAAAAATCCATGAAACATGCTGATGATAAAGAAAGTAATTACAGAATATTTTTTGGCATGCTTTAAAAAATGGAGGCTACATGAAAAAAGCGTTACTTGTTATTGATTTGCAATACGATTATTTTGAGGGAGGAAAATATCCCCTTTGGAACACAGATGCGGTTTTAAAGAACATCAAAATTGCAATGACAAAAGCACAAGATCAATCTATACCTGTGATTTTTATTCAACATATTGTCCCAAAAGAAGCAGGAGGACTTGCACCTTTTTTTAATGAAGGGACTCATGGTGCTAACATTCATGAAGACTTACTTGCTCTTGCGCCAAATGCCAAGGTAATAACCAAAGCGTTTGCAGATGGATTTTACCAAACAAAACTTGAAGCCACCCTTGATAAACTTGGAATAGAAAAAATCTTGGTGTGTGGAATGATGACACAAAATTGTGTCACGCATACAGCAATATCAAAATCTGCTGAAAAATACGAAGTAAAACTCTTACCAGAATGCACAACAACAGTAGATGAGATGTTACACAATATAGCTCTTCATGCTATTTCAACAAGAATTGAATTTGAAACCATTGAAGAAATAGCCTAACCAAAGCCATACAAAAGGCTTTAGATCAACAAACAAGCCCTTAACTTGTAAAGTTGAGGGCTTGTGTAAAAAAAACATTGTATTTTGTGGGAATACTTGCCGGAATTTCTCAAAAAACCTAAAATGCGTTTTATTTCAAAATGTTGAACATTTTTAAACGCAAGGAGCTTGCACCGCCTTTCGTGGCACACAGCGTTAACACTGCGAAAAGAAACGCATAAAAGACGCGGTACAGGCACCTGTAACACGCTGTTAAAAATATTATAATGAGGATGTATCGTTCTTTTACAACGAACGTTTGGGCAGCCTAGGCTTACAGACCTTTGGCGCGTCGCGAGGTTATGCTTTCGCCGCCAATGCCCCAATTGTCGGTTTCAACTTCATCAATAATAACTACTGTTGTTTGCGGGTTTTTACCAAGCACATCTACAAGGAGCTTTGTTGCGCCTTCAATAAGCTTTGTTTTTTCCTCAGCAGTGGCACCTTGAGTGATTTTGATATTGACAAGTGGCATGCTCACCTCAGGCAAAATAGATGGTTTTATCCAAACGTTTGATAAGGCTTTTGCGCCTTTAATAGGTTGTACCCATACGCCGAACAGGGACTGACTAAAACATGCGCTTTTGTAAAAAAGCCTGCACGATGTCAGCATTTACCCAAAAAAACCTTTATATATGGCTATTCTTCGTCCGGGGCAACGTAGTAATTGTTTTTACCGTTTTGTTTGACGTGGTACAGGGCTTTGTCGGTGCGCTCATAAAACGCTTGTTCGTTTTCTTCCTTATTATACTCACAAATACCGATACTGCATGTGACAGGGCCGCAAGCAGGAACCGCGTTTTTGGGATCACGGGCAGCACGCAGGAGCCGTGCAGCCACGCCTTTGGCTATTTCTTTACCCCTTTCAGGCAAAAGGATGGCAAATTCTTCACCGCCAATGCGCGCCGGAACGTCGTCAGCTCGGCAGATGTTGCGCATAAGCTTTGCAAAGTTTTGCAAAACCTGATCGCCCACGCCGTGCCCGTACACATCGTTGATCCTTTTAAAATCATCAAGGTCGATAAGCAACATGCTAAAAAGCTGACGCTCTACAATAAATTTATTTTCCAATTGCTGAAAACGCTGGTTGAACATGCGTCGATTGGGAAGTTGCGTCAATTCATCGGTATGGCTTAAGGCTTCAACCTTGCGCTTGTTTTTGATGAGCGAAACAAGGTGATCTTGCAAAAGTTCTTGGATATTGTGCTGTGTGCTGATATCAACAATGGTACCTATGATACCACGTTGCCCGCCTACGCTAAAACCGCTGCACCAGTACATAGTTTGGGTGGTATTGCCGTTTGATGTGGAAAAAGTCCACTCGTATTGTTTAGGCACTCCTCCTTCAAGCATTTTGCCGTCTTCAATATGAAAGGCTTCGCGTTCTTTTAACGGCAAATATTCAGCATCAAGCACGGTTTTAAACAAAAACTGCTCAGCTTTGACGTTAAAAAAATCTTCATACGCTTTATTGATAAAGACAAAGCGCAATTCGCTATCTTTAACAAACACAGGATGAGGCAAGCGGTCAAAGGCAGCAAGCATAAAAGCTAGCTGTTCTTGTAAAGCTTCTATCGTGATATTTTTTTGGGAGGTTGCTCCCTTGTTGGTGCTACATTTTGGCACATGTCCTCCAAGCTATTTACCTATATTAGGCATTCCTAGCTAAAGAATATGAATACGGTCTATTACTGCACTTGTCAATATTTGACACAGCACGGCATCACATAAAACAAACAAAAGCTATAGTTACGCACACTCCATCACGCCAAAAGTGTTAAACTTCCCTATGTTAATAAAACTATATCACAAATCCACAGGCGTTTCAATGACTTTATTTTCTTGCTTTTCAGCAGACGAATACAACCGCTCCACAAGGGCAAAAACAAGGCTCATGGCAATGCCCACCATGGTGGCAAGGGCCATACCTTTGAGTTCTACCACACCAAGATGCACTTTGGCATTGCTCACGCCGATAATCAGAATTACTGAAGTGAGGATCAAATTTTGCGCGCGGCTGTAATCCACCTTGGCTTCCACAAGCAAGCGAATCCCTGATGCGGCAATAACACCGTACAACAATAAAGAAACACCGCCCATAACAGGCACAGGTATGGCCTGAATGGCAGCTGCCAATTTACCGATAAACGATAACAAAATGGCCATCACCGCAGCACCGCCCACAACCCAAACGCTAAAAACCCGTGTAATGGCTAACACGCCGATGTTTTCGCCATAGGTGGTGTTGGGGGTTGAACCAAAAAAGCCTGAAAGGATGGTGGATAAACCGTTGCCCAGCATGGAACGGTGCAGGCCCGGATCTTTCTTAAGGTCTTTATCAACAATTTTTGCGGTCACAACAAGGTGCCCCACGTGTTCCGCAACAACGACTAACGTAGCAGGAATAATAGTAAAAATAGCAAACCACTCAAAGCGTGGCGTGTAAATGGTTGGCATGGCAAGCCATGGGGCTGCCGCCACACTTTCAAAGCTTACAACGCCCATCATAAAGGACAAGCAATAGCCAAACAGCACGCCAATAAGGATGGGAATGATCGCCAAAAAGCCCCTAAAGAGCACCGAACCAAACACCGTTACCGCAAGAGTACTTAACGAGATGATCACGGTTGTGCGGTCAACACTGGCACCATCTTGCGGTAAAAGTCCGGCCATATTTGCCGCAACACCTGCAAGCTCAAGTCCGATAACCGCCACAATAGCACCCATGGCTGCCGGGGGAAAAATCACATCCAGCCAACCTGTGCCAAGCTTTTGCACAAGTAAAGCCACTACACAAAAAATGACACCGCACACAATAAAGCCGCCAAGGGCCACTTCATACCCCAAAGGCAACACCACAAGCACTGGCGAAATAAAGGCAAAGCTTGAACCTAAATACGCCGGAACCTTGCCCTGACATAAAAAAAGGTACAATAAAGTACCTATGCCGTTGAACAACAGGATCGTTGCCGGGTTTACTCCAAAAAGAATTGGCACCAACACTGTGGCGCCAAACATAGCAAATAAATGCTGTAAACTTAAAGGAACAAGTTGAATCCATGAAGGCCGCTCGTCTACTTTAATCGTCTGCATTGTCATAGAGCTCCATCCTTTTGTGTGTGGATACGGTAAGTATGATATACGTAGGTATAGCGATTTATAGCGTGGTACGTCAAGTTGAAAAAAACCGAAAAAACGCCAAAAAAAGGCCCAAAAAAAGGCGAAAAAAATCTAAAAACAGCTACAATAAACCTACATACAACTCATTCCACAACAAAACCTCATGGGTTGCTCAAAAATTATTTTTTTCAAAAAGGTCACCTTGCAAGTTCATCTGCCGTTACCATGTAAGGCTCTATTGCCTGTTCCATTGCCAATGTTTGCGTCTTTATAAAACCATGCAGCGTTCGCAAGTTCTTCATAGCACATCACCCTTTTCCCCTACAGCTTTCATAAGCCCATAGCGCAACAAGTGCTCTACAAGCATGGTGAGCGGAAGCCCTACAACCGTACTCCAAGCCCCTTCCACAGCTGCCACCAAAAAAGCCCCTTGCCCTTGAATAGCATAACCACCTGCCTTATCAAGGGATTCACCAGTTTTAGCGTAGGCCGCCAGCACAGCTTCGTCCCAAGTATGAAAACGCACCGTGGCGGCATCGGCAAAGGAACAATCCCCCTGCCCCCAAATCATGTGTACGGCAGTGATGACCGTATGTGCTTGCCCGTTCAATTGCTTGAGCATGGAGAGGGCTTCCTCCATGTTGCGCGGCTTGCCAAGGATTTGATGCGCCTGTGCCAAATCCAAACCTGACCCATGACTGCCTGCCTCGTTCTTATGCCTATTCTGCACCACCACAATCGTGTCTGCCGCTATAATTAATGCGTTTGGATGCATTTTTGCGACACTTGCCGCTTTGATACGGGCAAGTCGCTGTGCGTATGAGCTTGGATCTTCTGCAGGCAAGGGCTTGGGCTCGTCAACCTCAGGTGCTTGTACAGTAAATACAAGGCCAAGATCCTTCATGAATTGTTGCCGCCTTGGGGAGGCAGATGCCAGAATGACTGGACAGTTGGCTATGAACACAGTATCCTTCCTTGTGAATTTTGTGTTTATGTATTGCGACTTGTCGTCATGTAAACAGTAGGTATAAGGAGAATATCATGCAACGTCCAGCCATACGCCGCAAAGATCGCGAACGCTCAAACACCGAGGCCCTAACGCTTTTACAAGAAGGCGAATGGGGCACATTAGCCCTTGTGGATGAAAACGGCCTGCCCTACAGCGTGCCGTTAAGTTATGCTATGAAAAAGGATGAGGGCGTATGTATCATCTTTCATATGGCCCTTGACGGCTATAAAATACGCTGCATGAACCATGAACCGCAAGCAGTATTCACTGTGGTTGGTAAAACCGAAGTTTTGCCAAGTGCGTTCAGCACGCGCTATGTGAGTGCCATGGCCTTTGGGCGCTTGCAAAAGGTGACAGATGCTGAACAAAAACTGCGCTTTCTTCACCTTTTGGCCCAAAAATATAGCCCGGGCCTTGAAAAAGAAGCCCAAAAATACATCCAAAGCAAGGAAGAAAAAACAGGCGTTTGGCTGCTGCACGTTGACAGCATAACAGCCAAGGGCCGTGCCTGATTAAGGATATACGAATAAACAGGCCTATGACCGATCATGTCACGGTTTTAGCGTAGGTATATGATCAAACGCAAACGACACGTTGCGCTGCACTTTCGCGCAGGCATACTAAGTAGGTCTGTTTCAAAGGGCCCCCAAATGGTAGCAATTCATTACCTGCCTGTTACTGGAAAAAAAGATTTTTCACGTCAACATAAAGACAGCGTTACTGTTCTTGAAATATGAACCTAAAAAAGAACACGAACTTGCTCCGTTAGCTCAAAAAATGTCTTTATACATAAAACATTGTCATGTTTATAACAGCATACCCCTGAAACCTCTATCTTTTTAGGATGACTCATGAAAAATGTACTACGAATCCTCACATTATCAGGTGCTTTTTTGGCATTTTTAATTGGTTCTGGCATAGCAACAGGCCAAGAAATCATGCAATATTACAGCCCATACGGCTATGCAATGCTAGGCACGTCTGTAATTACTGTTATTATTCTAGCCATTGCAAACTATGGTTTTGCTTGGGCCGGAAAACATGGAAATATAGAAAAAGGAAGCGATGTTTTTGCCTTTTATTGCGGCCCTGTTGCAGGCAAGGCGTTTGACTTTTTTACGGTGCTTTTTTGCTACATGTCGTATGTAGTCATGGTTGGCGGCGGCGCGGCAACCTTGCATCAGCAATACGCCATGCCTTTAGCTGTTGGTGGTATTGCTATAGCGGTGCTTGCTGTGTGCACCGTTGTGTTTGGTTTAAATAATATCGTGAATATTATTGGTTTTATTGCGCCAACCTTTGTGATGTTTTTCTTTTTCATTTGCTTATTTAGCCTTTCTGAAAATTATAGCAGCATTGAAAACGGCATTAAGGCCGTTGAAGATGGCACAGTGCAGGTGACAAAAGCAGGCACAAATTGGTTTACGTCCGGGCTTTCGTATGGAGGGTTTTGTATTCTATGGCTGGCAAGCTTTACGGCTGCGCTTGGCATGAAGGAAGACTTTAAAACACTTATGAAAGCAAGTGTTCTTTCCGCAGTGGCTATGGTAATTGTAAATATGGTTATTGCCTTTGCCATTTTATCGCAAATACATACGCTAAGCGTAACACAAATCCCCAACCTGATCATTGCGGAAAAAGTTTGGGAACCTATTGCTTATGTTTTTGGATTTTTAATTTTTGTGGCCATTTATACAACCGCTTGCCCTTTGCTTTGGACAGCAAGCGCGCGCTTTACCAAGGAAGGCACAGTTGGATTTAAAATGGTAACTGTTTTGCTTGGCGCATTGGGTGTTGGCGTGGCCTTGTTTATTCCTTTTAATATCTTAATGAATTATATCTATACCATTAACGGGTATTTAGGCTTTATAGTGCTGCTATTTATGTGCGTGCGCATGTTCAAAGTTATACGCAAAACGCCATAGCAACTGATAGTGCCGGCACTGGCAGATAAAAGGCTGTGAATGGTACCGCTGGTGCCAGTGCCGGCAGTGTTTTTTAAGTAAGGCCTGCTTTGTAATAAAGATTGTCTACGCCGTAAAAGGCAAATGTATGGCTTATTGATCGTCTATTAAGCCAATTGTTTAACTTTCTGCTTTTTTTGCTTTGCACATTGCACTGCATAGCACGCCTAATCCCATGGCCCATAGCCAAGACAATCCAATATCAGACAAGGGAATGAACGAAAGGTTATATGTAAGCGTATAATTGTTCATGGTTGTAAGTACAGAAAAAGCAAAAACACAAATAAAAGAATAAATGATTGTTGTATTATGAATGATATATTTCATTTTACATACTTCAAAAATAACCAAAGTAATCAATAAAGGGTAAAGCATGTATACTATTGGTGCTGCAAGCGCTATAATAGCGCTTACTCCAAGTGATGCTAAAAGTCCGCTCATGATACAAAAAAAGATAACTAAAAAATTATAAGAAATGTTGTTTTTAAAAATCATACAAATATAATGAGAACATGAAGACGTCAGGCCGATTGCAGTTGTTAAACAAGCCATAGTGATAGCTATGCTTACAACGCTTTTTCCGTTTTCATCAAAAATGGTTTGAGATAGTGCAACAACCAACTGTGTTTGACGTAAATCAGAAGAAAACAATGTTGATGCCGTTGCACCTAAATAACAAAGCCCACCGTAAACTATAATCAAAAGCACACTTGCCACAAGGCTTGATCGTAAAATGATGCTTTTTTGCTGTTCAGCGCCGTATGTTTTTTTGGAAAAAAAATGCAGTGGCACACTTGCAAAAAGTAAAGCAGCCATGGCATCTAACGTTTGATAGCCTGAACTGATTCCCGTTTCTATGCTTTGCGCAAAAGGCATAGCTTTTTCAATCACACCTATAGGATGTAGTATTGCTATAATAATCATAAACATTAAAGGAATCAGCAAAAGAGGTGTCATCAACAATCCGACTATTGCTACAATTTTTCCGGGATTGATTGCAAAAAAAGCTACAAGTACAAAAAAAGCAATCATTGATAACGTGCCGTCAATATCAGGAAAAAGAGGTTGCAATCCCATTTCAAACGTAGTTGCCGCTGTTCTTGGTATGGCTATCAATGGCCCAATGCATATTGTTATTGTAAATAGAAAAACATTGGATATTTTTACCCCTAAAGGCTCTAAAAGTGTGTATACGCCATTTTTACTTTTTGCTATTAAATATAATGTCAAAATAGACAACACAACATCCATCACAACAAATGCAATAAAGCCAACCCACCAGCTTTCAGCTGTAAGCAAACCTAAATATGGAGGAAAAATCAAATTGCCTGCACCAAAAAACAATGCAAATATCGTAAAGCCTAACGCTAACGTTTCTTTAAAAACTGTGCTTTTCATAGTTTATACACAAATGTTTACATAAAATCATTGTTGTTCGACTGCGTAATACAACATAGTCTACCTTTTTTATGTTGTTTACTAGCATATTCTTTTCTCAAACGCCAGTTTCAATTCTTCAACAATTTTAGTGTTTCGACTGCGTTATTTTGAGCTGAGTTCTTGTTTAGCTTTGGCAGCTTGTCGTATTGGCGTTTTTACCCTGCACAGCAACAAGGGGCAAAGGGCAAACCATGCCTGTTGTCCAATCGTTTACCGAAAGTTGCACATGGGTGCAGCAGGGCCCGTATATCGCGTGCAAAGCCGCTGTGGTCAACACATTTTTGGGCGCGCCGTCTGCTAGTATTTGCCCTTCTTTTAGCACAAGAACGCGGTCGCAAAACCACAACATATGATTGGGGTCATGGCAGCAGACCATGACAGTTTTTCCTTCGCTTGCAACATGGCGGATCATAGTCCATATGGCCATTTGGTTGCTAAAATCAAGGGCAGAGGTGGGCTCGTCCAAAAGCAATAGCGGGGTTTCTTGCGCAAGTGCCCTTGCAATCAGCACAAGCTGACGTTGGCCACCGCTTAAATGGTTCATGGCTTCGCTTGCCAAGTGAGCAAGGCCAACGCGACCTAAGGCAGACAAGGCCATGGCTTCATCATGTTTATTTGGCCCAAATTGCCGTTTAAGGTGAGGGCTGCGTCCCATAAGCACCATGTCTTTAACAGTGTAGGGGAAGGCTTGGCGGTGTTCTTGCGGAACATAGGCCATGCATTTGGCCCTTTGCGCAGCAGTTGATGTTGTCACGTCATGTTCAAAAAAACGAATACTGCCTTGTTGCAGGGGTAAAAAGCCAAGGCACCCTTTAAACAACGTGCTTTTACCTGAACCGTTTGGGCCTAACAGGCCGCACACTTGGCCTTTTGGCACAGTAAAGGAGATATCGTGCACAATATTTTTTGTACCATAGGCCAGGCGCAAATGCTCCACGGTAAGGGCAATAGTTGTGTTACATGACATAGAGTTCGCGTCCTTTGGCTCGCAAAAGCCAGAGCAGCCATGGTGCCCCTAAAATAGATGTGATGATGGCCAAGGGGATTTCTACGCCTGTAAGCGTACGTGCAATGGTGTCGCAAAAAAGCAAATACACAGCACCAAGCAGCGCCGACATGGGAAGAACCCAACGATTATCAGGCCCAAAAAGAAGGCGCGCTGCATGCGGCATCATAAGTCCAACCCAAGCAATGATCCCAACCGAGGCCACACATACCGACGCCATAAGAGTAGCCAGTATGATAAAAACTAGGCGCAAGCGCGTAGGATTAACGCCAAGGGTTTGTGCCTCTTCATCACTTAAGGTTAAAAGGTTGAGCTTCCATGAAAGGAACATGAGCAGGCAAAGGCTTGGCAGTACAGTAAAGGCAGTGACGGCAACATCCTTCCAGCCGGCATAATAAAGCCCCCCCATCATCCAGAAGGTGATTTCGCGAAGCTCGGCATCAGCTGCCAGATATTTCATAATGCCCACAAAGGCCGTGCATAGGGTTGAGATGATGATACCTGAAAGCACAAGGACAACAGGCGGTGTTTCGCCGCGGATAGAGGCTAAAAACGTAGCGCTCCCTACTGCCACAAGGGCAAAGACAAAGGCCGGAAGATACGCAGAAGCAAAAAGTGAAGGAAACACAATACCAAGGGCCGCGCCAAAAGCCGCCCCTGCCGATACGCCCAAAATATAGGGTTCCACCAAGGGGTTGCGAAAACAGCTTTGGTACACAGCGCCAGACGCCGATAGAGCCATGCCTGTCAGCACAGCCATGATAAGGCGTGGCAGGCGGATCCGCCAGATCACAACCTCTTGCATTTTGCTGAACTCGTCATAGGCAAGGCCAAGCTTTGAGCCGATGACACTGCCCACCGTTTTTACAGAAATGGAGTACTCGCCCATGACAAGGGCCATGCCCATGGCAAAAATGAGCAAAACCGCAAGGGCCATAGCCATGTACCAAGGATTGCGCCATAAGGAATTGCTTTTCATAGGTCTTGTTCCATGTTTGTTGCTTTTTGTTCGTGCAAAGTGTTGCGCTTGTATATTGGTTATTTTGTCTGTGCACCGCTGTCACGCATTCAAAATATTTGGGAAAATGTTTCTTGATTTCTTCCCAATCTTAATCTTGCACAGGTGGCTCAAAAGCCAACCTCCTCCATCCAGTCCAACAATTGCGTGGATCGCAAGCCCTTGGCTGTGGCTTCATCCACATGATACACATCCATATACAACTTTTTAGCAAATTCGTAGACAGAAATATCTGCAAACAGCGCAGGATACGCAGCCTTGGCAATGATGAGCATGTCCAAGGGGTATTCCACGCGCCGCGCGCAATTCATGGGTGTCCATGGCATGGCATAGACCCGCTTTGCTTGTACAGCGCGCAGTTCCTGTAAGTCTGCATAATAAGGGGCCTCGTACAGTTCACGCGGCGGATGATACCCGTTTGATGTGGGCAAAATGATCACATCAGGATCTAGGGCATAGATTTGTTCTGTGCTTATGGGCACGCCTGCTCCTTTTCCGCGAAAGGCGTTACGGGCCCCGGCAATCTGTTCAATAATATACGATTCCGGCGTGTTCACGCCAAACACAATACCGGAACTCCCCTGACTGCGCGCTGTGGGACTAAGGCCAAAGTATAAAATCCGCGCCGCATCTTCAGGCTTTATATGGGCGGTACGCTCACGTATAAGCTTTTCTGTGGCGGCCAAAGCATCAGCCAAGCTCACGGCTTTGGCTTCTTCTTCAAAAAGGGCACCGATGACGGCAGCCTCTTGGCGCATGGAATTTGTGCCTTCTCCATGGTAATAGGTGGGGGAATACAAGACGATCAGCGGCAACCCAAGAGCCTCAATGGTGTCAATGGTTTTTTGGATCACTTCAGTGTTGTTTATACTTACCGTGCAATCGCCAACACGCAAAATCACCACATCAGGTTCCGCCTCAGCCAAGGCTTCAAAATTGATAGCATACCCTTGAGGCGGCGTTACGCACACCTTTTCATCAAGCCATGGATGCAAAAACTTCATCACGTGCCAGCCACGGTGCTCAAAAGATTCGCCGTCCCTTGTACTGAAGGTGTATTTGTAATCACGCTTTAACCCCCAAGAACCAATAACGTGCACGCGATCGATCTTGCCAAGGTGCGTGAGCACGCTTTCAACAAAACCATCGTCAATGGTGGCTATTCGTTTTGGATCACTAGGAATATCAACGGGTTTTCCACGCATATCCGTGACTGTTAGGCCAAAAGAAGCTGTAGCACTTAGCAAAAAAAATAAAAAAACAAAAAAGCTACGTTGCATAAAATCCTCAAAAAAACAAAAAGATGTGATAGTGGCCCGATCAAGCGTATGCGCGCCAAAAGACCAAAAACCGCGTTACCGCATAGCCTTTTCACAGCGTTTTAAAGCAGGGGCATCCCCATCATGTGAAGCAGGGATTTGGTAACACGTTTTTTAAAAAAGTGCTACTCAAAAAAACGAGTGCACACTCTTTTGGGAACAGGTTTGTGCTCACCGTTGTGCCAAGGCAGCTTTACATGGTGGAACAGATAGGATGCTGTGATCAATTTTTTTCAACGACATCCCTCACCCTAGCGCGTTATTTTTGACAAAACATCTGGATCTGCATCGCGCCAAACGCTCACTTGAGGCTATATTTTGTTCAAAATCCCGTATCACATGCAGGTGATTAGCTCCTAACCAGCGTATACAGCAACAAAAAACACTTCACGGCCCTATTTTTGCATAATCATGACAAACCTTTTTATCTACGGGTCATGCCCATGAAGTTTCGATTTATTTATATTTTTCTCATACTATGCCTTTATGTTGCTGGGTTTGCACCACTTTATGCAAACGCTTCAGCACAACAAACGTGGCGTATCCGCCTGCATGAGGCCGCTGTTGTGCCTACGGGCATGGTGCGCCTGCAAGATATTGGCGAGGTCCACGGCACCCCCCCTGCCGGTGTGTGGGAGCAGCTCTCTGCCCGTCCTTTATGGCCTGCCCCACCTGAGCCGGGAAAACCTTTACAAATCACCAAAAACAGGCTCACGCAAGCCTTGCGTGAAACCCTAGGCACCTATGCTGACCTTTGCATTGTGCCAAGCTCTATGGTTATCCAGCGTGGCGGAGCAGTGCTGCGAGAGGAAGATTTACGCAGCCTTGTTGTCAAGACATTGACTCCCGAAATGCGTCTTTTACACGGAGAGGCTGAGCTTTTAGAGTTTCGCCTTCCCCCTTATGTGTTTTTAGAGCATCAAGGCCAGCGAGTGATCCTTGACCCTGTCAAGCTAGAGCCCGGGCGTGTGGCGTTACGTTTTGTGATTCAAGAGGTGGATGGGAGCGATATCCGCCGCTTTACGGGTTCTGCCACACTAAATCTGTGGGCAAGCGTGCCTTCTGCAGCGCAGCCTTTAAACCGTGGAGACGCTTTGACAGCTGACAGTGTCACTTGGCAGCGGCGCAACTTGGCCCAGCTTCGCCGCGAGTTATGGGACGGCAAGGGCGGCCCATGGCAAGTTACGCGCTCTATTGGCACGGGCCAACCCATTTATACCAGCGACATTACGGCCCTTGATATGGTGAAAAAAGGCGATATTGTAGACCTTATTTATAGGCGCGGCAATGTTGAGCTGAAAGTTTTGGCAGAAGTCTTGGCTGACGGGGGCCCGGGCGATACTATTTTGGTGCGCAATTTGCAGAGTAAGAAACAAATCTATGCCGTTGTACGTAGTAGCGGCGTTGTTGAAACAAAATAATGTAGGAGCCTATCATGCTAGTTTTACAGGCAAAACGCGCTGGCTATTCCCTAGGTATGGCAAGTTTTTTTGTCATTTTACTGACAGGGTGCAATGCGGCAAAGCAAACGCCAACCGCCATGCCGACCATCACGCCCCCTCAGGCCTATGTACAACCTGAAGAGCGGTACAACAACCCCGGCTCCTTGTATATGGACAGCGAAAGTGACGGCCTTTTTGCCGATACAAGGGCCAGACGTGTGGGCGATATTGTTATGGTAAAGGTTGTGGAAAACAACAAAGCCACAAGCAAGTCTGACCTGACCGCAGAAAAGACCAATTCCAATGTCTACGGTGTGGACGCTTTTTTTGGTCAAAGCAGTGCCAGCATGCTCCCGGGCGGCATTGGCCCCAGCATGGCAAGCGGCGGCATCGGTTTTCAGACCCAGTCTGACAGCAGTTCGTCAAGCACAGGCGAAGTGACAAACGAAGGCACAGTCACAGCCACCATTGCAGCACGTGTTACCCGTATATTGCCGGGCGGTTTGTTGCAAATTGAAGGCGTGCGTGAAAGTCGGGTCAATAACGAAACCCAATACCTTGTGGTGACGGGACTTATTAGATCTATTGACGTAGCTGCCGACAATTCCATTGAATCAACGCGCATTGCTGATGCGCAGATTGCCTATTATGGTGCCGGCGTTTTATCAGACAAACAAAAGCCCGGCTGGTTTACTCGCCTTATGGATAATGTTTGGCCGTTCTAGGTTTTCATAGGTTTTCATAGGTTTTTAGGAGATCATCATGAATACTACCCTTCACCGTACCCTTTGCCGTATGCCCCTGTTTGGCTCATTCAAAGTTGCCGTCATTGGCGTCATAATGTGTATGCTGTGCGGACTTTTTACCCCTGCCGAAGCTGTACGGATTAAAGATATTGCTGTTTTTTCAGGCATGCGCAACAACCAATTGGTGGGCTATGGCCTTGTTGTGGGCCTTGGCGGTACGGGGGATAAACGCGATTCGCCTTTTACCAACCGTTCCATGTCCAACATGCTCCAACGTATGGGCGTTGCCGTTGACCCAGATGATTTAAAGCCCAGCAACGTGGCAGCTGTTATGGTAACAGCCAAAATGCCTGTTTCTGCAAAGCCCGGCTCGCCTTTGGACATTACCGTATCAAGCGTTGGCGCTGCCACAAGTTTGCAAGGCGGCGTGCTGTTGCAAACACCGTTAAAGGGTGTGGATGGTAAGGTATATGCCCTTGCGCAAGGCTCCTTGGCCCTTGGCGGCTATTCTGTTGAAGGCGCTGCTGCCAGAACCCAAAAAAACAACACCACCGTGGCCACTGTGCCCGGCGGTGCCACCATTGAACGCGCTGTACCCTTTGACTTTAACCAGCAAGACCATTTAACCCTGCACATGAGCAACAACGATTTTTCCACCACCATGCAGGTTGTGGAGCGTTTAAACGCCTCCATGGGCGGCAATTATGCCAAGGCGGAAAATTCCGGCACCGTGCATATTGAAATCCCCCGCGCCTATCAGGGCAATTTGGTACCGCTCATCGCCTCAGTAGAAAATTTGGAAATAACCCCTGATTCCATTGCCAAGGTTGTTGTGGACGAACGCACAGGTACCGTGGTTTTGGGGCGCGATGTGCGCCTATCCCACGTGGCTGTGGCTCACGGCAATTTGCAGGTTACGGTACAAGAATCGGCCCAAGTTTCACAACCAGGCCCCTTTAGCCAAGGGCAAACCGTGGTTGTGCCTGAAACCGCCATCAATGTGCGTGAGGAAAACCGCAACCTTCACCTGCTTGAAGGAGCCACCTTACAAGAGCTTGTGGACGGCCTCAACGCCATTGGTGCAACACCGCGTGACCTTATTTCCATTTTAAAAACCCTCAAATCATCCGGCGCCTTGCACGCCGAATTAGAGGTGCTCTAATGGCCATGACCTTAGGACCATTGGGCGACACCGCCATGGTGCGCTCAACGCTGAATGAAGTAGAGATCAAGGCCCGCCAACGGGAGATTGAGACTTCCGGCACGGCCCTTAATGGTACAACAGACAACGCTGCCAAAGAAAAAAAACTGCGCACCGCTTGTGAGGGCTTTGAGGCCTTATTCATCCAAAAAATGTGGGAAGGCATGCGCGCTAGCCTCCCTAAAGACGGCATGATCACAGGTAGCCGCGATGAAAAAATGTGGCAAAGCATGTACGATCAAGAGCTTGGCAAAAGCATGGCAAGTGCCGGCGGTATCGGCCTTGCGGATATGATGATGAGCCAGCTTTCGCGCAATTTACAAAGCGCGAGCGATGTTGCCGCCATGACTGCACGCCGTACCCCCATGGACATTGAACCTGTGCCGCTTGTGTCTGCCCCTATGGCCATGGATGGCGGCACAGCTACAGAAGCGGCTAAGGCAGAAGCCAAGCCCCTGCTAGAAACTCACGACCTTTACAGTGAGGCCGCGCAAGACCAACTAACCCCTGAGGCGCAAGAGCTTCTTGTTGGTGGCGAAGTAAATCCTAACGGACAAAATACGGCCCTTAGTGCCGTAGAAGCCGCTTTACGTGATTTTGCAGCACAAACAGCCAAGCCCACGTCCCCGGTAAGCAATGTCATAGCTCCACCACCTTCGCAGGAACAACAATTTGTGTACAACAGCCAGCCGCGTGTGGAACGCACAGCACCCATAGTCACGCAACAAACAGGCCGCCAAACCATAACTACGAGCCACGTCCCCAATGGGCAGGGTATTACCTCTGCACCCATGCAAGGTTCCACAGGAACGAACATCTCCTCAGCTGTCCATAGGGAAAATTTATCCACTGGCCCAGATTTTGCAAATCCCAAGCAACAGCCCGTGGAAGCAGTGCATGAACCTGATACTTCCACGGCAGAACATCTTCTGAAAGAGCAATTGAGTTAGCAGTTTTGTTAACAAGGGAGAAAGTGCCATGTTTGAGGTTATCCGCAACAGTCTTGATCGGCAATACCGTGGGCTTATGCTATTAGACGAACTTTTAGATGAAGAGTTCAGCATGCTTATGGAACATCGTTCAGCGGAAATACTCACCATTGAGCTTTCCATACATGAGCTTATCCGCCAATTGGCAGATGAAAAGCTGTTTGTGCAAAAACAGCTTGGCGGCGGCAAGGTGCTTGATTTTGCAGCCATGCTCATGGACGATGCTAAAGAGGACATTCAAACACTTTGGCAAGCTATTGACAACTATGAACAAAAATGCAGTCGTCAAGCTTCGCACAATGCCGAACTTTCCTTAGCCTTGCTTGATCAAAGCAAATCCTTACTCAGCTTTTTGCACAAACAAGTGCAACCCAAAAGCACAAACGTGTACGGCAAAAAAGGCGTGTATCAGCAAAATAAAGCGCAAGCGGCCCTTCTTTCAGGGAGGCTCTAATGGCAGGCCTAAATTCCTTAATGAATATTGGCACTTCAGCCCTTTTGGCTAACCAAGTGGCCATCAATGTCACTGGTAGCAATATTGCCAATGTCGATACCGAAGGGTACAGCAGGCAGACGGTTCTTTTCCAAGACCTGCAAATCCACGGTATTCATATTCAAGGCCTTGGCAATGGCGTTGAGGTTGAAGAGATCTATCGCAATTTTGACCGCTTTGTGGAAAATTCCTATCTGGAAAAATTTTCCGAGTACAGCCGTTGGAACGAGCAAGCTACCATTTTGCAAAGCGTTGAAAGCATTTTTAACGAATCCAACAGCTCCGGCATAAGCTCTGCCCTTGGTGCGTTTTTTACCGATTGGAATGATTTGACCAACCGCCCGGACGACATGGCCACGCGCGAATCCTTATTGGCCAATGCCGAAACCTTAAACTATTTGATCAATAGTGCCAAAGAATCCCTTACTTCAACCCAAAATCAAATGGATTCGTACATCGAACAAACCGTGCGCGATGTCAACGACCTTTTAGAATCCATTCATGCCATTAACGATCAAATAGGCAACGAATACAATCCGGGTATCAACAATATCAACGCTCTGCTTGACGAGCGCGATCAATTGGTACGCCAGTTATCAGAATTGATTGACTTGGATATTCAAGACAACGGCCCTGCAGATTTTACCATCCGCACAAGTTCAGGCCTGCCGCTCCTTGAACGAGACGTCATTTATTCCTTAGAGGTTGAAGCTTACCGTATTGAAAATTACCTTAGCCCTGAATCTGAATACACAGGTTCCATGAGCTTTATGGGGACAGATTCCCACGAATACACCTTTGAAATCGTCACCCCTCCCACAGATACCCCTGCGCCAGGAACTCAAGGCAGCATGCGCGTATCCCTTGACGGTGGCAGAACATGGTTGCGGGATGATGACGGATCAGAACTCCATGTCCTCATCCCCACAGAACCTGACGCCACCATTAAGGTAAAAGACCTTGAAGTGGCCTTTACCGCCGACCCCACGCAACTTTCAAGCGGCGATCGCTTTGAAATCGTGCCCAAAAGTGGACTTTATTGGAATTCGCCCACGCGCGATCCTTTGAACATCACGCCGCAAGTCTTGAGCGACGGCACTGACAATGGTGAGCGTTTAACAGGCGGCACGTTAGCAGCCTATTATTCGGTGCGCGATCATAACGTTGGGCGCTTTATCGATAAATTGGACGCCTTTGCCGAAACCCTTATTTGGGAGGTCAATAACATCCACAGCCAAGGCGCCTCTACTGATATGACTCACGCCCTTGGCACCTACCAGATTGACCGCATGGATGTAGCCCTTGGCTCAGACCAATCAGGCCTTAGCTATAACGATAAACTGACCAACGGCAATTTATCCTTTCAAATCTATGACGACCTTGGGGAACCTTTGCCAAAGGGCACGCCGCCAAACGGTATTCCCGAATCCCTTGACTTTGATACGGCAACACCGGGCATTCAAAGCTTTGACCCTAATGTCCATTCCATGGACGATCTGATCACCGCCATCAATGACCCTGTGAATGGGTATGGTGAATTTATGCACGCCTCCATGGTGGACGGTAAATTGCAATTAACAGCCGAACAAGGCTATTCCTTTGCAGCTGCCGCGGACACAACGGGACTTTTGGCAGGCCTTGGCATCAATACGTTTTTTCAAGGTGAAAACGCCTCTACCCTATCCATGAACGCCCATATCGTGCAAGATGTGCAGTATATCAATGCAGGAAGAGTCAACTCAAACGGGCAGATCACCGAAGACAATTCATTAGCCCTTGACATGTTCTCTTTATCCACAAAGGATGTAGCTTTTTCCACCAGCTGGGAAAACACTTCGCAAACCCTTGGCGGATACTACGGCGTTTTGGTGGGCTTTGTGGGTGCTGATACGCGCTCTGCCATGACCAACCAAGATTATACTCAGGCCCTTTCAACAGATCTTGAAGTTCGCGCCGCCAGCATTTCAGGCGTGAACCTTGACGAAGAAATGGCCAGCCTTATCAAATTCCAGCACTCCTATACGGCAGCGGCAAAACTTATCACCACAGCAGACCAAATGATGCAAGTGCTGCTCGGCCTTAAGCAATAGGGGGGACCTATTATGATGCGCGTTACTCAACAAACCATGTACACCAGCATGGTAAACGACATGAACAAGACGCTTTCTGCATATATGGAATCCAATATGCAAAGCTCAACCCAAAAACAAATCAACCGTCCCTCTGACGATCCGGCAGGCATTGCCCATGTGTTGTCGTACCGCTCGTCCCTTGAGCGCTCGTCCTTGTACGAAGAAAATGCCGAAACAGCCCTTTCATGGCTTAACCAAGCCGATGAAGTCTTAAACCTTGTGTCCACAACCATCATCAACATTAAAGCAAAAGCAGAACAAGCTGCCACCAGCACCTATGACGCCGATCAACGTGCTGCCATTGGCGAAGAAATTTATGAGCTTATGCAAACCCTCATCAACACCTCCAATACGGAATTTGAGGGCAAGCATATCTTTGCAGGACAAAGCTATACCGACGCTGCCTACAGAGAAGGCCTTGGCGTCACCAGCTTAAACCTTGACGGGTCTGTGCCAACGCCTGCCATGCAGGTGACAGGGTCGCTCGATTACAGCGCGCTTGTTCGCTTCCCCGATCAAGATACGCCCCCAAGCGGCAATAGCTTTACCATTCCGCCGCCAGCAGGCGAAACCGTAACCTATGAATATACCCTTGATGCCGGTGAAACCTGGCAAACTGGCACCATCAGCGCGCCATTAAACCCTGGGGATGAAATCTTTTTTGACGTGGGCGATGCACGCATCACCATGCCTGCCGGAAGCTCTGCCACCATAAAGCCCTATGACGCTGCCGAAGACCAAGGCGAAGACAACGGCACAAACTTAATCATCCGTCCAACGGCCATTTATCAGGGTTATGACGATCAATCAGTTGTGCGCGTGGACACCTACGGCACGGAAGAGATGCCTACCTTTACAACGTCTGTCACAGGCGGCGTTGATGCAGATGTTTTAGTACGCTTTAACGAAGCCGTAGACCCAAACAACCCCAACGTGCCCTTTAGCTATTCCTACAGCTCAGATGGCGGCGCAACGTGGATTGAAGGCAAAGCAGAATTTATTACCGACGGTACGCAAACAACGGCACGCCTTGTGGTACCCGGCGGCTTTATGGATATTGACGCGCCGGCAGGTTCTGCCACCATCCCTGAAGGCGGGCAATACATTTTACGCCCCCAACGAGCCGACATAGCCTTTGAAATCAGCCCGGGTGATTACATTGACGTGAACCATGTGGGCAAGGATATTTTTGGCGGACTTTTTTCCACCAACGGCACAGATGACCTTGAAGCCATGTTTGGTGAGGGTGAAGGCAAAAACCTGTTTGAAACCATTGGGCGGCTTGTGGGATATTGCCAAACCAACAACCAAACAGGCGTGTCCCGTTGCCTTGACGAATTGACCGAAGCTCATACCTCTGTTTTAACGTATCAAGCAGGCGTTGGCGGCAAAGAAAACCGCCTTGAAGTGACTGTGCAATTTCACGCTGTGGATGCGTATAACCAATCATCGGAGCTTAGCGCCATTGAAGACGTTGATTTTGCAGAACTTATGATCCGCCTAACCCAGCAACAAACAGCGTATCAATCGGTTTTGCGATCCTCCTCCATGATCATGCAGCTGAATTTGACACAGTTTATTTAACGGGTTACTCTTTTTAAGAATGGTTTTTCGTAATGCATCCTTTATGATTTTTTTTGTCGAATAAGGACAGAAAAACCTGACTTTTTTCGCAACCATTAGACGTTAAGGCAAAGCCATGTTGATTCTTACCCGTCGCCCGGGTGAAAGCCTGTATGTGGGAGACGACATCCGCATCACCATTCTTGCCCTGCAAGGCAAGCAGGTTAAACTTGGTCTTGACGTGCCACAAGACATGGCAGTGTACCGCGAGGAAGTGTACAGCCGCGTTAAAGAAGCAAATAAAATGGCCCTTGAAATTGACAATTCCGACCTTTATACGGCAGCTGAGTTATGGCAGAACAAACATTAAAAATACAAACACGCCTTGGCGAACAAGAGATTGATGCGGATAAAGTCTTGTACTTTCCCCGTGGGATCATGGGTTTTGAAAAACACCATGAATTTGCCCTGTTACGCATCAAAGAAGATTCGCCTTTCCTCATGCTGCAAAGCCTTGATTCCCCGGAACTTGGTCTTTTGGTGGCAGATCCCTACAGCTTTACCGACGCTTATAACGTACACGTGCCGGATGCCGAACAGCGCCTTTTATGCGCCAAGGATGTTCACGATTTAACCGTGCTGGTCACTGTTTCCATCCCCCATGGGCAGCCGGAAAAAACATCCCTCAACCTTGTTGGACCCATCTTGCTCAACCATGAAAAACGACTTGGATTGCAAGTGCCGCAAACCGAAAGCGACCTTCCGCCACAAGTTTATTTGTACGAGCAAAAAGAAAGCACAACAGATGCAAATTCATAAGCATACTTTGCCATAAAGCACAGCAAGCCATACAGAACAAAAACACAAGCGTATTGCCAATACTTTTTTGCAACAAAGCTATTACAACGTAAAGCCATGACAAAACGTCATGGCTTTTGCATAACAGCGTGCTAAAATATTTATTGAGGGGCAGGCTGTTCAAAAAGGGGCTATCCTCACACAAGCCTTCATCTTGGGCAGGCAGTTGAAAAAAATGTATCGCCACATAACCGCCATCATAGCCGGAACCTTGCTTTCCAGAATCCTTGGGCTTGTTCGCGACATGCTCATGGCTCAGCTTTTTGGCAATACCGCCCTTGCTGACGCCTTGAGCGTGGCTTTGCGGCTTCCTCATATCTTGCGGCGGCTTTTAAGCGAAGGGGGGTTATCCATTACCCTTACAAGCCTTTACTTGCAACACGCTAGCCAAGGCCCTGCCGTGCTTAAGCGCATTGCCAAACGTTTGGCCCTTGGCATGGGATGTATAGTCGCCTTTGGCTGGATTTTTGCCCCATTCCTCATGCACCTTTTGGCCCCCGGCGCGAAAGACGTGCAACAAGCCGCCCTGCCTCTTTTTACCATAACCCTGCCCTATCTGGTTTTAGCCGTTTTTAGTGCTAAAGGCATGGCCTTATGTCACAGCAACAACCATTTTACCCGCCCAAGCCTTAGCCCTGCCCTGTACAACCTTGTGGTACTTGGCGTCACCTTTATGGGCATACTTTTCAACCTTGCCCCACAAAATCTTGCCCTATGCTTTGCAGCAGGCACGCTCGCAGCAGGGGGAGCTCAAGTATGGCTCAACAACTCGTTTTCTGCAAAACATTGTGTCCATACAAGCCAAGCCTTGCCCCAAACAACAGACGACCAAGGCCCAAAAGTTGTCAAAAGCCTACCCGTCGTAACAGACGCTTTGGCAGGCATGTTAGGCGCAGCTACTCCCCAACTGGCCTTTTTTATAGCCGCCATCCTTGCCTCGTTCCTGCCCCAAGGGCATATGGCATCCCTTTTTTATGCCGAGCGTCTGTTGGAATTTCCCTTAGGCCTTATGGCAGCGGCCCTTAGCATGGGTTTTGCCCCCTTTTTTACACGACTTGCCATGCACAAGAGCGGGCACAGAGGCGGACAAAGTAAAGGGGGAGAAAAGGCTTGTGGGGGAGCGAATACTGACGAGAAGGTAAAGGGCACAGAGAGCACAAAGGCTTGCGCTGCAAGCGAACCTGCGCTTTGTGGCAAAAATGCTGGCGAAAACACAAAGGTTTGTAGAGCAAAAATGCATGCAACAGGCGGCGAAAATGCTGGCGCAAGCGAAAAGCACGGCGACCTTTTTTCCCACAACCTTGCGACACTGTTATATTTTTCCGTAAGCGTACATCTGGCAGCAGCTTTGGGGCTTGTGGCCATTGCAACGCCACTTGTGACCCTTGTTTTTGGGCACGGCAATTTTGACGACAACGCCGTGACCATGACGGCCCTTGCCCTTTGCGCCTATGCCCCCATGCTGCCTGCCTATGCTGCGGCAAAAATCTTGCTCACGGCCTGCCATGCCTTGGCCCTGCACAGAACGCCTTTTTGGGCCATGCTGGTGGGGCTTTTGACAACGGCTGTTTGTGGCACTTTGGGGCTTTTGGCAAGTCATGTTTTTGGCACTATGGGGCCGCCTTTGGGTGCGAGCGTTGGCGTGTGCGCGTTTGCCGTGTGCCTGTACCTTGCCCTTGTGCGGCGCGGCATTGTCCTGCCCCTGCAAGGGCTTGTGCCACAACTATTGGCGGTTGCACCTGTGTATTTTTGCGCAAAGTGGACCTTGGACTATACCGCGACCCTGCACGCTGTTTTCGCTTTGGGCCTTGCCGTTCTTAGCGGCGTTACGGTGTATGGGGCTATCATGTATGTAAGCGGCGAATATGGCCGTTTGCGCAGATTTTTCCGTGCAGGTGACTGAAAAAGGGCAATATGCTTTGCCCTGCTCCTTTTTTGCTCCGGTCATTTATGTCCAATAAACTCCGCTTTGCAAAAAAGTATCGCCCTTCTCGCCTATTCCCCTTCTTGAGCCACCTACACACTGATATGCAAAAAGAGCTGACACTACGTGCAATCAAGAGATCTGGGAAAGGTTTTGATTTTTTCCTAACCTTCATCTTGCGCAGGTGGCTCAAAAGGGGGCGGAGGCAAGGAAGAAGGCATTTTGTAGGGCGGCATAGGACGCTTTGGTCCATGCCGTTCTACAAAAGGCCTTCTGACGCCGCATACGCCCCCTTTTCAGCCACCTGCCAGCACAGACATGCCACGAAGTCTCTCTATAATAGCAGTCCCCTGCTTCACATACGGGATTTCAACACCCGGGCGTGTGGAGGTAACAACAGTGCGCCCAATAATAAAACGTCCTTGAGGTCCGTCTTCATATTCAGGTTGGGTGCGCAGTCCCCATATGGCATGTAACATGACAGGTTGATTGTTGTACTGCCCTAGGTACAGGCCGATGTGCCCGGGCATCCACAATAAGGTGGCAAAGGGACGCGCTTGGCGCAAGATGGTTTCTTCTTTATATGAAGCGGTGCCCACAAGGGGGGTGAAGGTCCAGGCTTTGCTTTGTCCTGTGGAATTGCGCGGCAGCCAAAGCCCAAAGGGCGCGAAAAGGTCACGCATCAACATGGAGCAGTCCCTATTGCCAAACACGCCGCCCCAGCCGTAGGGCTGCCCCATCATAAAATTGCCCACTTTCGCCACATTGGCAGGGGTTAAAGGCATGGGCTTTTGTACAACATCTTGCGCAGAAAGGCGTACTTTGTGCCCCATGGCCATGCCGTTTTCAAGCCGTATCGGAACCAGTATGGTAAAAGCTACAGAAGGCGACACGCCGGAAGCCTCTACAGGCGTTGCCTCTGCAAAGGGCAGGATTGTGCCAATATTGGCTGATTGCGCGCCAGAAGGGATATTTATAGAAACAGCCTCACGCACAATGGCTCCATAGCGGCCTGTGCGGTATGTTTTGCGAAACGTATCGTTTGCGTAGGCCACATGGTCAGCAGGAACCCAACCGGCAACAAACGCGCTTTCCACAAACAACCATTGCTCGTCCTTTGACGCGTGCGCTATGTACAAGGGCATGCCCATGGGCAAGGTGGCATAGGCAAAAAGGTCAAAGGGAAAGCCCTGCCCCGGGTCTGACGGATGCGCAAAACGCGGCGCAAAGCTTGGCACTTCGCGCAAGGGGGTCGGCTTTACGGTGATGGCTTTTTCAGAACGGTTGGGAAAGGCGGCCTCATGGGCGTTGTCTGCTAAGCTTGCCCAGCGTTGTTGTGTCCATGGCAACAGATTTTCCGCATAACCACGGGGTTTTTGCGCACCTTTCCCTCTCAAAGGGCCAAGGGCCGTTTTTACCGTATAGCCGCTTTTTTTCTGATCCCACGGGGCAAAAAACCGCGCGTCAAAATGCGTATTGCGCTTAGCCTGCTCAGCAGCAGACAGTAGACGCGTATCGGGGCCTGCTCCTTCAGCATACAGTGTCAAATTTTGCGGAAACTTGAGCACATCCAAAAGCGTGTGTGAGCTATCTTGAACCTGCCGCACACCAACATGGACAGAGGAACACCCAAGGGTGCTTAACAACATAAAGACAAGCAAGCTGCGAAGGCATGATATGAAGGGCATAGGACTCTCAATGTAGATATTTTAGCGGATGTTGGCTAAAGCCTGCTGTGCAAAGCTTTACCACTGTGAGGACAATGTAACCGCGAACACCATGATTTGTCTATGTGGAGAGTCCTGCACAATTATTTTTTACCTTTATTTTTGTGCTTTTGTGCTAAATTTTCATGTGCTTGAAAACTTACTTTGTACAGGATAAAAGATATAAAAATCAATAGCTTAACAGTACAAGCGAATCACACCTACTCTTGATTTTAGTCTTGCTTAAAAGCAAAGCTTTTTAGCAAGACTTATAAGGCTTCGCGTTGTTTGGTCGCATTGGCTGCCGCCATCGCTCCATGAGCCCCTGCAAAATGAATCATGCAGAGGTCTCATAAGTAGTGCTTATGTTACATTTGTTGAGCAAACCAAGGTGTAGTATCTAATGTTCCCCACCTAAAAATGGTAAAATTTTCTGCCAGTCCTTACTCACTAGGACGGGCAAACTTTGCCTTGCCCTTCCCGCATACGCTTAGTACAGTTATATAGTAAAAAATTGTACAAGACCTTGTACAAAACAGTCATTAACGAGACAAGTATTTCCATTTCAGACATATTGTCTTCTTTCGCAAAAGAGCCACTATTTTTATAGTGATTTATCCACCCATGCACGGTTGAAGAGCTTATGCCATATTCTTTAACTATATCCCTAAAATTTTTACCATTTTCATAAAGCTTGATTATTTGAAGCTTACATTCATTTGTATGATTTGTTACCTTAACTTTTTTCTTCTTGGGGGAAAACTTTTTTTCCTAAGAAAAGTTTTCCCCCACAAGCTTTCAGAAAAAACAAAAATAAACTTTTACAAACCGCTAAAACTCAAAACGGAACGTACCCATAAGCATATGGCTCGTCACATGCTCTGAGAGTTGCAGATTGTAGTTCACGTCTAGAGAGAAGGCGCCGTTGCTGATGCCAAGACCGAGGCCGCCATCGAAGGTGAAACCGTCCGCCGTTTCCATGTTGAGATCCATCTGACCGGCAGAGGCAGCGGCGCCGGGCAGTCTTGAGCGCGTTGTTACGTCAAGGTCGCCGGCAGCTGCCA
>CAYJIX010000020.1:21474-38068 GCA_964370375.1 uncultured Desulfovibrionaceae bacterium | reverse complement strand
TCAGCCAACCATTAAAATTCACCACTAGGCAGTACCTATCCATCGCTAGGGGCAGCCTGCCCTAGTAGGCGTGGTCATCCTTAGCTATAGCCTCCGCCGTCACAGGCTCAGAAAAGGCATAAAAAACCCATGCTTGATAGATGATAACAACAGGCAGTAACGCAAGCGTGACCCCCAGCATGATTTTTAACGTCAAAGGACTAGAAGCACCGTTCATGATGGTGACACTCCAAGCAGGGTTAAGGCTTGAAATGATAAGATTGGGGAAGATCCCAATCACGCCAAAAAAGGTAACGCCCATGATGAACAAGGCACTGCATATCCACGCGCCCAAATAGGCCGCCCCTTGCAGCATGGCACGCATGGTCAAAAGTGCCGTTACTGTAATAATGGGGATGAGCAGCAATACGGGATTGTCCAAATAGTTGGTATATAGGTTTGTGTAAAACGCGCTTAACATAAGGAAAAGCAGCGCAAGGCCAAGCAAAATGGGCCAGATAAGCTTGGCTGCGGTTACAGCCTTTTGCTGGATGTTGCCTGCTGATTTGATGGAAAGCCACAACGCCCCGTGCATGGCAAACATAACAACAAAAAACACACCGCCTGCAAGGCCATAGGGATTGAGCAGGGTTAAAATGGTGCCGTGGTACACGCCGTTATTGTCTATGGCAATGCCCATGAACAAATTGGCAAAAGCCACACCTAAAAGCAGGGCAGGGATAAGGTTGCCCAAAAACTGGCTTATATCCCACACTTTGCGCCAGCATCCGCAATCGATTTTATTGCGAAACTCAAACGAGGCCGCGCGAAAAATCAGGGCGAACAGCAAAATGTACAGCGGCGCGTACAGGGCTGAAAACATGACTGCATACGCTTTTGGAAACGCTGCAAAGGTAACGCCGCCTGCTGTAATAAGCCATACTTCATTGCCATCCCAATAAGGGCCTGCTGCGTTGTATATGATCCTTTTTTCATCATCATTTGAAGCAAGAACAGGCAAAAGGGAGCCCATGCCAAGGTCAAAGCCGTCAAGAATAAAATATACGGCCCATAAAAGTCCCCAAAGGACAAACCATGTTGTTTCAAGCATTGTGATTATCCTTCTTGGTTTTCGGTAATGGAGGGTTTGGGCCCTTTAAGGGCAAACTTGCGCAATAAATAAATGTCTAAAATCCCAAGGAGCGAATACACCCCAATAAAGGTGAACAGCGAAATCATAACAGAGGAAGCAGGCACAGGCGATACCGCATCAGCTGTGCGCATCATACCGTATACAATCCACGGCTGACGGCCAACCTCTGCCACAGTCCATCCTGCCATAATGGCTATATACGGTATGGGAATAATCCAGATGAGCGCCTTGGCAACAAGCGGTTTTTCTTCCAATTTGTTGCGGTACACATAGGCAAGTAACGCCAGCAAGATAAAAAGTCCTGCAGCTGTCACCATAAAGCGGAAGGATAAAAAGACCGGCAGTACAGGGGGGGTGTCTTCTTTTGGAAAGGCGTTCAGGCCCTCAACCTTTGCGTCAAAATTGCCGTACGCCAAAAAGCTTAAAAAGCCGGGGATAGGCAGGGCTTGAATGGCATTTGTGCGGTTTTTTTCATCAGGCCATACCAATAAATACATGGGGGCAGGTGCCTCTGTTTCCCAATGCGATTCCATGGCAGCCAGCTTTGCAGGCTGATATTTAGCCACAGTTTGCCCGTGGTGATGCCCTTGCAAGGCAACAAGGATGGCAAAAAGCAGGGTAAAAGGCGCGGCAATACGTACCGAACGTTTGAAAAAGTCCAGTTCATTTTTGCGTACCAAATGCCACGCTGAAATGCCAAGGACAAAAAATCCGCCAAGCATCCACGCCGCAAAAATGGTGTGCAAATACTGACCCCAAGCAAAAGGATTGGTGATAACAGCAAAAAAATCAGCAAGCTCGGCACGCCCGTTACGGATGACGTAGCCAACAGGGTTTTGCATCCAGCCATTGGCAAAAATAATCCATAATGCTGATATGTTAGACGCTATGGCAACCATCCATATGGCAAAAAGGTGCACTTTTTTGCTCACCTTTTCCCAGCCAAAGGCCCAAACGGCAATGAAGGTGGATTCAAGGAAAAAGGCGGCTGTGGCCTCAATAGCAAGGAGAGAACCAAAAATGTCACCCACATATTCGGAATAGCGCGACCAGTTGGTGCCAAATTGAAATTCCAAGGTAATGCCTGTGACAACACCCAAGGTGAAGTTGATCAAAAACAATTTACCCCAAAATTTGCACATGCGTTTATACACTTCGTTACCTGTGCGCACGTACAAGGTTTCCATAATGGCCAAAAGCACCACAAGGCCCAAGGTGAGCGGCACAAAAACAAAGTGGAAAAACACCGCCACGGCAAACTGTAGCCGTGATAACAAGACCACATCAAATTCCATACAAGCCCTTCCTTTGTTGATCCTTACAGCAAGGATTTACTACGTGATACAATGCCAGTAACATTGCCGATGAAGGCCGTTTTTTTACCAATTTCGAATTTTTTCTAGCAACGCAAGGCCCACTGTTTTACCAAGCTCATGGCATTGTCCCAGGGCGTCATGCTTTGGAACAAAGCAATGCTTTACAGGCTCGCACGGTAACTCTACGCCCATGTCGTTAAGTATGCCTTGCAGAACCTTTGGTGCTTCCCCTGACCAGCCATAGGAACCAAAGGCTGCGCCAACACGGTTTTGCGGACGAAGCCCTTTTATAAAGGTTAATACACCGGCAAGGTCTGGCATGATATTATTATTGTGCGTAGCAGAACCCACAATCAAGGCTCCACAATCGGCAAGCTCGGTCATGATTTCGCTATGGTGATTTTTTTGGGCGTCCATGATTTTATAGGGGACATTGGCCTCTTCAAGGCCTGAACCTATGGCTGTGGCCATTGTTGCTGTAGAACCCCACATGGTGTCAAAAAGCACAAGGGCTTTGGGGGCAGGTTTTTGTTCTGCCAGTTCGCGATAGGCGGTAAGGATGTTATTGACTTCTTCTTTGTTTCTAAAAATAAGCCCGTGGTCAGGGGCGATCATTTCAATATCAAGCTGCATGGCTGTCACAGCGTCAAGCGTTTTAATAACTTGCGGCGAAAACGGTAGCACAATATTGTAGTAATATTCTTTAACCCGTTCCATAAAAAGGCTTGGGTCGTATTGATCGGAATACCTTTCGCTTGAGGCGATGTTTTGCCCAAAAGCGTCGTTACTGATGAGCAATTTTTCTTCAGGAACATACGACATCATGCTGTCCGGCCAGTGGAGCATGCGTGTTTCTACAAAATGGATATTGCGTGAACCAATGTTGACAACGTCGCCTGTTTTTACCACGCGGATGGGCCAATCTGTCGTGTCAAACTGTGCCTCCATGAACTTTTTACCAATGGGAGAGGTAAAAATAGCTTCAGGCTTGCAGCGTTTTACAAGCTCGATCAAGGCGCCTGCATGGTCTTTTTCGGTATGATTTATGACTATGTAGTCCACCTTTTCCAAAGGCATGATTTGGGCCAATCGGCAAAACATGGTGCCGGCATAGCTATGATCCACGGTATCAAATACAACATTTTTTTCATCTTGAATAAGGTAGCTGTTGTAAGTCGTGCCAAGGGGCGAGCGGCTGTATCCATGAAAATGGCGTTTATTAAAATCAACGGCACCAATCCAGTAAACATCTTTTTTAAGGGCAACAGGTTTCATTGTAAAAATCCTTGTACGGTAAAAAGTTGATCCCTAGGTTCGTTGAAGTCGCAAATACGGTATCAACAAAAGTATGCTTTCAATGGCTATTTCTATAACGCAACCGATGCGTTGGTCAATCATTGTAAGAGCTTTACAAAGAATCCTTTTTGCAGTGTCTAAAAAATTACAAAACCTTTGTGCAAATAAAAAAAATGGGTGTGGAAAGCCCACACCCATAAGATCATACCTAAATTATACATAGGGCTTTGCAAACAATGGCAAATTTCCTATACGATTATTCAGGGCTAAATTCGTCTTTGGCTACACCGCATACAGGGCAAACCCATGCTTCAGGAACACTTTCAAAGGCTGTGTCAGGGGCAATATCACTATCAGAATCGCCTTCATAGGGATCATACACATAACCACACACGTTACATACATAGTTTGACATAAAACTCTCCTTAAAAGCGTATAAGGTTGATAGGTACTGTTATGAAAACAGCATATAAAGTAATTTGCACTGTAAAAATGCTAACAGTCGAGGATTAATTGACAGCTTTCCACAGACCGTGCAAATTACAGTATGCACGTACAGATGTTACAGGGTCAGAGGCACTGCATGAGGATGGGCAGCAAAACTTTGCCTCTGGTGCCTGACCCGGCTCTAAAAACTGTTTGTAGCGTTTGCCGCTGTCGGTGCTGATTTCAACCCATTCAATGTAATGTTTTTCATCCATGGGGTGTTCTACACTGCCAACTTTTACAATGCAGCCTGCATCTGTTTTTTCAAATACAGGAACATGTTTTTCTTTTGAAGCGTCAACAGTATCAGCCTCCATAAGCACCATGGGCTGGTCACAGCATGACAGCTTATCGGTCACAGCGTATAAAAGTTCAACAACGTTGCCACAGACATCACATTTGTAAATGCTCCATTTTTTTGGCATGATAGTATCCTTACTGTTCGTTTGACGCGCTTGCGCCAAGTTGCTGGGGTTGAACATATACAGTTTAAATTTTGATACCACGTGTAAGGAAAATTCGCAATGAGAATTACAAGAACTCCCTTATGGACGGCATCTTCACCGTGTTACAAAAATAGGAATAGTTCTTTTTAGCGATAAAGTCCAGAAAAAAATATCCCCTTTTTGCGACGGTAGTTGCGCCTGTGGATTTATTTCGTATATAGTGCCTGCCTTGCTTCCAATCAATGGATATGTCATACTGATTCATGAGGTTAAGGCGTTGAAGCCATAGTATATAAGGCCTTTTCCAAAGGGGCGACATGAGCCATGCATCCCATATGAAAAACCGTACAGCTATACGAAGAGTGGTTTTTGGGGCAATACCAACAAAAGTACGCATCGTTAAAGCGGAAAAACAAACTTTTTCACTATCTTGAGTATATAAAATTTATGGAGGCGCGCAATGCGTTTGATGCAAGATTTGGATTTGCAGAACAAAAAAGTTGTGATGCGATTGGACCTTAATGTGCCGTTTAAAGAGGGAAAAATAACAAGCGATACGCGGATTCAAGCTATCCTGCCCACGGTAAAGATGGCGCTTGATAAAGGGGCAGGGGTGCTTTTGTTGTCACATTTCGGCCGTCCTGAAGAAGGGGTTTTTGATGCGGCAAATTCTTTAGCCCCTGTGGCAGTGCGCCTTAGCGAATTGTTGGGCATGGATGTGCCGTTAGCCAAGGATGTTTTTTCTGCACAAATCAAGCCCGGGCAATGTGTACTTGGAGAAAACGTTCGTTTTTTAGTTGGTGAAAAAAAGAACAATCCCGACTTGGCCCAAAAATTGGCATCCCTTGGTGATGTCTATGTTATGGATGCCTTTGCAACCGCGCACAGGGCGCAAGCTTCAACCGAAGGTGCCATTCGTTGTGCCAAGGTGGCGTGTGCCGGGCCTTTACTTGCAAAAGAGGTGACAGCCATAACAAAGATTATAAAAGATCCCGTGGCTCCACTTTTAGCCATTATTGGCGGTTCCAAGGTGTCTACCAAGCTGATGGTGCTTGATAATTTATCCAAGCAAGTGGATCAATTGATAGTTGGCGGCGGCATTGCCAATACGTTTTTAGCGGCCAAAGGCTATGCCATTGGCGCGTCCCTATATGAACCTGACCTTGTGGCAGAGGCAAAGCGTATTATGGATGAGGCCAATGAGCGCGGCGTTGCTATTGTGTTACCACAAGACGTTGTGGTTGGGCCAAGCCTTAGCAAGGATGCGTCTGCAACGGTTACATCTGTTACTAAAGTGCAAGCTGACGACATGATTTTGGATATTGGCCCACAAGCAGCCACAATGTATACAGACATTATTGCCAAGGCAGGCACTGTTGTCTGGAATGGCCCTGTGGGCGCCTTTGAAGTGGATCAATTTGGCAAAGGCACAGAAGCTGTGGCTCAAGCTGTGGCAAAAAGTGCTGCCTATTCTGTAACCGGTGGTGGCGATAGCATTGCGGCCCTTGAAAAATACGGCTGCGTGCAGGGTGTGGATTATATTTCCACAGCAGGAGGCGCGTTTTTAGAAATGCTTGAGGGCAAAACACTGCCGGCCTTAGCCGCTCTTAACGACAGGGCTACTTCGTGAAAGATACACAAAGGCAACCAGACACACGGCTGCGCAAGGAAGGGGGACGCTTTGAAGGGGAACAAAAACCTTCAAAACATTCCAAGGGCAAAAAAGGTGCATCCGCGCAACACGGCCATAGGCAAGAAGCGCCAAGGAGCAGAGGGGCTTTACATAAAGAAGACTTAGGCAAAGGGACGTCTAACGATTCGTTTAAAGATTCAACTAGGGGGCATGGACAACATCGCGCAATGCCCTCATCCGTTGCCCATAAGGGAAAAGAATCAGCTGTTGAGGTCACCCCTTCGCATACGCAGGTCAAAGCCCAAGCCGTGCCGTTGTTTGGGGCGGACAGTGCCTTTTGCCGTGATGCCTTTGCCGCATTGCCAAAAGTTCTTGACAGTGTGATGCCGTTGCAGCGGTCTCACCGTGCGGATTTGCCAGAAGCTGTACGCGATTTATCTGAAATCCTCACATCCGAAAGAAACGAGCTTGGGCGTTCCTATTGGAGCTCGCCCCGTTTTGTTTCCGCCTATGTGCGCTATTTTTTACCATGGAATTTGGTACGGCTTACAAGGCTATTGCCAAGCCTATCGCTGCCTGCACCAACGCCAGAAGCACGTCTACCTATTGTCATGGACCTTGGTTGTGGCCCTTTAACCCTGCCATTGGCCCTTTGGCTTTCGCGTCCTGATTGGCGAAAAATTCCCCTTAAACTTGTGGCTGTAGATACTGCGCCGCGCCCCATGGAGCTTGGGCGTGCGCTTATAAAAGCCTTGGCCGCTGCCCTTGATGAGGATTTGCTTTGGCAGATTGAGCTTGTGCGCATGCCTTTTTTGCGGAGCCTACGTGAGGTGCGCGGCACACCGCATCTGCTCATGGCAGGCAATGTGCTCAACGAATGGCGTGACAGGGGCAATAGCACGCGTGAAGAGCGCTTGGATTCCTTGGCAGGGTCTGTATCTCGTCTTTTGGGCAATACAGGCACGGGGCTGTTTATTGAACCCGGAACACGCCTTGGCGGTGGTTTAACAGCTGGTCTTCGTGAAGCGGCATTGAGTTATGGTCTTTTGCCCCTTGCACCATGTACGCATACAGAGCCATGCCCGTTGCTCAGGCGTCGCGATCGAGGGTGGTGCCATGCTGTGCAAAATGCAGGGGGGCCGGGCTGGCTGGCAAGGCTGGCGGCAGAAGCACGGCTACCCAAGGATTCTTTGAGCTTGTCGTTTATGTTGTTACGCTCTGAGCACTATGAAAATATGAGTGCTGAGGGCGATACACAAGGGCTAAAAGATCACGTTAAGGCCACGGAAGGCGCAAGTGTTGCAAGGATCATTTCCGATGCTTTTTTTGTGCCTGGCCTTGGGCATGCTAGGTATGCCTGTTGCGAAAAGGGACTGGCTATCCTTGGCAATGCGGCTGATATTCCATTTGGGGCAGAGGTTTTGTGCCGCTCTACCATAAAGGAGAAGCGCGACACGAAATCTGGTGCTTTGATCATGGAATGGTTGCCCAAATAACCGGCATGAAAAAAGCGCAGGCCAACCTTCGGAGAAAGGCAGGCTTGCACAAGAAAAGGTGCAGGCCTTGTGTATACAAAAGCACACCTTGGATGTTAGCCAAAGCGTATAGGCTTGATTGTTACCGCAATATTTTGATTTTTTGAAGCAGGGTATATAAAGGAGAATTGATCATGTCAAACATTGTTACACGATTTGCCCCAAGTCCCACCGGGCATTTACATATTGGCGGAGCACGGACGGCACTGTTTTGCTGGCTTTTGGCACGGCATTATGGCGGTGTTTTTCGTCTGCGCATTGAAGACACCGACAGGGAGCGTTCAAAACAGGAATATACAGATTCTATCTTAGCGTCCATGCGTTGGCTTGGGCTTGATTGGGATGATGAACTTACCTATCAAAGCAAACGAACTGACCTTTATAACGCTGCTGTGGATCAGCTTTTGGAAACAGGGCATGCTTATTGGTGTTCCTGCACCCCTGATGAAGTTGAAGCCATGCGCGAAGCTGCCAGAGCCAAAGGCGAATCACCGCGTTATGACGGGCGTTGCCGTGAAAAAAAGCTTGGGCCTGCGCAAGGCAGCGTGGTGCGCCTTAAAGTGCCTGCACAGGGGAGTGTTGTTCTAGACGATATGGTCAAAGGGCGCATTGTTACAGACATGGCCCAACTTGATGACATGGTGTTGCGCAAATCTGACGGCATGCCAACCTACAATATGGCTGTGGTGGTAGATGACCATGACATGGGCGTAACGCATGTCGTTCGCGGCGATGACCATGTGTCAAATACGCCAAAACAGATCTTACTTTTCCAAGCCCTTGGTTGGGATTTACCCGTGTTTGGGCATGTGCCCATGATCCTTGGCCCTGATCGCCAAAAATTGTCCAAACGCCATGGCGCGCGAGCTGTTGTGGAATACCAAGACGACGGTCTTTTGCCCCACGCTTTGGTAAACTGTTTGGTACGCCTTGGCTGGTCACATGGCGATCAGGAATTGTTTACCCTGTCTGAGCTTGTCGAGCTGTTTGATGGAAAAAACCTCAACAGTGCCGCGTCAGCTTTTGATTTTAAACGACTTGCCTGGCTGAATGGGCATTATATCCGCGAAAGTTTAGTGGAGGACTTGGCCGAGCTTGTCCTGCCCTTTGTACAGCGCGAAGGCTTTCATGTAACAGCAAAGGAACTTGTGCCATTATTGCCACTGTATAAAGAACGCGCAGAAGATTTATTGCAGCTTGCCAAATCGCTCACGGTGCTCCTTTGCGATGCGGACAAGCTATCCTATGATGAAAAAGCCGTTGCTAAAGCCTTTACCGCTGAAAGCGCAAAGCACTTAACCGCCCTTCGTGAACGTTTTGCCATGGCAGAATCCTTTGAGCCAGCAGCGATTGAGCAAAGCATCCATGATTACATAGAATCTGAAGGCCTTGCCTTTAAGGCTGTTGGGCCTTGTATGCGTGTGGCTTTGGCAGGAAGCCTAGGAGGGCCCGGATTGCCCGAATTTATTGCGACCCTTGGCAAGGAACAAACTTTGGCTAGGCTGGATTTGGCAGTATCGTATATCCTTTCAAAACAGTAAGGAACCTTTGTGGTAAGGATTGCTGGTAAAAAAAATGTTGCATTGAACGCTTGCACAACAGGCCTATTGGTCTTGTTGTGCTTTTTCCTGTTCAGTGGTCATAAAAAGCCTGCTTTTGCAACGCCCCTTTGGAATACAGAATACCGCGTTCCCTGCGTCATGGGGTATTGTGCCGGTATCACTGCCTCCTTAGCCTCTATTGGGGCACGGCTTGACGTGCTGCAAAAAGCCGACGCAGCCTTTCGCGACATGTCGCTCATGAAGTTTTTGACGCGCAATACCGGTAATGATCGCCAAAAACAGGATGCCTATAGGCGTATGGCCCTTATTGCCACAGCCTATCCTGTTCAAACACATTTGCAGTACGCTGACGAACAGGTTCTTGCAAAAGCTACCATTCAAAACAAAAAAGAACAGGCCGAAGTCTTATTGCGTCAGGCTTTGCAAGAAGATGAAACCTTAAACAGATGGGCAGAGGTGTTGATCCTTTATGAAGAGCTTCTTCGTGAAGGGCTTGACCTTGTCAATTTTGCACAAGATGAGGCCATAAAACCCACAGAAGAATTAGGATTATTGAACGAGCGTATCTATCAATTTGAAAATCGTATCCTTGCTCTGGACATGTACAGTTCCCATTTACGCCACTACCGTACACAGTGGGCAGATCCCAGCGCGGTTATTGCAACCATGGACAAGGCCATGCTCCTTGATGCCTCAAATATGCTTTTACCCATAGCCAAAGCAGAAGCTTTGATACAGCTTGATCGTGCTTATGAAGCCCTTGACGTGCTCAACGCTGTTGCCGTCCAAAATCCTTTGACGTTTAGAGGGCTTGTGGCTCGAGGTATGGCGCAATTGCGCTTGCACATGCCGTCCTTGGCTATTCATGATTTTACCAAGGCATTGGAATTACATCCAAACAATGCCTCAGTATGGGCAGCAAGAGGCGCAGCAAAGCTTCTGGCAGGGGATCTGGACACATTGTGTGATGATTTAGAGAAAGCCTGCTCCCTTGGTGATTGCCAAGGTTTAGCCAACGTGCGCACACGCAATGTATGCCAATGACGCATCAACATGAAACATGGCCATGAAGGACAGGCTTTAACAGCCAATTAAGCCTCTTGCCTTGACGTGGCTTTTATGGAACAAGGCTTGTACATAGAATGGAATTGTAAGAACAAAAACATGGTGCTGCGCATGCGGTACAATAGTGTAAAACAGCATGGAATGATGAATGAAAGTATATCTTATCGGAGCAGGCCCAGGGGATCCCGGGCTTTTAACGCTAAAAGGCAAGGCCGCCCTTGAACAGGCTGATGTCGTTATTTACGACTATTTAGCCTCTGACCTTTTATTGTCCATGGCGCGTCCTGAAGCTGAACGCATATATGTGGGTAAAAAGGCAGGCGATCATGCCTTGCCACAGCAAGAAATAAATGCACTTCTTGTGGCAAAAGCCCAAGAAGGCAAGGTGGTTGCACGGTTAAAGGGTGGAGACCCCTATATTTTTGGGCGTGGTGGTGAAGAGGCCGTAGCCCTTGTTGCCGCAAACATCCCGTTTGAAGAAATCCCGGGGATTTCCAGCACCATTGCAGGGCCTGCCTATGCAGGGATTCCTTTAACCCATAGGGGGCTTGCATCCTCAGTAACCTTGATAACAGGACATGAAGATCCCACAAAACCGGGTTCTGTACACAATTGGTCTGCCCTTGCTCAAAGCGCCAATACCCTTGTCTTTGTCATGGGGATGAAAAATTTACCGGATATTGCCGCCAACCTTATATCTGCCGGCATGGACCCTAAAACTCCGGCAGCCCTTGTGCATTGGGGTACGACACCACAGCATAGAAGCCTTGTGGGAAGTTTAGAGAGCCTACCCCAAGATGCCCTACGTGAAGGCTTTACCAATCCTTCTGTTATTGTCATCGGCAAGGTGGTGGGCTTGCGTGATACGCTGAACTGGTTTGAGCAAAAACCCTTGCTTGGGCGATCTGTTGTGGTTACCCGTGCCAGAGAGCAAGCAAGCGGCCTTGCACAAACCCTTACGGACCTTGGCGCTGATGTGGTGTTGTTCCCCACCATTGCGATAAAACCGCTTGTGGATGAAGCCTCGTTGCGCGCTATCCAGCGCAGGATCAACACCATAACGTCATACGATTGGCTTATTTTTACCTCCGTCAACGGGGTACACTGTTTTTGGGCCCGTTTGGCTGAACTTGGGCATGACACGCGCGTTCTTGGCAATCGAAAAGTAGCAGCCATTGGCCCTGCCACGGCAAATGCCCTGCGTGCCCAAGGGCTTGAGCCTGATTTTATCCCTGAAGAGTATATGGCTGAAGGCATTGTAGAGGGGTTACTACGCGGCAAACATGCAGATGTGCGCCTTGAGCAGGGCCAAAGGGTTTTGCTCATACGCGCTAAAGAAGCCCGTGAAGTTTTACCGGAAGAATTGGCAAAAGCCGGAGCGTTTGTAGACGTATTGCCTGTGTATGAAACCTTACCGGTAACAGATTTACGCGAAGAAGTGCGGGATAGATTGGTACATAAGCGGATTGATTGTGTGACCTTTGGTTCTTCCTCCACAGTGCATAATTTTTTTGCGCAGATAGAGCCCGAACTTTTACAAAATTCTCCCACGCGCATGGCCTCAATAGGTCCCATCACGGCGGACACCTTAAAGGGCTATGGATTTACCCCCCATATCATGCCGGAAAAGTACACCATTCCTGCCTTGGTCAAGGCCATAGTTGCCTATTTTGAGCAAGCATCAACAAGCGTGGACGCACTGCCCAAATAGGGCAAATCCCTTAATTGTACGAGGTTATTCTTGTGGCAACAAAACAAAGTCTTCAACAATGGCGCGTAGAAGATTCTACAGAGCTTTATGGTATCCGCAACTGGGGAGCAGGGTATTTTGGCGTATCCCCTGACGGGGATGTGGTGGTGTATCCTTTTGGGCAAAACAAAGGGGTGACCATCAGCGTTCCTGAAATTATCCGCGGCATGCAAGATCGTGGTTACGGCATGCCTGTGCTGTTACGTATTGAAAATATTCTGGATTCACAAATCAATCATTTGTACGGATCCTTTTCTAAAGCCATAAAAAAATTGCAATATAAAGGCGATTATCGTGGTGTTTTTCCCATCAAGGTGAATCAGCAACAACATACTGTTGAAAAAATCATCCAATTTGGGCAAAAATACCATCATGGACTTGAAGTTGGCTCTAAAGCAGAACTCATCGCCGCTGTAGCGCAATTGCGCGATCCCAAAGCCTGCCTTATCTGCAACGGCTATAAGGATGAAGAATTTATCGACCTTGGTTTGTCAGCTCTGCGCATGGGGGTCAATTGTATCTTTGTTATTGAGATGCCTGGCGAGCTTGATTTGATTTTAGAACGGGCCAAGGTGCTTGGCGTGCGTCCACGGCTTGGGGTTAGGGTAAAGCTTATCACACGCGGAAGCGGTCATTGGGCAGGGTCAGGCGGAGAGCGCTCTACCTTTGGCCTGACCATTTCACAAATTGTGGATGTTGTGGATACGCTTCGCCAGCAGGATATGCTGGATTGCTTGGTGCTTTTGCATTATCATTTAGGATCGCAAATCCCAAATATCCGCGATATCCGTACCGCCGTGATGGAAAGCACAAGGGTCTATGCAGGCCTTGTGCAGGAAGGAGCAGCCATGGGGTATCTTGACCTTGGCGGCGGTCTTGCCGTTGACTATGATGGGTCGCATACCAATTTTGTGAACAGCCGTAACTATACCATTGACGAATATTGCACAGACGTTGTGGAAGCGGTCATGACTATCCTTGACGATCTTGACATCGAGCACCCTCATATTGTGACTGAATCAGGGCGCGCCACTGTGGCGTATTATTCCATTTTGCTGTTCAATGTCCTTGATGTCAGCACAGTGGAAGTGGGCGTTTTGCCTGAAGAGTTGGACGAAGACACACCAGAGCCCGTACGCAATCTGCGCGAAGCTTTAGCCGGCCTTAATGTGCGCAATTTGCAAGAATGCTATAATGATGCCATTTATTACCGTGATGAAATGCGCCAGCTCTTTATCACAGGGCGTGCTTCGCTTCGTCAGCGCACTTTGGCTGACCGCTATTTTTGGGCTATTATCAAACGCATAGCACAGGAAAAATCCAAACTTAAACACATACCCAAGGATATGACGGAAATTGATGCATCCTTGGCAGATATTTATTACGGCAACTTTAGCGTATTCCAGTCCTTGCCTGATGCTTGGGCCATTGATCAGCTTTTCCCCATCATGCCTGTGCATAGGCTTAATGAATGTCCTTCACGGCAAGGCATTGTGACGGATATTACCTGTGACAGCGATGGCTGTATCAAGCATTTTATCGATCCACAAGGCGTGAAAAATACCCTTGATTTGCATCCTTTAAAAGAAGGGGATGAATATTATTTGGGCGTATTTTTGGTAGGAGCCTATCAGGAAACCTTGGGCGATCTGCACAACCTGTTGGGCGATACCAATGTGGTGTCCATCCGCGTGAGTGAGGACGGTTCCTATCAATATGTTTGTGAAATTCGAGGGGATTCCGTTTCTGATATCCTTAATTATGTGGAATATGACCCACGGCGTATGCTTGAAGATTTGCGTGTGACGGCTGAACGGGCTGTGCGTGAAAAACGGATCACTCCTGCTGAAAGGTACAAGATTTTGCAGACCTTTGAGGATGGGATGCGGGGGTATACCTATTTTGAACGCTAACAGGCTGCTCCAAAAGCACCGTATGCTTTGTTAAGCTTGTTTTTTCTTTCGGCATGGACCGAAGAGTCCTATGCCGGAAGAAAAAACTTCGCTTGCCGCGCCTCCGGCACTTTTGGGGCAGCCTGTCCCTAGCGACAGGTTGAAAGACTTTCGCTAGCCACGCCTCCGGCACTTTTTGAACATCACTGCAAAGGCCTGTCCATGAAGCTAAACCGCGTGCATACCATGGGGATTGCTGCCCTTATTATGGGGGGGAGTGTCTTTTTGTCACGCATCATGGGCCTTGTGCGTGATAAGGTCATCTCGTGGCAGTACGGGGCAAGTCCTGAGGCCGATGTTTATTTTACAGCCTTTGTTATCCCTGATTTTATCAATTACCTTCTGGCAGGTGGCTATGTGTCCATCACACTTATCCCCTTGCTTGCCAAACGCTTTGAAGAAGACGTTTCTGATGGATGGCGGTTTTTTTCCACGGTATTGCTATGGGCAGGACTGGCCATAGGGGCGCTAACCTTGATAGCCTTTGTGGCAGCTCCTGAACTTTCTGTTGCCATTGCGCCGGGCTTTGATGCGCTGCAAACAGAACGCCTCACCTTATTTTTGCGGATCATTTTGCCAAGCCAGATTTTTTTCTTACTTGGAGCCTGCCTTTCTGCCCTTTTATATATTCGTAAACAATTCACCGTGCCTGCACTTATGCCTTTGATCTATAATGGCTGTATCATTGCGGGTGGTGTGTTGTTTGGCTTTGTATCTCCTGAATATGGCATGGAGGGTTTTTGCTGGGGCGTTTTGCTTGGGGCGTTCTTGGGAGCCTTTGTTTTGCCTTTGCTGGCGGTGTGCAAAGGGGATTTTCAGGTACGGCTTAGCCTGAAACATCCGCTTATGGGCCGTTTTTTGATCCTTGCCTTGCCGCTCATGCTGGGGCAATCTGTGGTGGTGCTTGACGAACAATTTGTGCGGATTTTTGGCTCTCTTGCTGGAGATGGCGCTGTAAGCTTGCTCAATTTTGCACGGCGGATCATGCTTGTGCCTGTGGGCGTTGTGGCACAGGCTGCCGGGATTGCTTCCTATCCTTTTCTTGCCGCGCTCATGGCAAACAATGACGAGGCACGGTTCAACGCCACCTTGCAAAGTGCGCTCCATAACACCTTGTTGGTGGTGCTGCCCTTAACGGGGCTTATGTTCGCGCTTTCCGCACCTATTTTGGGCTTTATTTTTGAAGGTGGTCAATTTGGGGCTGCCCATACTATTGCTGCCACACCGCTTTTGCAGGCAATGTTGCTTGCTGTGCCTTTTTGGGCGGTGCAGCAGCTTATGGGAAGGGCCTTTTATGCGCGGCAAAATACCCTTACTCCTGCCATTATGGGGTCATTGGCTACCTTTGCCGCCATACCTATGTATGTATGGGCTGTGGAGAAATGGCAAGCTTTGGGCGTGGCCGTGGTTACCACGGTGTCCCTCTTTGTGTATACGCTAATCCTTTGCTTGTGTTGGTACAAAAAACACGGCAACGCGCCTTTTGTGGGGCTTGTTAAACCGGTGCTGTCCGGCATGGCAATAGCCGGTATTTCTGCATATGCAACAGGCCAAATTCTTGCCTTGCTCCCCCCTGTGCCCACGTTTTTTGCCATGCCTGTTATGCAATCTATCATAAACTATGGCGTGCAGATTGGCGTGGGGGCTTGCCTTTTTGCGTGCAGCTACCTTTTAATAGCACGACTTATCGCGCCTTGGCTTGTGCGGCGATGATTGTATAAAAGCCTGTTCTAAAAGTCCGTTTAAAAATGGTTTTAATTTAAAATATTCACTTGTTTCATCGTTTTGTAATCGATCGTTTTTAAGAGCTATGCTTGTCTGCATATAACCTTCGCCACAAAAGGGTACGTTGTGGCAAAAAATTATGCATAGGTTGCTTTACATATTTCTTCTTTTCGTTCTCCAGAGGGCAAGAGGTGCTGAAATCCTTGCATTGTTGAAAGGTTGCAAACGATATGTCCTCTGAAATTATCACTTTCCCAAGATATGAAATAAATATCATCAGCAATTTTTGTGGCTGTTGTCATAAACGTAGTCGTTGTCGTACCACGTTGAAAATGCATTTGGGATGCGTCAAAAGTAATGTTTATGCTGCCATGAGCTGAGGTAAAAGCGATGGTTTTTCCCGTAAGTTCTTGCCGTGCAAGTATATCTTCCGGTAGTTTTGATATCTCAGTGGTAAAACCATAGTTTGGTAATAGATTTCTTTCTTCAAAATTTTTAGTAATAAGCGGTAACATGTCTGCATCCGGTGTAAGTTCGGCATGAGGATACATGGTGCTGGGTGCATTTACTGAAAAAATATCACCATGAATATTTAATAGAATACCTGGGGAGCTTATATCAAATAAATGCCTTCTGCAATGTTAGATATTTGAGGAATGACTTCTCGTGCAATTCCTGCAAAATAGCCAACTTGTC
>CAYJIX010000020.1:0-21374 GCA_964370375.1 uncultured Desulfovibrionaceae bacterium | reverse complement strand
TTAGATATTTGAGGAATGACTTCTCGTGCAATTCCTGCAAAATAGCCAACTTGTCCGTGCCATTTGACTTTGTTGTTGTATATGGTGAGGTTAAAATTATCAAAAAAATCATATCCGTAATTTACCACGATTCCTCGCAAGTCATCATATCCTGAACCAGATATATTTTTCGTGAATGGATTTGGCGTTTTACTAATTCCTTATGTAGGGTTTTTATAGCTGTTTATCTGAAATATGTTGTGCGTGCTGGTAATTTTTACCTTTAGAAAAGCAGGAAAAACGAGTAGCACGGGTATCATGGGTAGCGCGATGCCATTGTTGAGACAAGCTGATAAAGACTTATTCTTCACCCAGTACCGTGGCAGCCATACTGCCATCTTGAACGCGAATATGAACGCGCTCTCCGGGCTTTACTGCCTGCACTGAACGAATAATCCTGTTTTTTTGGTCAGACACCAAGGCAAATCCACGATCAAGAGGGCGCGCAGGATTTGCGCCTTCAAGGAGCAAGCTTGCTCGTTCATACTGCCGTTCAAGCTTGTCCATGTGCTGAACCATGCCTTGCCCAAGGCGTTTGTGCAGGTGCTCGGTTTGCTGTAGCGGCAGTGTAAAGCGAGAATCTCCCATGCTTTGCACCAAACGAGTATGCAAGCGAAGATGCGTGTCCCCCAAGCGTTCAAGGCGTTGCAGCGGCGCAAGCCAACCAAGGGCCCGTGTGGCAGATTCCAAACGTTCTGAATGTCGTTCCAACCGCCGCTGGATGTGTCGGTTCAAATTGAGTTCAAATTCGTCTATGCGTTGTATCTGGCTGGCACGTTCAGGCCATAAACACTGCGCTGCATGGCTTGGGGTTGCTGCACGGCTGTCTGCTGCAAGGTCAGCAAGGGACGTATCCACCTCATGCCCAATGCCTGTAAGTACCGGCAGGCGTGATGTGACCACCGCCTCCACCACCTGTTCAACATTAAAGGCCCATAAATCTTCCAGTGATCCGCCGCCGCGAATCAGAACCACAACGTCTGCCCAGGCATCATCTTGTGCCTGTTTTATGGCTTTAACAAGTTCTTGAGGTGCATCGCTCCCTTGTACAAGGCTTGGGTAGATTCGTATATCAGCACCGCTCCCCCGCATTTGTGCCACACGAATAAAATCATGAATGGCAGCCCCTGTGGGCGCGGTGACAACAGCCACACGACATGGGTTTTTGGGCAAAGGGCGTTTGCGATCAAGGGAGAACCAGCCGCGGCTTGCAAGCTCCTTTTTAAGCTTTTCAAAGGCGAGATGGAGCTGTCCTTGACCGCTAAGCTGGGCTATTTCTACATAAAGCTGATAATTGCCGCGTAAAGGGTACACCCCTAGACGCCCTGCGCAAACGATTTGTTGCCCGTCCTTTAGGCTTTTGGCCACGCTTGGACGCGGCCCATCGTCAAACACTTCGCCCGTAAGTGGATCAAAGGCTTCGTCATTGCGTTGCTGGCTGCGAAACCACACGCAGTGCAATTGGGCTTCTTGATCTTTTAAGGAAAAATACACATGCCCTGAGGAGGGACGCGCCACATTGGTGACTTCACCCGTAACCCAGACATACGGAAAGGCCCCCTCAATGGTGAGGCGTAAACGTTCTGTTAAGTCGCGGACAGAGTATACTATGGACATGACGTTATCTAGTTCCAGCTTTGGTACACCTTTTCCTGCCAAGCTGCGTATTCTTCGGCAAAGTTTGCGATAGACAACGTTGTTTTTTCGCCTGTTTTGCGGTTTTTTACTTCCACTACGCCCTTGGCAAGGCTTTTCCCCCCAAGGACAATCTGCATGGGGATACCGATAAGGTCGGCGTCTTTGAATTTTACGCCGGGACGCTCTTCACGGTCGTCAAGCAGCACGTCCAATCCCTTGGCTTGTAGGCAGGTATAGATTTCGTTTGCCGCTTGGCTTACTTGAGCATCTTTTGGATCAAGGTTTAACAATAGCACTTCAAACGGTGCAAGGGGCGGCGGAAAAACAATGCCGTCGCCATCGTTGTTTTGCTCAATACAGGCCGCAACAACACGTGAAACACCAATGCCATAGCAGCCCATGACCATGACTTGCTCTTTGCCTTTATCGTCAAGGAAGGTGGCGTTCATGGCCTGAGAATATTTAGTCCCAAGTTTAAACACGTGCCCCACTTCAATGCCGCGGGTTAAAGAGACGCGGCCGTGGCACACAGGGCAGGGGTCTTCCTCGGTAATGGAGCGCAGATCCACAAAGCTCACATCCGCCACATCGCGAACAAGATGTACGTTTTGAAGGTGCGCATCGTTTTCATTGGCACCGACAACCCATGTACTGCCTTGTAGCTCATGGTCTGCAAGCAGGCGTATGTCAGGGCATACTTTGGCAAGGCCCACAGGTCCTGCAAAGCCCACAGGTGCGCCGGTCCACGCTACAACTTGTTCAGGCGTAGCCAGCTCCACAGTGATTGCGTTAAGGCTGTTTTTGAGCTTGATTTCATTCACATCACGGTCACCGCGTACCATGACCGCCACAGGCTGGCCATCCACAGCATAAAGTAAGGTTTTAAGCAGGGCTGTTGTTGGAAGCTTCATGAACAACGCCAAGGCTTCCATGGTGTGAATGTCTGGCGTATGAACCCGTTCTGGCTGGCCCGAGGGAATGGCCCCATCAAAAGGCTTGGGCAAAACAGCGGCGCGTTCTATGTTGGCTGACCAATCGCAGTCATTGCAAAAAGCGATCACATCTTCGCCGGTATCGGCAAGCACCATAAACTCATGGGATGAAGAGCCGCCAATGGAGCCTGAATCTGCCTCTACAGAACGAAAACGCAAACTCATGCGCGAGAAAATACGCACATAGGCTTCAAACATGCTTTTATAGCTTTCGTTTGCACCAGCATCGTCACGGTCAAAGGAATAGCCGTCTTTCATTAAAAATTCACGTCCACGCATAAGGCCAAAACGCGGGCGGATTTCATCACGAAATTTTCCTTGAATTTGGTACAGATTGACAGGGAGCTGCCTGTAGGAGCAAACTTCACCGCGCACAAGGTCGGTCACTACTTCTTCGTGGGTGGGGCCAAGGCAATATTCGCGGTCGTGCCTATCCACAAAGCGTAACAATTCGCGCCCGTACTGTTCCCATCGGCCTGATTCGCGCCATAAATCGCCTGGCTGAACCGTGGGCATAAGGATTTCTTGTGCTCCGGCGGCGTCCATTTCTTTACGTACTATGTTTGCTGCTTTATTGAGTGTGCGCAAACCAAGGGGGAGCCAAGTATAAATGCCTGATGTGAGTTTACGGATCATGCCGGCACGGATAAGCAATTTATGGCTTATGATTTCGGCATCACCGGGAGCCTCTTTCAGAGTGGGAATATAAAATCTGCTCCAGCGCATGTGTACACCTCAAAGCTACTTATAGGGTTTTGGTAGAATGTCATTACGTCAGCATGACGTGGCGACAATAGCCTTTTTTGCGTCATGATGCAATTGCTACTATGGTGTACCATGCAGGCACCTTGACGAGCACGCCATACGGCAGGTACTATAGAGTATTCTGCTTTTATGAATTTTTCATTGTATGTTACAAAATATCCTCTTGCGATGGGCAAAACCGTTCATGCCCTGATACAAAAATGCATAAAACTATTTAGGATATATTGAAGGAGTTTGGCATGTTGGACCTGAAAGTGTTGCAAAAAAATCCCGAACTTGTAGCTGCAGCCCTTGAGCGGCGCGGTTCTGCCATAAGCATGGCTACGTTTGAAGAACTTGATACAAAACGTCGCGCGTTGCTGGCAGAGGTGGAAACCTTAAAAAGCGAACGCAATCGCGCTTCAGGTGAGGTGGCACGCCGTAAAAAAGCAGGGGAAGATGCCACAGCTTTGCTGGAGGAATTAAGCCGGCTTTCTTCACGTATCAGCTTTCTTGACACCTCCACAGAAACGATCAAGCAAGAGCTGAACGACTGGATGCTAACCATTCCCAACATCCTTCATGACTCTGTGCCCATGGGTAAAGATGAAACAAGCAATGTGGAAGTGCGCCGCAACGGAACACCAAGGGATTTTGATTTTCCTGTTCGTGAACACTGGGATATCGGCGTTGCCTTAAAAGGGCTTGATTTTGAACGCGGAGCAAAGCTTGCCGGATCGCGCTTTACCGTGTCGTGGGGTTGGGCTGCACGTCTTGAGCGTGCATTGGCCAATTTCTTTCTTGATTTTCATAACCGCAATGGACGGACAGAAATTTTGCCGCCGCTCATGGTCAACCGTAAAACCATGACAGGTACTGGCCAATTGCCAAAATTTGAAGAAGACCTTTTCAAATTGGATCAATGGGATTATTTTTTGATCCCCACATCAGAAGTGCCTGTTACCAATTTGTATGCCGATGAAGTTATAAACGAGGCCGATTTGCCCTTGCTCTATTGTTCACAGACACCGTGTTTTCGCTCTGAAGCAGGAGCCTATGGCAAAGATACGCGCGGCCTCATCCGCCAGCACCAATTCACCAAGGTTGAAATGGTGACCTTTGCTCACCCTGACGCCTCCTACGACGCCCTTGAAACCATGTGCGGCAGTGCAGAAAAACTGTTGGAAGAGCTTGAATTGCCGTACCGCACCATTGTGTTGTGCACAGGCGACACAGGTTTTGCCGCTGCAAAAACCTATGACGTGGAAGTGTGGCTGCCCGGGCAAAAAACCTATCGCGAAATTTCTTCCTGCTCCAATTGTGAGGATTTTCAGGCGCGCAGAGCGAATATCCGTTTTAAACCTGCAAACGGCGGTAAAGCTGCCTTCTTGCACACCTTGAACGGGTCTGGCCTGCCTACAGGACGGAGCCTTGTTGCGATTATTGAAAATTATCAGCAAAAAGACGGCTCTATTCTGATTCCCAAAGTGCTGCAACCCTACATGAATGGGCAAGAAGTGATTGAACCGTCAAAATAATCGACGCTCAAACACGTGATAACCATTTACAACAACCGGATTTTTTCGGTAAGGACGACGCCCCATGCTGTCACAAATTGCCCTTTTAGGGCGGCCCAACGTGGGCAAATCAACCCTGTTCAATCGGCTTATTCGTAGCAATCGAGCTATCACCCATGATAGGCCGGGCGTTACGCGCGACCGCATGACAGGCACAGTGCGCTGGCATGGGCGTCCTATGTTTACGCTTATCGACACAGGCGGCGTAACCCTTGACGCTCATGCCAAGGTTGCCGAAGGCCCGGAAGGGATCCGCGGTTTTGAGGCAGAGATTTTGCGCCAAACCGAAGCTGCCGTGCGTGAAGCTGCCGTCTTGTGCCTTGTGGTGGATGGGCGCGATGGGCTTATGCCGTTTGATGAACATTTAGCTGCGTATGTTCGCACGTTTAGCAAGCCTGTTTTGCTTGTGGTCAATAAGGTAGACGGCCTTGAAAAAGAAGATGAAATTGTGGCAGAATTTCATGCGCTTGGCTTTCCTATCTTGGCTGTATCAGCCGAACACGGCCACAATGTGCGCCTGCTTGAAGAAGAATTGGTAGAGCTTTTACCAAAAGATGAAGTGCAATCCGATGACGACGCCGATGCCGAGGACGCGCCTTTACGCCTTGCCCTTTTGGGGCGTCCCAATGCCGGTAAATCGTCACTTGTCAATGCTTTTGTCAGTGAAGAGCGTATGATTGTCAGCGATGTGGCAGGCACCACGCGCGACAGTGTGGATGTGCCCTTTGAATGGCGCGGTGTTCCGTATGTGTTTGTTGATACAGCTGGCGTGCGCAGACGTACCAAAATAACGGATACTGTGGAGCGGTTTTCGGTAAATTCCGCACTCAAAAGCAGCACCAAAGCTCATGTTATTTTGTTCATGATTGATGCTATTGAGGGCATTACAGCGCAGGACAAACGCTTGATAGACCTTTTGGTTGAGCGCAAAACACCCTTTTTGATTTTGGCAAATAAGGTTGACCTTATTGCGCGTAAAGAGCGCGCAGCCCTTGAAAAAGAATTCAAAGAAATCCTTAAGTTTTGCCCACATGTGCCGGTGATGCATATTTCTGCCATGCGTGGAACGCGACTTGACGCGATTTTACCCCTAGCTGAGCAAATCCGTCAGGAATGTCAGGTGCGAGTGCCCACAGGCAAGCTGAACCGTGCCATGGAAGACATTTTGGCCAAACACCAACCACCTGTTGTTAAAAGGGTAAGGCCTAAGTTTTTCTACTTAACCCAAGCTGAAACAAGCCCGCCAACTTTTGTCTTTTTTGTAAGTGATGCCGATAGAATCCTTGATAGCTATGCCCGTTACCTTGAACGGAACCTGCGGCGACTCTTTGGCATTGAGCACGCGCCTATCAGGGTGAGGCTACGTTCATCCCACACGAAAAAGAGCGGTGGGAAAAAGTAGTTATAAAAGGTGCATAGGTGTTCGCAGAGGTTGTATCGGATGGTTTTGTGCCACCCTTTACACATATCCCACGGGTTAAAGTATACGGTTTTCTTCAAATCACATAAAAAACCTCGGCTGATTCAAAGTATGACTTTAGATCAGCCGAGATTTTGTTTTACTAAGCAAAAAACATGGGCGCAAAATTAGCCTTGGCAGTAAATCTTTTCCCCTTTTAGCGTGCCCTTATTGAACAGCCAAGGTTCCATCTTTGCTCCATAGCCATGTAACTTCATGTCGATTGCAGGATAGGTGGATGATTTGCGAGTGCTCAACCTCTGCAAAGCGAGCAATCGTGGCATAATCTGTTGCGCCTTGAAATTTTAACGTGCAAACCATGTACCTGCATTTTTGGGAAGAAATCCAGCGTTCTACCAGTTTATACAGCCGTTCTGGATAGCAAATCATATCAGAAAAAACCCAGTCCACAGGCTCACAATGTAAGGGGTCAAGGCCAAAGCCGCTACCGCGGATGCTTTTTACCTTGGGCATGGCAGCCACATTGGGCGCAAGGGCTGCTTTGTCAACGCTATGCACCGTGGCGCCAAGGCTTGCCAAAACCCACGTCCAGCCGCCAGGGGCAGCGCCAAGGTCAAGGCAGGTTTCATGTGGTTTTGGACAGGTGCCTGCTAGCGTGAACAATTCCCAAAGTTTTAAATAGGCCCGACTTGGGGGGTCTGTTTTGTTTTCCTGAAAATGAACTTCACCATGGGCAAAGGGCGAGCTGCAAGAAGGCGCAAAAAGCACGGTTTTGTGATCCCACAACGTCCATGCGCCTAAAGGAGCTGACGGCGCAGGGCTGCCAAACGACAGGGGTTTATGCCCAACGTGGGGCAAGGCTTCTTGGATAAGGGCAGCGCGGCGGTGCTCTGTCACCGAATACAAATGCCAGTTGCGCTGGATGGTCACAAGTTTACGCACGGCATCCTTGATGGAATCAACGGGCAAAAATTCTGCATTGCGCCATGTGTTTTGTGCCCATAGTAGGCGCTGGGCAGGCCCTTGGCATAGGACAAGCCTGTCGCGCACGGCCGTAGGCTTTATGGCGTTAAGAGCAAGTTCAGCAAGAAGTTCATGGGTGAAACCCTTTGCTGCTAAGTAAACGGTGTACATGGTGATCTCATCAATCTAGTTACGAAAGTTACGGGTAGGTTGATCTGGTGCACCCTAGCAGGTGCTCCTAGCTGACGAACCTTGCCAAACATGATGAATCCTAGTATATATAAAAGCTTGTCGCAACAAGTAAACAATGGTCTACAAGTTTTTTGTAGGAAAAAGTGGATTTGCACTAGCCTGATTTTTATAAAGTATTATATTGCTTTAATGCGCGATAGTACGACACCGTAGCGTCTTGTTTTGGACAAAGTATGCAGAAGATGTACCTTTTGCATACGATTTACGCACCCTCTTTACCCGATTTTGCGAAAGGCGTTTTTTATGCCACATAAAGGACCTCACATTTCTATTGCGCCTGATTTTGTTGTGCATCGTATTTTACGAATTGACCTTACGGATTTTCGCGCTTGGCCCCAGGCTGTTCGTGCCTTAGCTATTGAAATTGCTGAGGAACTTTTTTTGGTGGTGTACAATCCTTTTGTGGATCCTGTGGCGGTTAAGGCGTCGGTAAAGGCGCGTTTTGACCGAGAAGTTTTTGCTTTAGCGCACCATTTTGCAACGAGTATCAGCGAAGGCATCACGCTTTTTTGGAGCGGCTTTGAAGCAGAAGCTGCGGCCCGAGTGCAGATCGCGCAACGCCTAAAAGAATGGCTTCCCGAAGACGCTATTATAACCAGCCCCGGTGCCCTTGTAGCCTGTTCTACCGATGCTACAGACTTGCGCATGGAATTGCCACTTCTTGTGGTTGAGCCAAGCAATGATGAAGAAATCCGACGTCTTATATGCCTTGCTAATGAAATGAAGTTCGCGCTTATCCCAAGTGGTGGAGCTTCCGGTATGACGGGCGGAGCTGTGCCTGTGCGCAAACGTTCTGTCATTGTGCGCTTAACACGCCTTACGCAAGTGCAGCCTGTGGATACAGAAACCATGACCGTAACCCTGCAAGCAGGCGTCATCACGCAAGCAGCGGTTGAATCTGTAGCTAAAGACGGCTATTTATTGACCATTGACCCTGCTTCGCGCTCAGCATCCACCATTGGTGGGAATGTGGCAGAAAATTCCGGCGGCCCTTGCGCGTTTGAATACGGAACGACGCTTGACAATTTATTATCATGGAAAATGGTAACGCCAACAGGTGAGATCATTGAAATCGTGCGTGTAAATCATCCACGGCATAAAATTTTATCCAATGAAGTTGCCACGTTTGAAGTGCGCGACCTTAGCGGCGGCGTGCGCAATGTGGTAGAGCTTAAAGGCGATGATATTCGCCTGCCGGGCCTTGGCAAGGACGTGACGGACAAGGCCCTTGGAGGTCTGCCCGGGATGCAAAAAGAAGGCGTTGACGGCATCATCACCGAGGCCACCTTTGTGGTGCATCCGCGCCCTGCGTTATCTAGGGTTATGGTGCTGGAGTTTTACGGTTCATCCATGCATGAAGCTGCTGTTGTTATTGGCGAAATTGTAGCCTTGCGCGACAAAATCCGCCAAGAAGGCGATTATGCTCGCCTATCAGCCCTTGAAGAGTTTAATGCCAAATATGTGCAAGCCCTTGGTTATGAACGTAAATCTTTACGTCATGAAGGTTTGCCCATATCTGTGATCATTTTACAGGTTGATGGAGATGAAGCCCCTTTGTTGGATCGTTGTGTGGCAGAAATCGTCGCCATCGTGGGGCAGCGTGATACGGTTGCCCTTATGGTGGCAGCTGACGAACGCGAAGCCGAACATTTTTGGGAAGACAGGCACCGTTTGTCTGCCATTGCCAAGCGCACATCCGGATTCAAGATCAACGAAGACGTGGTCATTCCCATGCATAAGATTCCGGATTTTGCCATTTTTTTGGAGAATTTGAACAGGCGTTGTGCAGGCGTTGCTTACCTTAGGGCCTTACAGGAGGTAACGCGTCTGCGTGGTGTGTCGCCGGAACATGAAGGCATTGCCGATGAGTTGGCCTTTGCAACCCAGCATGCAGGCAGAAATGTTTTGCCTGACGGTGTTGCTCAAGAAGACGGCAATTGCGCGCTGCCTGTAAGCGAGGAAGAAACTGACGATGACATCGAAGCGCATGCCGTAGCCTTTTTACAAAAACTTAAAGAAGATTTTCCCGACCAGGCGGAATCGCTGCAACGGATTTGTGATGACATGTGTGCCAGCCGTGTTATTGTGGCAAGTCACATGCATGCAGGCGATGGCAATTGCCATGTAAATATTCCTGTAAATTCCAATGACCTAGAAATGCTTGAACTTGCCGAAGATGTGGCGATGGAAGTCATGGAAGTGGCCCAGCGCATGAACGGCGCAGTGTCGGGTGAACACGGCATTGGCATCACGAAGCTGGCCTTTTTGGGGCAGGAAAAAATGGAAGCTATTCGCCTGTTTAAGGCCAGAGTGGATCCGCGTGACGTGTTCAATCCTGCTAAGCTCACCCAAAAGGATTTGCCTGTACGGCCCTTTACCTTTTCGTTCAACAGATTGATCAATGATTTACGCGAAAGCGGTTTGCCGGATACAGAAGGGCTTATCCGTTTGCTTTCACTGGTACAGATATGTACACGGTGCGGCAAATGTAAGGAAGTCTGCCCTATGCTTTATCCTGAGCGCTCAATCCATTACCATCCGCGCAATAAAAATATGGTTTTGGGCGCCATCGTGGAGGCAGTGTATTATTCACAAGTCACCACGGGGCGTATTTCTGCCTATCTTTTGGAGGCGTTGCGTGAGCTTTCTGAACATTGCACCGGCTGTGGCCGCTGTGAAACGGTATGTCCCGTAAAAATTCCTTCAGCAGAAGTGGCCTTGCAACTGCGAGCCTTTTTGGTGGGCGAAGGTGCCGGCGGACACCCTGTTAAAGAGCGCGCACTGTCTTGGATTGCGCAAAAGCCAACAGTGCGGATTCCGCAAATGGCCAAGGCCGCAGCCTTTGGTCAGCAATTGCAAAACCGTTTGCTTGATGTCTTGCCTTTTTTAACACGGCGCATGGCCAATCCGCTATTTTCTGGCAAGGGGCCAAACCTTGGGTACCGCAACTTATACGAAGCACTGCACCCTGAACGCGGAAACTGCTTTGTGCCTGATCACAACGGCAATCCTGTTACAGAGGCTGTTTTGTATTTCCCAGGTTGCGGAGGGAGCCTTTTTTCCCGCGGCATAGGCCTATCGTCCTTAGCGTTGCTTTTAGAGAGCGGCGTTGGCGTGGTGCTGCCTTCCCAGCATGTGTGCTGTGGGTATCCCCTTATAGCATCAGGCGCCTTGAACGATTTTGCTGTCAATCGCAAAGCAAGCAGGGATCTGTTGCGCAAAGCCCTTGAACAGGCAAGGCAAGCAGGTCTTATTGTGCGGCAAGTGGTCATCGCTTGCCCCACGTGCCGAGAAGGGCTTCAATCCCTTGATTTGCCAGGATTATTGACAGAAGTTTTTGGCAAGGACGCGCAAGAAGGTCAATCTGGTATTGTGGATATCATGTCTTATATAGTGCCGCGGCTCGATACTGCAATTGCAGAAATAGCACCACAAAACCGTGAAATTGGTGCAAAAGCAGTGTATCACGTGTCCTGCCATGCAGAAGAAGCTGCTCTTATGAAAATAGGCAACAGTAAAGCGTACTATAAACGCCTTGGAGAAAAGCTTGGCGTGCAAATAACTCCTCATACCGGATGTTGTGGAGAATCCGGCATGGGCGCCATTTCATCGCCGCATATTTATAATGAATTACGCCAGCGCAAAGCCCAGCGTTTGGCGGTTGACCTGAAAGGCGTTTCCTTAACGTTTCCGGTATTGGTGTCTTGCCCTTCGTGTAAAGTGGGCCTAACAAGGATCATGCTACAGCAACAAAAGCAACGCCCTGTACTGCATGTGTCAGAATGGCTGGCAAGACAGCTGTTTGGGGCCCGTTGGGGAAAAAAATGGTTACGCGTTTTTAGATCCAGAGTTGCCAGGAAAAGTGAAAACAATATCCGCGTGATCCCTATGCAAGCGCCAAGGGATGTTGCTGCAAAAGACTGATGATACTGAAAGGGCATAGCCTTTTCGTCAAAAAAATAAGGGCAGATGTTTTACGGAAAAAATCCTCAAAACATCTGCCCTGTTTTTGTAAATGTATGTGAGTATTATTCAGGCAAGGTGTCTTTATGCCCTTGAAGTGCTGTGCCAAGCCAGTTGATCATCCGCCCAAGGTGGTTCATGTTGGCTAATCCTTCTGTATCGTTCAGCACATCGCCCTTATCGCGCCCATAGCCAATATTCCAGTAGGTAGAACCGGGAAGGATCATGCGGGAGATGTGGAACATGTGGTTCATGCTGTCAAAGGCATGTATAGATCCTCCACGACGTGCAACCACGACAGCTGCACCTATCTTGCCTTGGAACAAGCGGTTATTGGCTCCTGCCACAAAGCCTGCGCGATCGATCAGTGCCTTCATTTCCGCGGTGACATCTGTATAATAGGTGGGAGAGCCCAAAATGATCGCGTCTGCGCGAACCATATGTTCAAATAAAGCATTAAAACCATCTTTATCAAACACACAGCGTTGGTTCATCTGTTTTCTGCACCCATAGCAGGCGCGGCAGCCATGAATATTTCCAACATGCATGATGTTTGCATCCCAACCGGCATCTTGGAGCGGTTTTAGGACCTCTTGTAACATTAGATAGGTGTTGCCGTCTTTACGAGGGCTTCCGTTGATGGCAAGTGCGAACATATAAGCCTCCTTTATGTGTTCAAGTAAGCTTTGCAAGATGCCATGTCTTGCAAAAAAAGTTACTCCTTGTTGCTAAAATATTTTAAAAGGTTTCTATATTTTCTATTAAAAACAAGGGAAAGACTGTAATCTGCTATATAAAACATGGCTACTGCAAATCCTATTATAAGCAGTAAGGGGATAAAAGTAACAAAGGTATTAAAGCCTTCAAAGCTGAGAAAATGCAAACTCTTGGGCAGGTTATTAATGGTTACAACTGTTAAATAATCGTTAAGGTGCCCGATTATTGCAAAAATTTCTACCGATGCGATTAAAAAAAGGATTGAAGATTGCTTTTGTTGCAATTTTTGGCTGTATTGCTCCATTTTCCTTTCAATAACGCCTTTGACGGTATCAAGTGTCAATAGGGTTTCTTCACGTAAGGAAGGCACTTTCCAATACGCTTGTGTTTTGGAGTAGATGTTTTCTTGCCACGGTTTAAGGGTAGAGATGAACTGAAAATCCTTTGCAGACAGGACCCGTGAAATGGCAACAAGGGTATTGTGCCCATTAAGCATGCTGTCAAGGGATTGGATGTGCACAGTATCAAACGTGATTTCTTTTAGGTTTTCGTAGGTTGTAGAGTTAAATTTTCTCCAAAAAAACCAGCGCGCGCTTAAATGTATGGATATTTGTAGGCATTTTTCTGCCTCAAATTGAGATACCGCGTATAAACTTGTATAACTCCAGCCAAAGCGAACAAAATAATCTGCTGTGGTTTCAGGCAATTTGTAGCGTTCAAAATCAATACCTTCTTCAGCTGCGTGCACAGCATTTATGGCATTGGCCTGTTCATGGTTATAGTGTTGCGTAAAATAGGAAAAAATATGTGCAGTATGTTCAGGGATATAGATGCTTTCATTGGATGGCGTAACGCCTATTGACGTTAATGTTTTTTTTGTATGCGCAAGTATAGTGCTTTTTATGTTTTCATAGATTCCATTGTTTGTATTTATAAGCTCTCTAAAACCAAGTATGATATCGTTATATTGTACATCATTTTTCCCCACAGGTGTTTGCACACATACTTGCAAAGAAAATGTAAATACAGATTGATCAACAATATATAAGCTTAGAAAACTTTTCTCAGCGTTGATAGTTATATTTTTTAATGCTGCAAAGTTTTCATGTTGAAGTATTTCTTCAAAAAAAGATGGCTCCAGCCTGTATGGAATATCTTTTACTAATAAAGAAATATGCCTTGATTGCGGCCCGTCGTCAAAGCTAGAGCTTACCAAATGGATGGGCTGCTCGCCAATATGATGTTTAGGGTTTTTAAATCCGATGTTAGCTAGCTTTTCGTCAGCATTATAAAGCTTGTTTAGAGATTCAACGTACACATCCAAAGTAAAACTGACAGGCTGTATTAGAATAAGAAAGGCTTCATCACGCATAAGACACCTTTTACGTCTGGTTGGCAAGGTAAGAATATTATAGGTAGGTAGAGCCGTGTCCTGCTAGATAGGCTTCGCTTAAGGGTTCGTTTCTATAATCTAGGGTCAATTCTTCGCCAAGGGCAATATTTTGCACCGCAACAACACGTAAGGGGTTTTTTGTAACAGCAATATTTGGAGTGCGCGAATGGTTGATAAAGCTGTACTTTGTCCTGCAAGGCCTTATAAGCAATACATCCTCAGATATGACATTCCATTCAAAAACGGTATAAAAATAGTCTGTTGCAGGAACGTATTGCCCGTCTAAAACACACAAAATAGTGCCTTTATTGATGGGTGCTGTGGCAAATAAACCGAGGCCGTGAAGATGGCTTTTTTCAATTTTTGTGTTGGCAATATTGTCAACGATATTGTCAAGATTTTCCATAGATCCTGCTTTTGGTTACAATTTAGTTATAGATATGTTGTTAGGATAGAAGTGAGGCATAAAAAAGTCAATGTTTACCCTACCCTTTGCTTTACACCGGTATTGATACTTTGCGTAACAGTTCCACAGCATCTTTTATGTCGGCATCAATGCAAATCGATTGCTTTTGGATGCTTGGAGGGCAAAAGGCTTCCCCTTTGTTGATAATAACATAGCTTGCCTGTGGGTTTTTTGCCACGTTTTCCCAAAAAGGATACTTGATAATCCCGGGAGTATTGCCGCCAACGCCAAGCTCTAAAAAGAGGACGTTTTTGGCGCCATATGTTTGCATAAATCCTTGATATCTTTTAAGGGCCTCATACCATCCTGCATCTTGCACAAAGGTATCGTCACAGCGTAAATTCATGCTCATTACTTTGCCACAATAAGGACAATAGGGTATATCCTCTGTTGGGATTTTCATATCCTTTTGTTCTTTTACCATTTTTTTTACGCGCTGTTCATTGTCATAAGTTTCTTCATGACAAGGGACAGAGCATTGCCATAAACCATAGTCGCCTTGCGTGTAAAAAAGCTGTTCTTTTGCAAAGCCATTACGCTGAAAAAGATGGTCTACATTTGTAGTGAGAACAAAATATGTTTTCTCGTGTATGGATTTAAGAAGGTCTTCATAGGGTTTAGCCGCAAAATCTTCGTAGCGATTGTGGAAAATATGCCTGCTCCAATAGGCCCAATATTCTTCTAAGTTAGCAAAGGGGTAAAACCCTGCTGTATACATGTTGGTGAAGCTGTATTTTTCGATAAAGTCGGGAAAGTTTTTTTTGAACCTTTCTCCGCCATAGTCAAGCCCTGCTGACGTAGACAGCCCCGCGCCTGCACCGATAACAAGAGCGTCTGCTCTTGTTATTTTTTCATGCACTGCGTTAATTTGTTCCAAGAAGAGATCTGTAGATTGCATGATCACTATCCTTAAAAACGTTAAAAATCACGTTCAGGGTGCTTTTGTTTTTACGAAGGTACAATTCAACACAAGAAAGCGCAATTTCAGCTGCCCGTTTTTGTGGAAAGCGAAATTCCCCTGTGGAAATACAACAAAATGCGATGGATGTTAGGTTGTTTTTTGTGGCGCATTCAAGGCAGGAATAATAAGCTTGAGCCAGCAAATCCTCATGCTCTTTTGTAAGATCTCCATATACAATGGGCCCAACTGTATGGATGACGTGCTTTGACGGCAAATTGTACGCCGCTGTTATTTTGGCGTTCCCTGTAGATTCTTCATGCCCTTGCTCTTGCATGATCTTGTCACAGGCAAGTCGCAATTGCACACCTGCAAACGTATGAATGACGTTATCAATGCAGGCATGGCAGGGAATAAAACAGCCAAGAAGCTGACTGTTCGCCGCATTGACAATGGCATCTACGGCAAGCGTTGTAATGTCGCCTTGAAAAAGATACATATTTTTTTTGACAGGTTGCAATAGGTCAAGCGAGATAACGCCCCTTTCACGTATACTGTTTTGCAAATAGGCGTCTTGTACCTCAAGAAAGGCTTCAGATATGGGGTAGGGCGGACGGATATTGACCAAGGCACGGAACAGCTGTGCTTTGTCCATGAAATCCTGCGCATGAGGCGCCATGCTGTCGCCTTTTTGCTGTTGGCGTTCATCTTGTAAAAAATCGATTAGAAAGTCGAGGCGTTCTGCGTTTGTCATGGTCTTTCCTTGTTGCATGCGCGGTGTTTATCAAAAAAACAATACGGTGACATGCGTTATGCATGGAGTGAGTGTAGGCACTACTGTGTTTGTGTCAACATGTTTACGCGTTCCATTGACTGTTCGTTTTATATTATGGGCTTCATAGAAAAACCCCTTGATAGGGGCGTGTAGTCAGTGGTATGTTGTTTGCTTCGCGATTAAAAAGAGCATAGCTGATACCCCAGTTAGCTTTTTATACAAATGGAGAACAAGTATGGAAAAGTCTAAAGTTTTTTTCACAGACATGCGTTGCAAGGTAGGCACCAGCTTGCAGATGAAACTGGAAAAACTCATCCGCAAGGCAGGCATTACTACCATGCCCCTTGACGGAAAATTTGTTGCCGTAAAAATCCATTTTGGTGAGCCCGGCAACCTTTCCTTTTTGCGGCCCAATTTTTCCAAGACCGTGGTGGATGTTTTGTATGAACAAAAGGCAAAACCTTTTTTGACCGACTGCAACACCCTTTATGTGGGACGGCGCAAGGATGCTTTGGAGCATATCACAGCTGCCTATGAAAACGGCTATTCGCCGTTTTCTACAGGATGCCATGTGATTATAGGTGACGGACTTAAAGGCACTGACGATGTAGAAGTACCCCTTACAGGCACCACATACTGCAAAAGCGCGCGTATTGGACGTGCTGTTATGGATGCTGACGTTATCATTTCCCTGAACCATTTTAAGGGCCATGAAATGACAGGCTTTGGCGGTGCCATTAAAAATGTTGGCATGGGCTGTGGCAGCCGACCCGGTAAAATGCACATGCATAGCGAAGGCAAGCCCACAGTGAACAGCAATTGCCGTGGTTGTGGCGTGTGTATCCACTATTGTGCGCATGACGCAATAAGCTATGATGAGGCAAGAAAGGCCCATCTGGATCACAATAAATGCGTAGGCTGCGGGCGTTGCATGGGTGTTTGTAATTTTGACGCCATTGACGCTTCGTTTGAAACAAACGTTGATAATCTCAACTGCCGCATGGCAGAGTACGCCTTGGCGGTTCTTCAAGGACGTCCTCATTTTCATATCAGCATAGTGAACCAAGTATCGCCCTATTGCGATTGCCATGGTGAAAATGACGCTGCTGTTGTGCCGGATATAGGCATGTTTGCAAGCTTTGACCCTGTGGCTTTGGATAAAGCCTGTATTGACGCTGTCAATGCAGCCCCTGCTATTGGTTCAAGCATCATGAACGATTGTGGTTGCACCCACGGGCAATTGGGAGATCACTTTAAAGCCATTCACCCCACAACGAACTGGCGCAGCCAGCTCAGCCATGCTGAAGAAATCGGCCTTGGCACAAGCGAGTATGAGCTGATTACCATAAAATAACGCATAGCACGAGCAAAGAAAAAGCCCTTGTAGGAGAATACCTGCAAGGGCTTTTTTTGAGTAAGGCACGCAAGAGTAGTAAAAAGTTATAATGTCCTTTATTAAGCGCGCCTATTCTGATTTTTGTTCAAAATAATAGCGCCTTGCCACAACACAGCGTAAAAGTTCAAGAGGGTCTATCTCCAATGCTTCAGCAACGGCAAAAAAAGTTTGTAAACTTGGCATGTTTTTGCCGTTTTCTAAAAAAACCAAAGACCTTGTGCTCTGCATTTTCTCAGTAATCTGGCGTTGAGTTAAAGAGCCTTGTTCCCTTTTTTTTATTCTGTGGCAAAAGCTTTTAGACGTAACGGAATAATTTTCATGCTTTTTGTATAAATAGTAACCTTCAATTAAAATATTGAGCGTGGAGGCAGGCACAATGAAAACAGTTCTCACTCTAGCATGCACCTTGTTGATGTTTTTTGATGCGTCCGCACAGAATTTTGGCTTGCAAGAGCTTAAAATCATAGACGCAGACACCATTCATATTACGCAGCAAGGGCAAAAAATAAAAGTTCGCCTTTATGGTATTGATGCACCGGAAAAAAAACAAGAATACGGGAATGAGGCTACGACTTTTCTTACAACGTTGCTTCAAGGCAAAGACGTTTTTATATCGCCCATCACAAAAGATCGTTATGGGCGTGTGGTGGCAATGGTGTATGTTGAAGGGGAAAATGTGCAAGAAATTCTTTTAAAAAATGGTCTTGCTTGGATGTATCCAAACTATTGCAGCATAGATGTTTGTGAGGATTGGGCGTTTTTGCAAACAAAAGCAAAAGATACAAAAAAAGGGCTTTGGCAAAACCAAAATCCCGTACCACCATGGGTGTGGCGTAAAAACAGTTCCCGCTAAGTGAGATTTAAACCTTTACGAAGCGAGAGAAAGGTTCTGCTCTTGTCACATAGCGTAGCTGCATTCTGCGTTGAAAAAAACTTCTCTTTGTGCCTTTTGTATTTCATGAACAGCTAGATCATGAAGAAGGTCTTAGATACTTAAAGCTAACCTCCGTTTGTTATTGCAAAACGAATTTTTTTGCTCGTGCAAGCTCATTATTATAGCTCTTCTTCTGTTCTTACAAAGCAATAGCCCTTACCGTATATGGTTTTGATGTCGTAAATTTCTGAAAATTCACATTCAATTTTTTGTTTTATCCTTGAAATATGCGTTTTTAAGACATTTTTTTTGGATTGATCAAGCGATCCCCAGGCAATGACAGCTAATGTCTCGTTATCGATTGCTTTGTTTTGGTTTTGCATGAAAAAAGAAAGCAATTTATATTCTATTTTGGTAAGTAAAAGAACTCGCCCGTCAAGGTAAACAGTGGTGTTCGAAAGGTTTAACAAAAGGTTGCCCACGGTTATGATTGTTTGTTGTGCTTGAATGGTTTTTTGTTCACGCTCAAGTAGCCGTTCAATAACTGCAAAAAGCTCATCAAAATTATAGGGCTTGGTGAGGTAGTAATCAGCGCCAAATTTAAATCCGTTGATTTTGTCTTGTACGTCACCCTTTGCAGAGAGAAAAATCACAGGATTATTTGAAGTTATCCTAAATGTTTTGCATATCTGATAACCGCTATCATCAGGCAACATGATGTCTAAAATGAGCAAGTCCGGTGTTTCTTGCATAAGGATATCTATAGCAGAACGCGCACTTGTTGCTACAAGCACACGGTAGCCGTGACGATGAAGAATGCGCGCATTGGCGTTAAGGATATCTTGGTCGTCTTCCACAAGTAAAATGGTACTGTCCATGCTCATACTCCTTTGCAACGTATTTTTACAGCACTTCTCCTATAGCATACTTTTTGCGGATTTTAAAAAGTTACGAAAACTATACCTTTTACAAAGGTAAATTTACTTTTTTTAAAAAAACATGCTATATTTAGATGTTACTCTGTTTCAAAAGGCAGATTGAAGGTGATTTTTGTACCTTTTCCCCCTGTGTCTCCAACAAAAATTTCTCCATTATGGGCAGAAATTATTTGATGACAGACATAAAGCCCGATGCCGTGCCGCCAATATTCTTTACTCATGGACACATAGCCTTTGAATACTTTGTCGCGGACTGTTTTTTCCATGCCACCGCCTGTATCAATAACGTTTACAGTTTGGTAGCCGTCTTCTTGGTTAAGCGAAAGCACGATTGTACCGTTTCTGGTGTGCTTTATGGCATTTGAAAGCAAGTTGTTCATAACTTGCAACAACCTTTCGTGATCGGCCATAATCGGTTCAAGAGGTGGTGTCCGAATTTCAATGGTGTTATTGGTGCGCTGTATGTCTTTTGTAAAGTTATCGGCAGCCTCACGCAGAACGGCTTCAAGCTTGACAGGTGCCTTGCACACCGTAAATTTGCCCTGCTCTATGGATACAGTATCCATAAGGTCTGTAAGGATGCGATCTATGCGCATGACAATATTTTCTATTGTTTCTAAATTAGTATTAAGCCCTTCTTGTTCATCGTCTTCCAAGCGTTCTTTCGTGTCTCTGGCGTTTGCAGAAATAGCAGTAAGCGGATTTCGTATTTCATGAGCCACGGTTGTTAAAAAGGTTGATTTCGCATCATTGTACATTTTTAGATGTTCATTTTGCACGACAAGCTTTTGCTGCTGAACATCATATTCTTGCAAGTGTAAATACAGGCATCCTGCGCATACAATGGAAGATATGGTAAAAGCCATTGCCACATCAACCATAATGGAAAATTCAGTACTAAAATAGGTTACTGTTTGTGGATACACATAAGCAATGATACACAGTGAAATATAAAATGCTAATTCAAATAATGCTACAAGGATGCCATATTTTCTGTCCAACATTAAAACAGTAAACACAACAGCAAAAACAAAAGTAGCTGGCATTCCGCCATGATACCCGCCATTTGCAAAAAAAAGCATTGGAAAGCCAATAAGGAATATGCAAATAACAGTAATGATATAGCACGGTTTGTAATTGCCTGTTTTTTGTGCGTACGTTAGTAAGGCCGCTGAAAGTATAAAAAGACAGGTAATTATAGAAACACTTCGCATGTCAGTATATACAATATTGTAAATAAAGACCACGACACAGGTAAACATACCACCAAGGGCTAGTATGTTGAAAAGCCTCACTTTGACATCGTGATGCATAAAGAGTTTTGTTATTAAGCTCTTCGTGTTTTTTCGTGTTTTTTTATTTATAGCGCGCATAGGGTGCTGTCCATAAAAATAGTGCGCCGACAAAGGCGTTTGTACAAGTATACATGGTGTTGTCTGTTAGTGTTTGTAATTACGTAAAATTTAAACACAGTGGCTTCCTGAATTTTACAGCTTTTTTCTTCCTAGTTGTTGCGCGATGGTTTTTGCCTCATGTAAATGCTTTTGTGTGTCCCATCAGCATAGAGGGCAAGCGCAGCGTTGAAGGATACAACGTTTTTTCTGTATTATTTGCTTTTTATTCCAAAAAAACAAGTTTATTCACCATCCTTTTGCACCTCAATAAAATTTTGAAAAAGCGTCTTTCTTGCAGATATTGTATTCTTGTGCAATAACGCCTTTTTACACAAAGTTCGTATACAATAAAAGGAACACTATGCACATCCGTCCCATGCAAACACAAGACAAAGAACACGTCCTTGCCATGATGCAAGTCTTTTATGCCTCCCCTGCCGTTCATGTAAAAGCCTCTACAAACGTGTTACAGCAAGACATCGAGGATTGTATAAGCGACATGCCCTTTATCGAAGGCTATGTTTTTGAAGAAAATAACGCCCTTTTAGGCTATGCCATGGTTGCTAAAAGCTATTCCACAGAATACGGGGGCATCTGTCTATGGCTGGAAGACATATATTTGCTACCACAAGCACGCGGAAAAGGTATAGGTGGGCAATTGTTCACGTTTTTAGAGAAAAAATACAAAGGCAAAGCCGTTCGTTTGCGCCTAGAAGTTTCAAACGACAATGCCTCTGCCATCAAAGCTTATGAAAAAATGGGCCTTACACAAATGGATTATGTGCAAATGACAAAAAATATGTAAGCGCAACCATGTACGTGTGCATCGTGCAACGCTAGTGAAAAGCCATGCTCTTTCAACGAAGTTGCGCCTATGTAGTCGAACCTGAAAACCGTATTTCATACGTTTTTCTAAAGGCTCACCGGCTCCAAAT
>CAYJIX010000019.1:2753-38263 GCA_964370375.1 uncultured Desulfovibrionaceae bacterium | reverse complement strand
CCCTCGGCCTCCGGCGTGACAGGCCGGCGTTATAACCGACTTAACTACCGCTCCTTATATAAACTCGGAACATCAATAGTTCCGTAATCCAACGTGATACTGTTATTTGTATCACGTATACACCGAATGAATCGGTGAATATGTTATGGCTCACATTTCTGTCCAAATATTAAGCCATTATAGCTAAATGGCGGAGCGGAAGGGACTTGAACCCTCGGCCTCCGGCGTGACAGGCCGGCGTTATAACCGACTTAACTACCGCTCCGTTTGTGCTGGTGGGCAGTACAGGACTTGAACCTGTGGCCCCCGCCGTGTGAAGGCGATGCTCTACCAGCTGAGCTAACTGCCCATGCAGGAGTTTTTGTATACAGCTACGTTGTTTCTGTCAATACAAAATTTCTTACAAACAAGAATATATGCATGCCGCAGGAAAAAAATGTAGCAAAACGAATCACAGATTGTCAAGAGTTTTAGCCGTTTTTGGCGGGTTTTTTGGTTTTATAAATGTTTTTGCATGATTTTATGGTTGTTTGCGTTTTGGCGTATGTTTGTGTTTTTTGAGCGTACAAAAAAAGAAATTCATTCCACCCTCTGTTTGTTTGCACGCGCTGCAAGTATGAAACCTTGGCTTTTTACCGTGTCAACATAATGCTTTTACGTTTCGTTTTTATGGTTCAAGGTGTAAAAGTTTTGTTAATGTATGTGGTTAGGCTTTTGGTTGTGAACAGCAAGCCTTTGCCCCCTTTGGGTTTGTTTTTGGGGCAATGCGTTTGCGTTTGTGTTTTTCGTAATTGAACACATGTTTAAGCATGCGACACGTTCCGCCAAAAAAAGTATTGTTTGTGGTATATGCGCATTGCGTTTTTTAATAAATAAATGTATTTACACAAGGTGATACGAAAGATGCGTTTGTCTAGATAGCAACAGCATAGCATACATGACTATTTGAGTCTTTTGGAGGATATATGCGCTTTGTACGTCAATCATTGACTTTTTTTGCCTTGTGTCTCGTTATGGGAACAAACTCGGCGTGTGCTGCAGGTTTGGCTGATAATAAGTTTGATGCCCTCAAGCGATTTAGCCAAGGCCTTGATATGGTAGAGCGTTTTTACGTGAAAGATGTAGCTACCGATGAGCTTGTGAGCGGTGCGTTAAAAGGCATGCTTCAGTCATTGGATCCGCACTCAACGCTCCTTTCGCAAGAAGAGCTCAAAGACATGATGGAAACCAGTTCCGGAGAATTTTTTGGGATTGGTATTGAAATCACCTCAGAAGGCAATCAGCTCATGGTGGTAACACCCATTGAAGATACGCCGGCCTATGAGGCAGGTTTGCTTCCCGGTGATTTTATTTTGGCAGTTGATGGAAAACCTACCCATGAAATGTCGTTGCAAGAAGCCGTATCGCTCATCCGCGGTCCCAAAGGGAGCGAAGTTGAGCTGAGCATTTTACACAAGGATTCCAAAGCTCCCGTTAATATTAAGATCAAGCGCGACAGCATTCCTTTAATCAGCGTCAAAGCGCGCGAGCTTGAACCCGGCTATCATTGGATTCGCCTCACTCGCTTTAGCGAAAAAACCACGGATGAATTGCAAGAAGCCCTTGAAAACGCAGCAAAAGACAATCCAATAAAAGGAATTGTCCTTGATTTGCGCAACAACCCCGGTGGTCTTTTGGATCAGGCGGTAAGTGTGTCTGATGTGTTTTTACATGACGGTGTCATTGTTTCCATGAAGGGCAAACAGGGCAATACCGAGCGCGAATTTCCGGCCACACAAGATGATAGCGACATTACAGCCCCTGTGGTGGTGCTTGTGAATGCAGGGTCAGCTTCTGCTTCAGAGATTGTGGCAGGTGCACTTGGCGATCGCAAACGGGCCCTTATTATAGGTGAACAAACCTTTGGTAAAGGTTCGGTACAAAACGTGATTCCTCTATCGGACGGGTCAGCAGTAAAATTAACCGTGGCTTTGTATTACACACCGTCAGGGCGTTCTATCCAAGCAGAGGGCGTGACCCCTGATATGGAAATTCCGTATGAGATGCCACGCAAAGGCGACGAATCACCCAATCCTTTACGTTTTACCCGCGAAAAAGACCTTTCAAGGCATTTAGAAAATAGTTCAGGTGAAACAAAAACAGAAGAAAAACTTTCTGATGAAGCAAAGGAAGCTCAAGAAGCACTTTCCAAAGACAATCAATTGCGCATGGGCCTTCAGCTTGTTAAAAGCCTGCCCAAGCTGCGTGAATTGTCGTCCTAATGTGTTTTTTGAAAACGATAACAGTGTGAGTGTTAAAAAATCCCTACAGGCCATGACAGCGCACAAGCATGCGCAGATGTGGTACGTGTTCATCGTCACCGGAACTGCTGCTGTTTGCCGCAGTTCCGGTATCATAAAGGCAGCATACATATAGTGAAAACGCGCGTTTGGTTTCCTGCTTTACGCGCCTGGATGAAACTCAATCTAGGGCCGTATTTTCCTCCTCAGCCGTTTCGCGTGTTGCTTGGGGCTGCCCTTACTGCGCTTATAGCCAGCAGTTTATGGTTTGTAGGCATTGGGGTGGGCAAGCTTTCAGTGGCCATTTGGACGGGGATACATACAACAGTAGACGCCGTACAACAATATGCCGCGGAATTTACAAAGCCTCAGCAAGAGGACGTAGTAAAGCAGCCACCCAAAAATCAAGACGAAAAATCCCAAAGTACAAAAGAACCGTCCATACCCTCCCCCGCACCTAAGCCTGTTGAAGCGCCAACTGTGCAGCAACGGCCAACTCCTCCTAAAAGCAGCGCTTCCTTTTCTCCCGTAAGAGGAGTCATTGACCCCAACGCGTTACCATATAGTGAAGCAGGAAAGCTTTCCTTGCATGATGCTGTACGTCAAGTGGACTTCGCACTCATGCAGGCCCTAAATCGCTTAGGCGGGACGCATGTAGATGTTGTGCATGTGGGCTCCTTGCAAACAGAAGAGGGGCCAATGTTGCAGCAGCGGCTACGCTTGTACCTTGGAGGGAGCTACCGCAGTATTTTGCAAATCTTTGTTGAAACCCTTCAAGCATGGACAGAGAAGGCGATCCTTGAGGTGCCCCAAGGTTCTGCGTGGATTGAGGCAAGTGCGGCTTTAAGCAATCCTGCCAAGCCTTTTTCTGCAACAGATGCTTTGTGGCTTCCCGGTCCTTTTGTGCGAATACGTATAGGCAATGTCATTTCTCATGAACTGTATGTAACGCCCCTAGATCCAAAAACTGGCCCCTTGCCTTCAAGCAACACTCCAAAACTAACTATCATTATTGATGATATGGGCACACATGTGGCGCCTCTCAAAGAGCTGATGGCCCTAAACATTCCCATATCTGTTTCCATTCTTCCTTATGAGAGGAACGCCACAAGTGTGGCAAAAATGGCCCATGAAGCAGGCCTTGAAGTCTTGGTGCACCAGCCTATGGAATCCATAGGCAAGCTTTCTGCAAATGATATTCCGCATACGCTCACCGAAAACATGTCCCCTGAAAAGATTGCCGAAGTAATCAAAAAATCTTTGAGTGTTGTCCCATGGGCTACGGGCTTGAACAATCATACGGGGTCAAAGTTTACCCAAAATGCCAAGGCGTCTCGAACTGTGGTGGAAGCTGCCGCCTTGTCAGGGTTATTTATTCTTGATAGCCTAACCCATAGTGCTTCAACCTTGCATGACGAAGCAGAGGCCTTTTCGTTAAGGGCGTTTAAGCGAGATTTGTTTCTTGATGACGGCATTACAACGGTAAGAAGCGTCCGTCACATGCTGGATCGAGCAGAAGCAATCGCCAAGCGAACTGGCGAAGCCATTGTTATAGGTCATCCCAAGCCGGAAACCTTAGCTGCCCTTAAAGCATGGGTAGGAGAACGGGACCCATCTGTTGCTGTTGTGCCTTTGTATTATCAAAAATAGCAGAACATGGTACACAGCGTCATTGTTTACACCACATACTTAGCAACTTACAAGGAGTCAGCATGAACGAACAAACCCTTGCCATCATCAAACCGGATGCGGTGAAACGCAATCTCATTGGTCGTATTCTTGCCATGATGGAGGCAGCCGAATTGCGTGTGGTTGCCATGAAAATGCTACAACTTACGGTTAAACAAGCAGAAGGCTTTTATGCAGTGCATCATGGTAAGCCTTTTTTTGAACCATTGGTAGCCTTTATGACTTCCGGGCCTGTGGTTTGCCTTGTCCTTGAAGGGGATGACGCTATCACGCGCTATCGTACCCTTATGGGAGCTACCAACTTTGAAAATGCTGAGGAAGGAACCATCCGTCGCACCTTTGCGCTAAGTTTTCAGCAAAATTCTGTACATGGTTCAGACAGTCCAGAATCGGCTGCGGTTGAGATAGAGTACTTTTTTAACGCACTTGAAAGGGTGAACTCATGAACATACCCAACTGGAAAGTGGGCTGCATTGGTTGCGGCAATATGGGCGGTGCTATTTTGAAAGGGCTTACCGCCCTTTCAGGGATAAGCTTGCTTGGAAATGATCAGTTTCCTGAAAAAATTTCTCAATTGGATTCTTCCATTGAGGTTTGTGCTTCACCTATTGAGCTAACGCGTAAGGCAGACATCATTTTTTTAGGGGTAAAGCCGTACATGGTTGATGACGTTTTGGCCCAGATTCAGCCAGAGCTCAACCAGTCGAAAATAGTCATCAGCATGGCTGCCGGTGTCACCATGGAGCAACTTGCCAAGGGGACAGGAGGCAAGTGCTGCGTTGTTCGGATCATGCCCAACACGCCGGCGCTTGTGGGTTGCGGCACCTTTGCTTTATGCTTTGAAGACCCAAACCTGTCTGTAGAAACAGCACAACAGCTTGAAGCCTTGTTCCGCAGTCTTGGGCGGGTTATCGTCCTTCCTGAAGCGCGTTTTGGAGCGTTCACAGCTCTTATCGGCAGTGGTCCCGGTTATGTGTTTTACATGATGGACGCCATGGTTGAAGCTGGTCTGACCTTGGGCTTTGCTCGCCAAGATGCCATGGAAATGACCACATGGCTTTTTGAAGGGTGTGGACGCCTTGCTAGGGAAACGGCCTTATCGCCAGGGGTCTTGCGTGAACAGGTGTGTTCTCCCGGTGGAGTGACGGTTGCAGGTACAAACGCCCTTGATAGAAACGCTGTGCGTGGAAGCATTGTTGCTGCCATAGAGGAAGCCGTGGCCAAAGAGGCTGCCATGCGTAATAAGTAAGGCACGCAACAAAAGCTAGGGTGTATCACTATACAGTCCCTCATTCGTTCTGTCGTCTGACAGGTAAACAGGAACATGATGAAACGTTATGGCTTTGCCATTACCGGGCAAGTACAAGGTGTGGGGTTTCGTCCTTTTGTGTATAAAAAGGCAACAACACTACAGCTTACAGGCCATGTGGGAAATACGCCGCAAGGTGTCGTGCTTGAGGTGCAAGGCTCACACGAGTCCTTGGAGCGAATGCGCAAGGCGCTTTGTAACGAGCTGCCGCCTCTTGCACGCATTGCCAGTCTTACCGAGCAAACCCTTCCACTTGTTCCAGATGAAAAGGCTTTTTGCATTATAGAAAGCCAAGGCAACGGCAATAAAGCCGTGCTTATAAGTCCGGATATGGGCACATGCAACGCTTGCCTTGAGGAGCTTTTTACGCCCGGCAATCGCCGTTATTTGTATCCCTTTATCAATTGCACAGACTGTGGTCCGCGTTTGACCATCACAAAGTCTATTCCTTATGATCGCGCAACCACATCCATGGCCTGCTTTCCCCAATGCCCTGTATGTTTAGCGGAATATACTAACCCGCTTGACCGCCGTTTTCATGCTCAGCCCAATGCCTGCCCTGTGTGTGGCCCACGACTGTGGCTTACAAATAGCCATGGGCACATCCTTGAACAGGATATGCAGAAGGCTTTGCTTTTTGCTGTTAGGGCCATGGCTCAAGGAGCTATTCTGGCTGTTAAAGGGCTTGGCGGTTTTCAATTGGCCTGCTCTGCCAGTAATGACAAGGCCATTGCCGCCCTGCGTGAGCGCAAAGCACGTCCGCACCAATCATTTGCAGTCATGGTGGATACGTTAGAAACTGCGGGATCTGTGGCAGTTCTGTCTAAGGAAGAACGCGCCGCGCTTTTGGATCAACGCTGCCCCATAGTTGCTGTGCAAAATCTGATTGAGCCTTCACCATTGTCAGCACTTGTGGCCCCTGACCTTGCAGGTATCGGGCTCATGTTGCCATATACGCCGTTGCACCACGTGCTGTTGGCGTTATTTGCAAAAGAACAGTCCAATGGCTGTGCTGCTTTGATTATGACGTCAGGTAACGTTCGCGGCGAGCCCCTTTGCCTTGGCAATCGTGAAGCATTGGCTAAGTTAGGAAGCATAGCCGATGTTTTTTTGCTTCATGATCGAGACATTGTGATTCGAGCCGATGATTCAGTGTTGCGCGTGGATTCAAAGAACCGCCACGTTATCCGTAGGGCGCGGGGGTTTGTGCCAGATCCTATGATGTTGCCTGATCTAGCAACAGCCGCTACGGTTTTGGCTGTGGGTGCGGAGCTTAAAAACACCGTTTGTTTGACGCGCGGTAACGAAGCCTTTGTGAGTCAGCACCTTGGTGATATGGAGCATCTGTCAACCCATGCCTTTTTTGCGCATACAGTAGAGCATTTGAAGCAACTCCTTCATGTTACACCTGGTCTTGTGGTGTGCGACGCCCATCCTGACTATTATACAACGCAATGGGCACGGGAGCATGCAGCAGAAAAAGGCCTGCCTTTGTGCGAACTGCAACACCATTGTGCCCATATTCATAGCGTTCTTGCCGAGCATAAGCATACAGCACCTGCCCTTGGTCTGGCCCTTGATGGGGCAGGATATGGCCCAGACGGAACGGTTTGGGGAGGGGAATTGCTCTTGGTGCATCCAGAGCAGGCTGGTGTAAATGCTTGGCCTGCCTTGCTTGGACAAGCGTGTGGCGGAGGGCTGCGTTTGGGGAGGCTTCGGCCATTTGCCTTGCCCGGAGGCGATGCGGCAGCAAAAGAACCTTGGCGGGTGGCCTTGGGCTTGCTTTTGGGATCTGCATACGAACACGAAGCAAAGGCCATGCCTTGGCTAAAAACCATTCCTTTAGCAACTCAACAAGCTGTTTGTGAGCTCTTAAAGGCAGGGCAGCCACGCATGACATCCAGTTGTGGGCGGCTTTTTGATGCTGTTTCAGCGGTGCTTGGTCTGTGTTCTGTCATGTCTTATGAAGGGCAGGGGGCCATTCGTTTAGAAATGTGCCAGCATGGTGTGCAAGATAACGATTTTTTTGATGTTCCCATCTTAACAGTAAAACAGATCGATGGCACTAGCCTGCTTGAGCTGGATAGCCATGCTCTTTTTCACGATATCGTGGCAAAATTCCTTGAGGGGATGAGTGTTTCGCATGCCGCTAGGCGATTTCATGTAAGCCTTGCCCATGGTCTAGCGAAAATGGCCAGGCTGGGGGCAGACGTAACAGGCCTTTGCCATGTGGGGCTTTCCGGTGGGGTTTTGCATAATATAACCTTAAGCGCGCTCCTGTCCAAAGCTTTACAGGGCCATGGTTTGACGTGTTTTGAACACATGGCCCTTCCGCCTGGTGATGGAGGGATTTCTTTTGGTCAGGCTGTATGGGCAAGATTTTGGTTGCAAAATAGACAAAAGAGGCCAATAGTGACATGACTTGTTTGAGCATGGGTGCATGTCTATAGCAATATGCCATATGAACGGTTGGTTTTGATATATGAGGGCGGCGCCTGTTTCATACCCAACAAAATCCTAAATACGGCCAATAAACCGGTACATGAATAATGCTTGCTAAGCATGGAGTAGATCATGGCAGCTTGCCCCACAACGGTTCCTCAAGAAAGTCCGCAACGGACGAAAGATTTTCTCTGGTTGATCTACATTACTGCTACGACACTAAGTATTTTATACGCCCCCCAGCCATTGCTTACTGTGCTTGCACAGGAATTCACGGTAAGTGAAGCAAACGCAGGGCTTGCCATCAGTGTGGTCATGATTCCCCTATGCATAGCGCCTATTTTTTATGGTGTTTTGCTCAGTAAAATTCCGGCAAGAACCATTCTTCTTTCGGCTGTGGCCATTTTGGGCTTGAGCGGTATACCTATCTATTTTGCAGAGTCTTATTCTGCGTTTCTCGCGGTTCGCGGGTTACAAGGAATTGTTATTCCGGCAGTATTTACAGCCGTTATGGCAAGGATTTCGCTTAAATTTCAAGGGCCTTATTTGCAACGTGCCATGGCTTTGTACATTGGAGCGACCATTTTTGGCGGAGTTTGGGGGCGAGTTATTTCCGGTTTTGTGTCCACATATATGGGCTGGCGTTTTGCTTTGCTTGCTGTTTCTTTGCTTCTTTTGCCGGCATTGTATTTTTTGTGGAATTTAAAACCTGCGGTAACTGTGCAAAAAGGAGGCTTACACCTGCATGACATGACCGCCGTTTTTCGCGAAAAAACTGTACGTAGCCTTATGTTGATTGAAGGATGTACCTTTTTTGTCTTTGCCGGGATAGCCAATTTATTGCCTTTTCGCATGCAGGCTATCGGCGAAGGCACATCAGAATTGTTTATCAGCCTTATGTACAGCACCTATGCTGTGGGGATTGTTATTGCGCTGTATTCAAAAAAAATAATTGCTTATTTTGGAAATGAAATCAGGGTTTTATTGCTTGGCCTTGCAATATTTTTTACCACGTTTATTGGCTTTTTGGTACCATCACAGCTGGTACTGTTTGTCATGATGCTTCTTATGTGTACAGGGCAGTTTACAGAACATAGCATAGCACCCGGGCTCGTCAACCGCTATAGCCAGGCAGATAAAGGCCTTGTGAACGGCATGTATTTGGCGACGTATTATGGAGGCGGCATCATGGGCTCATACCTTCCGGGACTTGTCTATGAAAGTTTTGGTTGGTATGCTTGTATTGCGTTGTTCATGGTAGTTTTATTTATGGCTTTGTTACTGGCCTTCTACGTTAAACGCTGTCAAGACGTGCAACGCGATATGAGTGCTGAGGGCTAATACATCTTTTCACACAACGTTGTTACTTTAGGATTTCCATGCACAATCCGGTTCTGCGCGTAGGTGCCATCCACGATCTTTCAGGCTTTGGAAGAACCTCATTAACTGTTGTTATACCCATTCTTTCTACCATGGGCATACAGGTTTGTCCTTTGCCTACGGCCTTTCTTTCAACGCATACTGTTGATTTTACAGATTTTACCTTTCTTGACTTGACATCAGAAATCCCTAAGGTGCTTAACCATTGGGAACATTTGGGCCTAGGCTTTAATGCAGTCTATTCAGGTTTTATGGCTTCTGATGAGCAAATGTGTATGGTTGCGCGCTGCATTGAACGTTGCCTTTTGCCAAAAGGGATAGCAGTTGTGGATCCTGTACTTGGCGACAACGGCATTCTTGATCCCACCATGACCCCTGCCATGGTGGAGCGAATGCGCTGGCTTATCGGATACGCCCATGTGATCACGCCAAATTTTACAGAGATGGCCTTTTTGTTGAACGAACCGTACCGCGATACAGTCCAACTTGAACTTGTGAAAGAATGGTTGATGCGCCTTGCAGACATGGGGCCGGAAATTGTTGTTGCCACAAGTGTACCCGGGCCTGCGTTATCGCCTCATACTCAAGTTGTAGCGTACCACAAAGGCCAACAGCGGTTCTGGAAGGCAGAATGTTCTTATATTCCTGCTCATTACCCAGGAACAGGGGATGCTTTTGCCAGCGTGCTCACAGGGAGCCTTTTGCAAGGCGACAGCTTGCCCATTGCGTTAGATCGTGCCATTGAATTTGTAACCCTAGGCATTAGGGCTACTTTTGGGCATAACCTGCCTGCACGCGAAGGCATTTTGATTGAACGGATTTTGCCAACACTGCGTTCCCCTTCCATGATCAGCTGTTCTGAGCTGATTTAATCTGGTGCTGTTGGCAAGAAAATGTGATTTGATAGTTTAAACAGTTTATGCAAAACGCATGTTTTGCGCTTTTGCCGTTAACCCTTCCATAATACAATCAATCCCATGCAAATATTGCACAGTGCAGAGCTTAAAACCGTGATGCGCAACTGTTTGTTAAGGCATGGTGCCTCATTGTGGTAACGAATGACATTCCATGAGCTATAGACCAAGGGTATAAGCAAAGCCAATGCAAACGGCACCTTGTGGTATAGCACAAACACAGCCCAACAAAGCACGATGCCAAGGGTTAAGCCAGCATGGTAAAAGCTAGCTCTTTTGTGCCCCAGTGCCACAGCAATTGTGCGCTTTCCTGTTTTGGCGTCCGTAGATATGTCGCGTAAGTTGTTGATATTAAGGACAGCCGTGCTACATAGTCCTGCTGCAATTCCTGCAAGCCATACGCCCTTATTCACAGGTGCACCACTCAAAAGAACATAGCCTAAAACCGGAACAGGCCCAAAAAAGATGCCTGCCATAATATCGCCATACCCTTTATAACCATAGGGAACTTTACCAAGGGTATAGGCAAGAGCAGCCACAAGACAAAGCAACCCTAATACTATGAATCCTGTAAGTAGTATAACCTTTCCCCACGTTGCATACACCACAAGTGTGAGCCCCACCATAAGGGTACAGGCTGAACACAGCCAAATGGCCTTGCGCATGGTAGGAGCTGTGATAAGTCCTGCTGTTGTCAGCCTTAAAGGGCCGCGACGCTCCATGGTGTCAACGCCCTTCACTGCGTCACCATAGTCATTGGCGAGGTTTGATACGATTTGTAAGAGCATGGCAGTGGCAAGTGCTAGCACGAGCAGTACAAGGTCGATATGCCCCTTTGACCCGGCAACTCCAAAGCCAAGGATAATGACTGAGGCTGCCAAGGGTAGAGTCCTTGGGCGAGTTGCATGTATCCAGCAATGTAAAGTGGAAGGTTTAGAAGCGTGTGGCAATGGGGTTGTTGTCATGCGTTTGTATATACTCTGTTATGAAAGAAGCGGCAAGCCGTATAGAGCAAGTAAGGTTTGTTTGAAAAGCCCTAAGGTGTTGCTTTACCATAAAAAAGCCCCTGAATATATATTCAGGGGCTTAGGTACCTATGCCTTCCTTCATAGTAGAAAGAAGGCATAAAGTTTAATTAGTTAAGGATAAGGGTCACGCGACGGTTGTGAGCACGACCGTCAACGGTTTCGTTGGGGAATTCGAAGGAAACGCCGTTGCCTTCAACATAGATGATGTCGGCAGACACGCCGCGGCTGACAAGGTAGTCGCGTACGGCCAAGGTGCGGTTTTCAGACAAGATGGCATTGCGAACTGCGTTGCCGGTGATGTCAGCAAAGCCTTCGATTTCCACGGAACGCACGCCACGGGGCACGTTCAGGATGTGAAGAGCAAGGGTGTCAAGGGTGCTACGAGCAGCGCTGTCAAGTTCGTAGGAACCGGTAGCAAAGTATACGCTGTCAACAACGATAGGAGCTACTTCGTCATAGAACACGGCTTTCACGAATGAATCAAGGGCGACGGGATCAAGCAAAAGGGCTTCGCCGTCAGCCATCACGCTGTTGCCGTCAACGCCTTGGATGCCTTTTACAACGGCCATGCCGGGCTTGGTGTCAGCAAAAGAAATAACGTGGAAACGAGCACCGGAGTTAGCGATGGAACGCACTGCGGCCAAGGTGTCGGGACCAATGTTGGCCCAACCGTCGGTCACGAGGATGACGGCATTGGCTGCGCCACCAAAAGAACCGGAAAGGCTGCTAAGGCCGCTACCAAGGTTGGTAAGACGACCGAACACACCAAGGTTGGTGGGCAGAGCAGCAGCGGCTTTACCAAAAGCCATACGATCCCATGCGCCGGAGGCAAGCACGGTTTTGGCAGGGGCTACGGTGTACAAGCCAGCGTCGTAATCAAGAAGGGGCAGGCGGGCATTGATGGCGCCGACTACTTTTTTAGCAAGCAATGCTTTGGATTCTTGAATGGAACGGGAGTCCATCATCATGGAACCGGAATTGTCCACTACAAAGTGGAACTGGTTCACTTTTTTAGCTAAAGGAGCTACATTGGAACGTCCAATGGGATCAGCTTGTGCTGCAATGGCAAGGCCAAGCACTAATGCCGAAAGGCAAAGCAGAGTACGGATACTTTTCATTATGAATACCTCCTGTGGTATACAAAGAAAATAAAAGGTTGGAAAACATCGGTTCATGCTAGCCACAACAGCTAACAGTTCCCGCGTGTTTTTTTGTTTACACAGGAAGTCGTATCTGGGCAATACTCTTTTTGGGTTATTTTACTTTTTTCTAAAAGATTACCCTAAAAGATTACCCTAGTGGACTACTCCTTTTTGGTTATGCTCGTAAAAACCTTTGTTATTTGCAGTGGTTGCTGAGGTTTTTGCCAAAGATTAGAGGGAGTGCCTCATCTATAGTCCCCACCGGAAAAATTTTGAGCTTCCGTAAAATTTCTTGCGGGATTTCATCCAGGTCTTTGACGTTTTGTTTTGGAATGATAACCTTGCTTAGTCCATACGTCATGCCGGCAAGAAGTTTTTCTTTAATTCCACCTACAGGAAGGATCCGCCCTTGAAGCGTTATTTCTCCTGTCATGCAAATATCGCCGCATACAGCCATACCGGTAAGGGCCGATGTCATTGCTGCTACCATGGTTACGCCAGCTGATGGCCCATCCTTGGGGGTTGCCCCTGCAGGGACATGAACGTGGATATCTTTTTCTTCAAGGTCTTCTGGAACAATGCACAGTTTTTCTGCTCGTGAACGGATGTATGTAAGAGCTGCTTGCGCGCTTTCTTTCATCACATCGCCCAGTTGACCTGTGGGGGTAAGGCGCCCTTTGCCTTTAACAATGGTTGCCTCAACATGTAGAACCTCTCCTCCGACAGGGGTCCAGGCAAGGCCCAAAGCTACACCGGCGGATAAGTCTTTTTCGCGCTCGTCCTGCAAAAAGCGTGGGGCTCCAAGAAGTTTGTCCACTTGATTTGCTGTCACTCTATAAGGAGGCTTCTTTCCTTCTGCTTTACGCCGTGCCATCTTACGGCAAATGGCGCCAATTTCGCGTTCAAGGTTCCGCAAGCCTGCTTCTCGTGTATATTCGCGAATTATTTTTAGAATGGCACTGTCTGTAATACTCAGGTCAGTAGGTGCCAGTCCGTTACGTTCTTCTTGCCGTGGCACTATATACGTTTTAGCAATGCTTTGCTTTTCTTGAAGTGTATACCCTGGCAAAGTGATGATTTCCAGTCGGTCGCGTAAGGGGCCTGGAATGTTTTCAACATGGTTAGCCGTACAGATAAAAAGCACGCTCGAAAGGTCAAACGGCACATTCAAATAATGATCGCTAAAATTGTGATTTTGTTCAGGGTCTAGAGCTTCAAGCATGGCTGAAGACGGATCTCCTCTAAAGTCTGAACCCAGCTTGTCGATTTCATCAAACATGATAACAGGGTTTTTAGTACCTGCTTGCTTTAAGGCTTGTATGATTCTTCCTGGCATGGCCCCAATATAGGTCCGACGGTGGCCGCGTATTTCTGCCTCATCACGCATTCCACCTAAAGAAATGCGTTGAAATTTTCGTCCAAGAGATCTGGCAATAGACTTTCCAAGGGAAGTCTTGCCAACGCCTGGAGGGCCTGCAAAGCATAAAATAGAGCCTTTTGTGCTGGGATTTAATTTGCGAACGCTCAAAAATTCAAGGATCCGATCTTTTACTTTGACAAGTCCATGGTGATCTTCATCAAGAATCACTTTTGCTTTGACTATATCAAGCTGATCCTTTGATGCTTTTTTCCAAGGAAGTTCAGAAAGCCAATCAAGGTACGTTCTAACCACACTGGCTTCAGCAGAATCATTATGCATGGAAGCTAGACGTTTAAGTTGCTTGTTGGCCTCTTTTTTAACATCAGGCGGCAAATTTGCTTTGTCCAGCGCCTTGGCAAGATCGTCAAGCTCCTCCTCTGCGTCGGAACCAGTACCAAGTTCTTGTCGGATGGCTTTTAATTGCTCACGCAAAAAGTACTCTTTTTGCGCTTTATCCATGCCTTCTCTGGCTGATAGCTGAATTTTTGCCTGCATAGAGGCCACTTCAGCTTCCTTCATAAGATGGCCAACAACCATTTGCAAACGCTTCATTGGATCAAGACATTCCAGAAGCTCTTGCGCTTCTTCGACTTTCAATCGAAGATTGGCTGAAATAAGATCAGCTAGCTTTCCAGGAGCGTTCACACCGCCCAAAACGTTCATTATTTCGTCGGTTGGAATGCCGCGCATGTGCAAAATGTGTTCGCACTGCTCTCTTGCAAAACGCACCAAGGCCTCTTGCTCTACCTCAGAAGCGTCAACAATTTGTTCTTTAAGGCACTCCACCTGAGCTGTCAGAAACGAACCATTATATTGCAAATCCAAAAGCTTTGCTCTGGTTAATCCTTGCACAAGGGCCTTTATGTGCCCATCTGGAGTTTTTAAAAGGCGCAAAATCAAGGCCACAGAGCCCATGGGGTACAAATCCTCATAGCCCGGCGTTTCGATAGTTGGATCTTTTTGTGTGCACAAAAAGATATGGCGACTGCCTGCAGCGGCGGCTTCTACAGCCTGTATTGAATTTTCCCTTCCTACAAACAAAGGTACAATCATATAGTTAAAAACAGCCACATCTCGCAAAGGAAGTACCGGCAACTCATCAGGTATTTCACTTAAAACAGTGGAGTCATCAATGGTTTCGCTTTCATCCGTAACTGATTCAGGAGATTGGCGCGATGCAACTGTTGTGGAATTTTCCATAAGATCTTTAACAAATTCATGGGTATCTTTTGCATCAGCCGATGAAAGGCTAGAGCTGAAAAGAGGTTTTGTAAACATGGTCATGAGATGTCCTTTACAATATGGTCAGCGCAAATTAGAAGTTCGAACACCTTCAAGTTGTTCATCAAACATGATAATGTTTGAACTACCAATGCTATAGGCGCTGTTTGCGGTAAGTATAATATGGTCAATCATCCGAATTTCTACTTGCTCGGTGCTTTCTTTTAAACTTTTGGTAAACTCTGTATCTCCTGACGAGGGCATAATATTGCCACCAGGATGATTATGGACCAAGAAAAATCCCCAAGCTTTTGCCTCAAGGGCTATTCGAATGATTTCTCGCCTATAAAACAGCACTCCGTCGACAGTTCCTTGGCTTAGGCATTGCCAAGACAACAAATGGTGCTGAGAATCCACCAACGCTATCCATAACTCTTCTAAGCGATTGCCCACTAGCCGTAACCGTGCCATGCTGGCAACAGAACTTGGATCGCAACGTGCTTTATGGCGCAGAAGCTCTGATTCTACATACCTGCAACGAAGTTCGCGCAAAAGCTTCCAGAACAGGGTTACCTCAGGGCCAATGCCATGAATTTGAAGCAGCTCTTGCTCAGAAGCATCCAGTACAGTGCGCAAATTGCCAAAACGATCGAGCAATTCCTTGGCAAGTGCTTTTGTGTCTTTACGCAAAATGACATACCCAAGGAGCAGCTCAAGCACTTCAAAATCAGACAGCGCTGTTGGGTTACTTTTAAACCTTGCGCGCATCAGCTGACGATGGCCTTGTTTGTGCAGTATCTGTGATGACATATAAGTAGTCTTTACAAGTAAGCAAGAGGTATTTGCGGATTATACAACATCTAACACAAATCAATAACACGAAAAACATACCGCAATATGATACTAACGGGCTTATGAAAAATATTGCTAAAGGGGCTCGCCTTTTCGGGCGCATTACAACATAGTTATAAAGAGCTATTTAAATTCTCCAGCATAACCTTGCCTATAAATACAAAATACAAAGTAATTGAAACAAAGGCAACAAATTGAGCATTGCAAAGCATTAGCTGTGCAAAAGCAACAGCGCGAAAAAAATCAAACATCGAGGTTGTTTGAGATTGCTTCACGTTTATTAGGTGTCAAAGGCAACAAGGCCTGAGCCGCGAATGCTGTGCGCCTTGCCTGCAGTAAGAATAATATGGTCAAACATACGAACTTCAACTTTGCCTGCGCCGGTTGACAGCGCTTCGGTAAATTTGATCTCCTCTACGGAAGGAACAAAATCATCATCAGGGAAATTGCGAATCAAGAAAAATCCCCATGTATTTGTTTGTAAGGCGATTCTGATGACTTCTCGTATGCAAAAATGAACATCGTCAACGGCCTTTTGGTTTAGACGCTCAAAGGCTATTAAATGGAGTTGTGAATCGACCAAGACGAGCCATAGCTGGTCTTCATGTATATCTATTCGCAACTTTGCCAAGGCAACTATTGTGTCAAAATCAGATATGGTGTGTTTGTTCACTGAATCTGACTCAACATATCGGCAGTGAAGCTCACAAAGTACCTTTAAAAAAGTAACCACCCCCGGGCCAACACCTGTTACCTGAAGAAGGCTTTGCTCCGAAGCGTTAAGTATGCCGCGCAAGCTTCCAAAATGCTGTAATAAGGTTTTGGCAAGAGGCTTTGTGTCTTTACGCAAAAGGACGCTACCTAGTATAAGCTCTAAAAGCTCATAATCAGGGAACAGCATTGTGTTGCGCTCAAATCGTGCGCGAAGCCGTTGCCGATGTCCATGGTTGCGCTGGGTTTGTGACAGCATAGGTGCACCTGAATGCGTAAGAAGTGTCAGTATCCTTTCGTAAAGCAGGACTGCCAAAAGCGATTTTGTGATAAATTGCTAAAAAAATGATGCTTACCTTGCTTTAAGGTGCGCTGAAAAGGATGCGTGTCAATGCTTGTGCATGTTCGGCAAGGTTAACAAAAAATTTGTAGTATGGCCATGTTGCGAGTGCGGCATAAAATCGTGCTAGCGGTTTTCGTGCCCCGGTAGCACCACTGACATGGAATCAGACCCACAGCCCTGTCCTTTAGGACAATCTTTTATTAGCGCGCAGGTCTCACAGCCCCCTTTAAACGGCATATGCGTCAATACTGCAAAGCGCCGTGAAAGCACAGGGCCGTCTGCTGCATAAGGAACGCGTGCGTGTTGAAGTAGCTCCTCAAGCTCTACATAAGGGGCAGGAGCAGGGGCACAACCTGCATCTTGCACTTCTGGTACAAGGTCATGTACAACACTCATGCACAAAGTCTGCGCCAAGGCGTTCAGTTGAAAGGCCTCAGAAGGAGAGTTCTGCCAAACGGTATCGATTTCTTTTTCCACTTGTTCGGGCAGGTGCACAAGCAGGTAACCTTTGTTGTCGCGCTGTAACTTATGGGCTTTCAAAAGGCCTGCCCATTGTTCAAAGCGAGACATGACCTTCTCCATCATTTGTCCACCAATACGGGTTTCTTGGCTGGTAAGCATAAACAATTCCATGTCAAACCAAGGGGTAACTTGGATGGTTTCAACGGTTCCTTGAGCCATGTTTTCTCCTTATATTGCGGCATAAGTGGGCGGTACTATACACAGAAGGCTTTTTGTCATAGCATGGTTGTTGCTTATAGCTTTTTTTACGGATTATGGAAAGTCTGCCTTTGGTAGGCCATTTGGACCTAACAGGATTTACTTAGCCTGTCGCACGCGTATACAAAAGCTTATGGTGGCATCAATAATTACAGACGTTAAGAAAATAGCAAGAACCGCCGCAACATATGAAGGTATTTATAAACGCCCGTAGTAACGCTGTGCGAACAAAACAAACAATATTGTATCATTGCACGAAAGGTATAAAGGTAAATGATTATGCAATACTCTGATCAAGCGCAACTGCCGCTCGTTTTTCAAAACATTTTGCAAGGCATTGGGGCAACGCCACTCATAACGCTGAACAAAGTAAACCAGGCAACAGGGGGTGCTTTGTTTGCTAAGCGTGAATCTACCAATCCGGGAGGTTCTATCAAAGACCGCGTGGCAATGGCCATGGTGCAAGACGCCTTAGAAAAAGGGCGTATTACAAAGGCCGGCATTGTGGAGCCTACCAGTGGCAATACCGGTGTTGGGCTTGCGATGGTTTGCGCGCAACGTAGCATTGCACTAACTCTTACCATGCCTGAATCCATGAGCCAAGAGAGGCGCAAGCTTTTACACGCTCTTGGGGCAAAACTTATACTCACCCCTGCCTCAGAAGGCATGAAAGGTGCCATAATGCAGGCAGAACAGCTGGCTGCTGAACAGGGATATTGCTTATTGGATCAATTTTCTAACCCCATGTGTATCGCCGCGCATTACACAATGACAGGGCCTGAGCTATTGCAGCAAGTGGGCAACCTTGACGTTTTTGTGGCAGGGGTAGGCACAGGCGCAACGTTGATGGGGGTTGGGCAGTATTTAAAAGAGCACAATCCCGCCATACGCCTTTATGCTGTGGAACCGGAGGAATCTGCGGTGCTTTCCGGTCATAAGGCAGGACCGCATGCGATACAGGGAATAGGGGCAGGATTTGTGCCTACGCTGTATAATTCTAGCCTTGTGGATGGGATTATCACGGTGAAGGGGGAAGAAGCCAAAGCAATGGCAAGACGCCTTGCCAAAGAGGAAGGAATCCTTGCAGGCATATCTTCCGGAGCCAATGTGGTTGCTGCCCTTGCCATAGCCAAGCAATTGGGGAAAGACGATTGCCGTATAGCCACGGTGCTGCCAGATTCCGGAGAACGGTATTTGTCTACAGATTTGTACAGTTAAGACGAGGCTTTGTTCAGCGTTGCACAAGGAGCAATATATCTGCCACAAGCACATTGTACGCTTGTGGTGGCGTGGCATGACCGGATTTGATGCTCAATTCTGCTGTATGCAGGCTGTCCCACAGCCTTGCTAATCCTGCCATGCCAAGGCGCAAGGCCAATTGTTTTTTGCTTGCAGCGTCTTGGGGGCGCATATATCCTGGCTCTCCAACCAGTATTTGCCACATAAGACGGGCTTCGCGTTGCAATAATGCCAGTAGGGGAAAGATGGCGTCTTGCCCCTTGTTTTGTTCTTGCATAACTTGTTGCCACACAGCATTGGCCTTGCCTGCTTGCAGCATGCTGATGAATTGAAAGATGTTCATTTCTTGCTGGGTAAAGCTTGCAAGCGGTTGTGTTGTGCCAGAGCCCTTGGGCGCTGATGCGAGCAAGCTCCATTTGGCCAACTCGTTTTCTATGGCAGTGGCATCTGCCGGTAAAGTGGCAGCCAATTGTTCAAGATGGTCTGGTGCAAGGGTGAGTTTGAGCTCTCGCGCGCGACGAGCAATATATTGTGCTATTTGGTGCTCGTTGATTCCAGAAGAAGTCCATAGCCAACCCTGCCGCTCGGCAAAGCTATAAAAGGGCAATTTGCTGATATGCGCGGGAACTTTGGGGCGGCCTTTTTCAAAAGCTACTTCAAGGCAGATAAAGGGCCATGCATGTGGGATGGGTTTTGCAAACGCTTTTGAAAGTTTTTTCCATTCATCAGCTTTAATGACGTGGGCATTGCGCAGGATAAGGGCTTTGGGGGCGCTAAAAAGGCCTTGTAATGCAAGGTTTTCCCAAAAAGTACGGTTAAGCTCATCATCACCCCAAAAAACATGGCGCTCCCACGTGGCAGGAGTAGACGGCGCCCCAAGTGGGTTTACCGCTCCATCTGGCGCATGCGTTTTAAGCATGTGCTGTATATGTTTGCGCAATAGGTAAGCGTCCGGGCAGACGCACACCATAAAGCCGGGTCGTTTGTCCATAATCAGCCCATGAAAAAGAACATTTGAGCCTTAACAGCCTGCTAAGGCGGCAGTATGCAACAAAGCGCAAGCCTTCCGCAAAAAAACCGTTTGTAACAGCCTGCTAAAACTTTTGCTGCAACTTATCTACGCCACGGCGAATAGCCATGACCAATATTTCACGGATCGCAGCTTCTTCGTTGATATTTTCAAACCTATCCGAATAAGAAACGGTACCTGATTGCCACACTTCTTTATTTGTTGCGCCATCGTATATGATGAGCTGTATTTTTAAATCACCGGTGAAAAGATCGTGGCTTTGCTCGTATTCGCCGTAGCTACGAACTTGGAAAGAGTTGACACGCACAGTAATGGTGTAATCAGAGGGGCCTTCATCCACCCATTGGGCAAGGCCGCGCTCTGTAATATCGTCGCGTAACAATGAGCGCACCATATACGGTAACCATGTATACATGGTTACCTGGTCAACTTCTTTAATTTTTATGGTTTTTGTTCCGTCACCAAGCACGCTGTTTTCAGAAATGTTTCCCTTTTGTCCGCGCCATGTGTAGCCACAGCCCAAAAGGGTAGTTGACAGAAAAACTATCAGCAAAAAAGGAAGAAAACGTCCTTTGTTTGAAAAATAATCATAGCCGTACATATTAACCTGCCACGATATTGACAAGTTTACCCGGAACCACAATGACTTTTCGCACGCTAAGCCCTTCAAGGTAGCGGGCAACTGCCGTATCGGCAAGAGCCAGCTTTTCCAATTCGTCCTTGCTGATTTGGGCAGGCACGTCCAGCTTTCCCCTAAGTTTTCCATTAACCTGTATGACCACCGTGATTTGGTCACGCTCAAGGGCATCGCTTTGCCAGGTGGGCCAGGTTTGCAGTTCTAAGGAATCAGTGTGTCCAAGTTCTTGCCACAAGGCGTCGCACACATGCGGCGTAATGGGGGAGAGCAAGGTCAGTACCGTAGCCATGGCAGAAGAAAGGACCTTGTGCCCTTCAGGAGATTGTAAAAGCTCGTCCTTTGTTAAATACAGCGTATTGACCAATTCCATAATGGCGGCGATGGCTGTATTGAATTGAAAGCGACCTTCAATGTCCTCGGTGGCTTTTTTTACAGTGGCATGTTCTTTAAGGCGTGTTTCTTTGGCCTTTGGCGTTGTAGCGTCTGCGCCGGTTGAAGAGCAGGCAACAACAGGCAAAAGCTGTGGCCGAACCTCAGCAAAAAGGCGAAATACACGATTTAAAAAGCGGTATGAGCCTTCAATGCCGGTTTCGCTCCAATCAAAATCGCGTTCAGGCGGTGCTGCAAACAAACAAAATAAACGTACCGTGTCAGCACCGTAACGGGCGGTCATTTCTGTGGGATCAACCACGTTGCCCTTGGATTTTGACATTTTTGTACCGTCTTTAAGGACCATACCTTGGGTGAGCAAATTGGCAAAAGGTTCACCAAGCTCAGGGCCAAAGAATCCTGTATCACGCAAAAGTTTTGAAAAAAAGCGCGCATACAATAGGTGTAAAATGGCATGCTCTACACCGCCAATGTACTGATCCACCGGCAGCCAGTAGTTTAATGCGGCCGGATCAAACGGAGCGTCTTCTTTATGTGCATCGGTGTATCTGGCAAAATACCACGAGGACTCAACAAAGGTGTCCATGGTGTCGGTTTCGCGGCGAGCAGCCTTGCCACACGTGGGGCAGGTTGTGTTCACAAACGATGAAGTATCTGGCAACGGCGAGCGTCCGTCAGGATTTGGCTGAATGTCTAAAGGTAAAAGGATGGGCAAATCCTTTTCCGGAACAGGCACCATACCGCAGGTATCGCAATAAACAACAGGAATGGGGGCTCCCCAATAACGCTGACGAGAAATATTCCAGTCTCTAAGTCGCCATTGCACAGTGCGCTTACCAATGTCACGGCGTTCAAGCTCATCCATAATCAGTTCTTTGGCGGTGTTATTGTCAACGCCGTCAAACTTGCCTGAATGGACAAGTGTGCCGGAGCCGGTAAAAGCACCTGTCATATGGGCAGGATCTAGAGTTTCACCTTCAGGTTGGATAACCACGCAGATGTCAAGGCCGTATTCGCGAGCAAAAATAAAATCGCGTTCATCGTGGGCAGGTACAGCCATGACAGCCCCTGTTCCATACTCTGCCAGTACAAAGTTTCCAATCCAAATAGGCACTTGCTGGCCCGTGAAGGGGTTGATGCAATAGGAACCTGTAAAAACGCCTTCTTTAACCAGATCGTCTGCCTGGCGATGGCTTTTATCCATGGTACGTACACGTTCAATAAACTGGCGTGCGTCTGCTTCTTGAGGTTTGTCTTTGATGAGCTCTTCCACGAGGGGGTGTTCAGGTGCCAACACCATAAAAGTAACGCCACATACCGTGTCAGGACGTGTGGTGAATACGGTAATGCTGTTGCCCTTGCTTGTGGGCTCCACAAGGTTGAGTACAATTTCAGCGCCTGTGGATTTGCCAATCCAGTTGCGCTGCATGCTGACAACACGTTCGGGCCAGCCATTTTCTAAGGTGTCAAGGTCAGCTAAAAGCTCTTCGGCATACGCTGTGATTTTTAAAAACCATTGGGTCAGATCTTTTTGCTCAACAACAGTGCCGCAACGCCAACAGCCGCCGTCTTCAACTTGTTCGTTGGCAAGTACCGTGTTGCATGAAGAGCACCAGTTTTGTGCTGCTTCTTTTCGGTACACCAGTCCTTTTTCCAACCAACGCAGGAAGAACAACTGTTCCCAGCGATAATAGCTGGCATCACAGGTGGCAAGTTCACGATCCCAGTCAATGGAATAGCCAAGGCGTTGCAATTGGGTGCGCATGTTGGCGATATTGCTCTTTGTCCACGCAGCAGGGCTGACGTTGTTCTTAATAGCAGCGTTTTCAGCCGGCAGGCCAAAAGCATCCCAGCCCATGGGGTGCAACACGTTGAAGCCTTGCATGCGTTTGAATCTGGCCACGACGTCGCCAATGGAATAATTTCGCACATGGCCCATGTGGATGTTTCCGGAAGGGTAAGGAAACATTTCCAGCACATAGTATTTGGGGCGTGTGTTGTCGATGTGGCAGGCGTAGGTTTTGTCCTCTGCCCAGCGTTTTTGGCAGTCAAACTCGATAGTTTGGTGGTCGTAATGTGTCAGATTCATATGATTAATCCTTACTTTGCGGATTGTTCGGGTTGTAGTTTGGCAATGGCAGCATCAAGGACGCCATTGATAAATGTTTTGGCCTTGGTTTCGCCAAAACGGGACGTAAGCTCCAAAGCTTCATTGATCACCACCTTAGGCGGTACATCAGAACGTTTAAACAATTCCAACATGGCTATGCGCAAAATGGTGTGTTCAATTTTTCCCAAACGGTCTACGCGCCAGTTCTTGGACAAGCCAGTGATAATTGTATCGAGTTCAGTTGCGTGTGTCCATACGCCAAAGGTAAGGTCCCAAGCAAAGCCTGTGGGTGCAAGGTTTACAGGCGCGACATCATGTTCTGTATTGTCGTCAGGGTCGGGTATGGCTTGAAAGGCGTTGCGTAGGGCTTGTTCATCCTGTACTTGTGCAAAATGCAGGCTGTAGAGCACCTGAAAAGCTTTGGCTCTTGCAGCACTGCGAGTATGGGGGCGTTTTGACATGAAGTTTCCTAAAACGTTATACGGCACAACGTGCTGTATTTTTTATAAAAAAGTTAAATATTTTCCAAAACACGGATGGTTTCAAGTAAGGCAGAGGCCGCCTCGACCCCTTTATTACCGGCCTTTGTGCCGGCGCGCTCAATGGCTTGTTCAATGGAATTTGTGGTAAGCAGACCAAACCCAATGGGAAGTCCTGTTTGCATCGAAACCTGGGCGATGCCTTTAGTGGCTTCGCTTGACACAAAGTCAAAATGCGGTGTGTCGCCGCGAATGATTGCGCCTAGGGCAACAATCCCATCATAATTGCCACTAAGGGCAACTTTATTGCATACAATGGGTAACTCAAACGCGCCGGGTATGCGAACAATGGTTATGTTGTCAGTGCTTGCGCCATGACGGCACAAATAATCCACAGCACCGCTAATCAAGCGGTCAACAATAAAATCATTAAACCTTGTGGCCACAATGGCTACACGAAGATTGCGAGCGTCAAACTGGCCTTCAATTGTGCGGATGGTGTTCATGAATATATCCTTATACAAGTTCAATAAAAAAGTTACACGCGATTGCCGTTTATTTCATGTGGAGCATATGCCCCAATTTTTCTTGCTTTGTAAGCAGGTAGTCGTGATTTTCAGCCTGACAGGTGATTTCTAAAGGTACACGTTCAACCACGTCAATGCCATAGCCTTCAAGGCCGATGATTTTACGAGGGTTGTTGGTAAGCAGTCGAATGGTGTGCAGGTTAAGATCTACCAATATTTGTGCGCCTACGCCATAGTCGCGCAAATCAGCACGAAAACCTAAGCGTTCGTTAGCTTCTACCGTATCAAGACCTTGATCTTGCAAGGCATAGGCTTTTATTTTATTGGCAAGGCCAATGCCACGGCCTTCTTGGCGCATATAAAGCACGACGCCTCTTCCTTCTCTTTCAATCTGGCTTAAAGCAACAGCCAATTGGTCACCGCAGTCACAGCGCAAGGAACCAAGAGCGTCCCCTGTTAAGCATTCGCTGTGTACGCGAACAAGCACCGGTTCAGCAGCACTTGCGGTGGAGATATCACCCTTGATAATGGCTAAGTGCGTATCGTCAGAAATATCGTTTTCATACGCACGAACCGTAAAATGGCCATATTTTGTGGGCAAATCGGCTTCTGTTACACAGCGTACAGCTATTTCACCTTTGTTCATACGGTAACGGATAAGGTCTTTGACCGTAACAATCTTGATCCCATGCTTTTCGGCAAAGATTTCAAGATCAGGCATGCGAGCCATAGTTCCGTCATCGTTAATGATTTCACAGATAACCGCCGCAGGTTTAAGGCCTGCTAGGGTAGCAAGGTCAACGCTTCCTTCGGTTTGTCCTGCCCGTGTCAGCACTCCGCCCGTTCGCGCCCTAATGGGGAACATATGCCCGGGCGTTACAAGGTGGTCTGGTCGCACATCATCTTGTACAGCTGTACGGATGGTGCAGGCACGGTCAGCTGCAGAAATACCTGTGGTTACGCCATTTCTAGCTTCTATGGAGATGGTGAAATTTGTTCCAAAACGTGAACCGTTGCGCCTTGTCATAAGGGGCAATTCAAGCTTGTCCACCCATTCGGGCCCAAGGGCTAAACAGATAAGCCCACGAGCATGTACAGCCATAAAGTTGATCAATTCCGGCGTTACATGCTCTGCCGCTATGGTGATATCGCCTTCATTTTCGCGATCTTCATCATCCACAAGGATGATCATTTTGCCACTGCGTATATCATCAACCGCTTCATCAATGGAACAAATGGGCATTGTGTACTCCTTAATTCATACAAACCTATGTATTGTTATCAACGCATAGAGTTTTTTATGGTATCTGGTGTCAGGTATTTGGGCTTTAAACTAATACTGCTTCGTTGTTATTTTTGTAGAGCCTGTTATCCAAAGCCATGTTCCAATAAAAAAGCTTTGTCAAGCTTTGTTGGCTTTGACGACTCTTCGCTTGGTACATGTCCGGCACACATGAGGTTACGCCGTACATACTTGCCTAAAATATCCGTTTCAAGGTGAACAGGCGTACCCGTTTGCCAGAGCGAAAGGGTCGTTACCTGCCAGGTTTCCGGAATGATGTTTACCTCCACAAAATCCATCCCGCAGGCATTGATGGTCAAACTGACTCCGTCAAGGGTTATGGAGCCTTTAGGTAGGACTTCTGCGCTTAGGTGTTCAGGAATGCGCAGGCGCACCTTGTGTGAAGAATGCGAAGGGGTAATGGCTTCAATAACAGCAAGGCCATCCACATGGCCGCTGACCAAGTGCCCACCAAGGCGATCACCCAAAGCCAAGGCCCGCTCCATATTGACTTTATCCCCGGGAACAAGTGTATCAAGCCTTGTACAAGCAAGGGTTTCTGCTGAGACAAAGGCCGTAAACCAAGTGGATGTGGCATCTGCTGCCCCTTTTTCCACAGTAAGGCACGCACCGTTCACAGCTATGGATTCGCCCTTAGTAAGGTTTGAAAAAACCATGGGTGCAACAAAGGTCACGCGCCTTGCTTGGCCCACTTTTTCCACAGTACGCACTGTGCCTTGTGTCAAGATGATACCTGTAAACATTAGTTTTTGGGGCGGAACGTGAGGTGGCAATCGTCACCGCAGCGATCCATATGCTGAAGGGTGAAATGGAGTGCTTCATTGATATGAAGGGGAAAAAGCCCGTCAGCCACGGGGCGCGCTTGATTGTCTGCCAAAAGCATAGGGGCTAAGAAAAGGTGCATTTCATCCACAAATCCGCCACGTAGCATGCTCAAGCCAAACTGGCCTCCCCCTTCACAAAGAACATAATGGCAGCCGCATTCTTGGCGGAGCCATTCTAGGGCTTGGCTGATGTCTTCGCCATGTGGTGAACGCCAGGCAGAAAGTCCAACGACACGAACCCCAAGGGCGAGCAGTTCATGTGCTCTTAAGCTGGCAGCATTGGCTGCTGTGGTAAAGATAACCGTTTCTTGAGCTCGCTGTGCCAGCAGATTTACGGTGTTTGTGGTAGGCAGGCGTGTTGTAAGGACAGCCGCAAGGGGCTGGCGGGTAACGGGGATGCCTCGTGCTGTAAGTAAGGGGTCATCCATATGAAACGTATTGCCCCCTACAAGGACGGCACCGCCTGCTTGCCCCACATGGGCACGCAGTTCATGGACGCGCTGTCTTGATTCTTGGCAGCTTATCCATTTGGATTCACCGGTCCTTGTGGCAATCCGTCCATCTAAAGAGCTGGCCAATTTTAGCATGGTATAAGGGCGCGAGGTTGTTTGCCAAACAAAAAAATCTTGCACAAGTTCACGGCAAGCTTCTTCATCAATACCCATGTCCACCTGCACGCCGGCGTCCTGCAAAACTTTTGCTCCACCTTTTGCCACAGGGTTTGGGTCTGCAATACCCACTACCACGTGACGGATACCGGCTTCTAAAATGGCGTCTGTGCACGGCAAGGTCTTTCCCGTATGGCAGCAAGGCTCAAGGGTTACAACAAGCGTGCAGTCAGCCGCCTGTACACCTTTTTGTCGAGCGTCTTCAAGGCAAGCTCGCTCGGCATGCGCACCGCCATATTGGGCATGCCATCCTTCAGCAACGACCTTTCCTTCATGTACGAGCACAGCACCTACCATGGGATTTGGGGCTGTGTGCCAGCGTCCACGTAAGGCTAAAGTACGCGCATGCGTCATAAAAGGACGGAAAAAATTATGCATAGGGAGCCCTTATCGAAAACCAATCATTTGCCATGTCGAACCTTGCGTGTATCCATGTCAGTGCTGTTAAGCTTAGTCATCCTTTTTGGTAGCACAAGGCGCTTTACAGGTGCAAGGTGTTTGGGTTTGCAAGGTGATGAGTTTGACCCCACCTTCTTGCAAAATGGCTTTTGACATTTCGTCAGGATAGCCTGAACTGTAATAAATTGTTGTAACGCCGCAATTGATCAGCATTTTTGCACAGATAAAACATGGTTGGTGGGTGCAATATATCTCACACCCTTCCAAAGAAATACCATGGACGGCAGCTTGAATGATCACATTTTGTTCGGCATGTAGGCCGCGGCAAAGTTCATGTCGTTCACCGGAGGGAATACCCATTTGATCACGTAGGCAGCCAATATCAAGACAATGGGCAGTATGGGCAGGGGCACCATTATAGCCTGTGGCTAAAATGCGGCGATCCTTTACGGCAATGGCTCCAACTTTACGGCGCAAGCACGTAGACCTTTCAGCCACAAGGTGCGTAATGTTCATGAAGTAGTTGGACCAATCAAGACGTGCCATGGCAATCCCCAATGACATGTTGCAACATTCCCTGACAGAGAAATGCAGATGTATAAGGTTGTATGAATAAATATGTAGCTATACAACTTTTTTGTTGTATAGCTACAGTAAGTTTTGTCTTATTCCGCAACTATTAATCCCACGCAAACAGCGGAAACTGAAGCGCAAACGCTTCAACCTGTGCGTTAATGCGGCAAAGTCGTTCGGCATTGTCCGCATGGGTGATGGCTTCATCAATCCATGAGGCTACGCGCTGCATATCAGCTTCTTTCATGCCGCGAGTTGTCAAGGCAGGCGTGCCAAGGCGGATGCCCGACGTCACAAAAGGCGAGCGCGTTTCAAAGGGGATGGTGTTTTTGTTCACCGTAATGCCTGCTTCATCAAGGGCATGAGCGGCATCTTTCCCGGTAATGTTTTTATTGGTCAGGTCTACCAAAATGAGGTGGTTGTCCGTGCCATTAGAGGTTAGCGTATAGCCAAGGCCCATTAAGGCGTCAGCCAACGCCTTGGCATTGTCAATGACTTGCTGTTGGTAGATTTTGAATTGTGGACGCAAGGCTTCCTTTAAGGCAACCGCTTTAGCAGCGATCACATGCATAAGGGGGCCGCCTTGGATTCCGGGAAAAATTTGGCTGTTGAGTGTGCTGCCAAGGGTTTCATCGCAAAGGATCATGCCGCCACGCGGGCCGCGCAAAGTTTTGTGCGTGGTTGTTGTGGTGACATGGGCATGGCCTATGGGCGTTGGGTGAAGTTGTGCAGCCACAAGGCCGGCAATGTGGGCCATGTCTACAAAAAGTTTTGCGCCCACTTCGTCGGCAATGGCCCGAAAACGAGCAAAATCAATAGAGCGAGGATAGGCGCTGGCACCTGCCACGATAAAGGCAGGACGATGCTTTTTTGCTTGTTGTTCCACTTCGTCAAAATTGATGGTGCCGGTTTCGCGGTGTACCCCGTAATCCACGACGTTATAGAGCTTGCCCGAGAAATTCACCGGACTGCCATGGGTTAAGTGCCCCCCGTGGGAGAGGTTCATGCCAAGGACAGTTGCCCCCGGCTCTGCTAAGGCAAAATACGCTGCCATATTGGCTTGGCTGCCGGAATGGGGCTGTACATTGGCATAGTCGCAGTCAAAAAGATTTTTGGCGCGCTCTATGGCCATGTTTTCGGCAAGGTCCACAAATTCGCAGCCACCGTAATAGCGCTTGCCAGGGTACCCTTCAGCATATTTATGTGTAAGCACCGAACCTTGGGCTTCTCGTACAGCTGTAGAAACAAAATTTTCCGACGCAATAAGTTCCAATTTGCTCATTTGTCGTTTGCTTTCGGCAAGGATAGCTTGAGCAATTTCTGGATCTTGAAGTGAAATTTGGTGCATGATGGCCCCGCTAAAAATAGTATAAAAGGTGTCCGATGTATTTTTAAACAGTCTTATTCAACATATTTTTTAAGCAAAATACTTCCGTTGGTGCCGCCAAAGCCAAAGGAATTGGAGAGCACGTATTCAGGGTCAAGCTTTTGCGGTCCATTGGGCATATAGTTTAAATCACAATCAGGGTCGGGGGTGCTGTAATTGGCAGTGCCCGGAACAATGCCCGTACAAAGGCTAAGCGTAGAAAATACAGCTTCAATCCCGCCAGCTGCACCAAGCAAGTGTCCCACTTGAGATTTGTTTGAGCAAATGGCCATGTTTTTGGCATGGTCACCAAACACGGTTTTAATAGCCAACGTTTCGGCAGCGTCGTTCAATGGGGTTGATGTGCCATGGGCGTTGATGTGGCTTACAGCTTCAGGCGCAACACCTGCATCGTTTAGGGCGTTGCGCATGGAGGCAATCATGCCTTCCGCGTCTTCGCGTGGTGCTGTCATATGATAGGCGTCGTCTGTGGCACTGCAACCTACAATCTCAGCTAAAATAGTGGCACCGCGAGCTTTGGCATGGTCAAGGGATTCAACCATAAGAAGCCCGGCCCCTTCGCCCATAACAAAACCATCACGAGTCTTGTCAAAGGGGCGTGAAGCTTTTTCGGGAGTGTCGTTGTGTGAGGTGCACAGGGCTTTAAGGGCCGTAAATCCAGAAACCCCCATGGCTGTGATGGTGGCTTCAACGCCGCCTGTGATGATGGCATCTTGGCGTCCCAACAAAATTTCTGAAAAGGCGTAGCCAATGGCATGGGTTGCAGAGGCACAAGCGCTTGTCAGCACCATGTTGGCGCCTTTAGCTCCGGTGAATATGGAAACCTGCCCAGGGGCCATGTTGGAAATAAGCATGGGAATAACAAAGGGTGAAATACGGCTTGGTCCTGCTTCTATAAGGCGAGAATGAAAGGTTTCAAGCGTTTTCAATCCGCCAAGGCCCACCCCTAAAATAACACCTACCCGATGCGCAATGTCGTCAGTGATGTTGAGATTGGCATCTTTCACAAGCATAAGTGCTGCTGCCACTGCAAACTGCACAAAGCGATCCATACGCTTTGCCTGCTTTAGCGGGATACCAAAAGCTTCAGGATCAAAGTTTTTTACTTCACCTGCAATGGTGGCATCAAATCCTGTGGTATCAAATAAGGTAATGGGAGCAATGCCGGATTTCCCAGCCAAGAGGTTATCCCAGCTTTCAGAGCTTGAGTGTCCAAGTGGTGTTAAAGCCGAAAGTCCGGTAATGACAACGCGCTTACGAGTCATGATTCAATCCCTATGCTTACGGTTAGAGGTAGGGAAAAGAAAAATCTTTTCCATAATTGAGTGGAAGCGTTATTGAGGTGCAGCTTCCGCCAAATAGTTGTTTAAAGCAATGGCAAAGCCGTTGTGCAAAACAAAAAGGCATTCTTAAATCCAGCAATGCAATATAATTCAGATTTCGCCGAATTATGCGGTGTGCTCCGGTGACATAACAGGCCGAACGCCTTTGCGACGTACGGCCTGTAGGTATATGCCACTCAATACGCCTTGTAGGCTTTTAGTATAAAACCTAAACAAGGTTGCAAAGTTGCCATAAAAAGCAGTGCTGTTACAACCATTCTCCTTTTGATTGTGGCGCATTTTTACATGCGATAGCCTTTTGCCATACTCTGTTGTAGCGACAATGATGTTGTCACGGTAATACAGCAAAAAGCTATATCAAAAGGTAGTCTTTATCTTTTTAGTTGCTGCGAGCTTGTACGTAGTCAATGGCGTCTTTAACCTTTAAGATCTTTTGCGCGTCATCATCAGCGATTTCAAGGTTAAAGGCTTCTTCCATGGCCATGATAAGCTCAGTAAGGTCAAGGGAGTCTGCACCTAAGTCTTCTACAAAAGAGGCTTCAGGTTTTACTTCTTCGGCAGAAACACCGAGTTGTTCTACAATGATGTTTTTGATTTGTTCTTCAACGTTAGCCATGGGAGCTCCTTTTACTTCAAATAAGTTTGAGGTTTGTATATGTTTTATTGTGTAATCGGTTTGTTAACAATACATGCCGCCGTTTACAGCAATAACCTGGCCGGTAATATAGCCAGCCTCGGCTGAGGCCAAAAACGCTACCGTATGCGCCACGTCTTCAGCAGAGCCAAAGCGGCCCAAGGGAATATTTTTGACATAGGTTTCACGAATGTCTTCGGTAAGGGCTGCGGTCATGTCTGTTTCAATAAAGCCTGGAGCCACGGCGTTGACCGTGATGTTGCGCCCGCCAAGCTCTTTGGCCGCAGATTTTGTCATGCCGATGAGTCCGGCTTTTGCAGCAGAATAGTTGATTTGTCCGGCATTGCCCATTTGCCCAACAACCGACGTGATATTGATAATGCGCCCATAGCGTTGTTTTGTCATGATTTTGGAGGCTTCACGCAGGCACACAAAGGCACCGCGCAGGTTGACCCCAAGCACTTGGTCAAAATCATCATCTTTCATGCGGATGAGGAAGCCGTCTTTCGTGATGCCTGCATTGTTGACAAGCACCCCCAATTTTCCTGCTGGTTTGACATGGGTAGCAAAAAAATCCGCCACAGCCGCAGCGTCTGCTACATCAAGCTGAAACATTGTTGCCTTGCCACCATTTGCTTCAATTTCTGACACAACAGTTTGAGCATCGGCAGGTTTTGAGGCGTAGGTTAAAAGGACATGAAAGCCTGCTTTGCCAAGCTGTAAGGCCACAGCTTTGCCAATGCCGCGCGAGGCTCCGGTTACAAGGGCGGTAAGGTGGTCGTTTGTCATGTCGTATTGCCTTAATTATACCGTAAACGGTGTAACAAAAATAGTGTTCAAAAGCTATGCTTCGCCATAAAAAAAGCATGATTGGGTAAAATACAGTCTTGCTCAGTGCTCTTTTTAAGACTCCTTCACATGCTAGCGTGTTTTAAAAAAAAGTTCAACTCACAAACCGTCGGATTTCAAGATGTGGGTACACATTCCTTGGATTTAATCCGCAGCTCTTTATTAAAACCGCAGCAATCCTGCACCCCATGTAAAGCCACTGCCAAAGGTTGCCATAAGTACACGCATACCCTGCTGTATTTTTCCTGTTTGCAAGGCTTCTGTGATCGCCAAGGGAATGGATGCTGCAGACGTATTGCCATAGCTTTGAAGGTTGAGGAAGGTTTTGGCAGGATCAATGCTCAGCCTTTCCCCCACAGCTTCAATGATGCGCAAATTGGCTTGATGCGGGATGAATAGATCCACGTGATCAAGGGTAAGGTTATTTTTTTTAAGGATCGCTTCGCTGACCTTGGTCATATTGCGTACAGCATGCTTAAAAACTTCACGCCCTTGCATGGTCAAAAAGAATTCGTCGCCAATAGGATCGCCCTGTTTGTACACATTTTTCGTGCCACCGCCCACAGCGATGTGCAGGGCCTGAGCCCCGTCAGAAGTGGCAAGAACATCTTCAAGCACTGCTCCTCCCGGCATGGCTCCGTTTTTAAGCACGCACGCCCCAGCACCATCACCAAAAAGCACGCACGTACTGCGATCATTCCAATTAAGACGCCGAGATAATGCTTCTGCACAAATGAGCAGTACTACCGCCTTGGGGGATGCAGCCAAAAAGCTTTTGGCCACATCAAGGGCATAGACAAAGCCAGAACAGGCTGCGGAAATATCAAAAGCCATGACCTCACCCATGCCAAGGCCATGAGCAACAATGCAAGCAGAGCTTGGGCAAAGGTATTCAGGCGTACATGTGGCTAGGATTACATGCGTTACTTCGTTAGCGTTCACGCCGCTTTTTTTAAGGGCTTCGGTGCTGGCCTTAATGGCAAGGTCCGTGAGATTTTCGTTAGCTTGCAGCACATGACGGGCAGAAATGCCTGTGCGTGACACGATCCATTCTGCCGATGTGTCAACAAAGGCTTCAAGATCTTCATTCGTGACGCGTTTTTCAGGAATAGAGGAAGAAAATCCCGCAACAGTACAAGGAGAAATCATGCAAGTGTCCAAAAAACAGAGTAGAGCCAACGTACCCTGACTAAAGATGTGAACAGTAAAGCATTGTCATACAACCCGTGGTGTTATATGTCCATGCAGATATATTTAGAATGAACGTCCGTAGCGTGTCAGCTCTTCGTTGGCGCTGATGCTTTCGATAAGGCGCTCGTTGGTCTTTTTTTCTACAAACATGGCAGCCATGAGTGTGGCATTATAAATAGCTTTACTATTGGATGCGCCATGGCAAACAATGGCTATTCCCTCTAGCCCAAGGAGCGGTGCTCCACCATATTCGGCATAGTCAATGGTGTTGGCAATCTTGGTAAAAGCCCTTTTTGCTAGGAAGGTGCCAAGCTTAGGAAGAAGCCCTGACCCCAATAGCTCTGTTTTGAGCAATTTAGCAAGCGACGTGCTAAGCCCTTCGCTGAGTTTTAAGGCAACATTGCCTACAAACCCATCGCATATGGCCACATCCACATCACCGGCAAAAAGGCCGCGCCCTTCAACATTGCCGACAAAGTTCATGCTTTGTACAAGCTTTAACAGTTCATAGGCTTCTTTTACTTGAAGATTGCCTTTGCCTTCTTCTTCGCCAATGCTCAAAAGACCCACGCGAGGAGCTTCTACTTCCAGAAGGTCTCTGGCAAAAGCTTCTCCCATGAGTCCAAATTGAAACAAGTGGTGGGGCTTGCAATCCACATTGGCCCCAACATCCAGCAAGATGATGGGCTTTTTTTCTGTAGGCATGACAGAGGCAAGGGCCGGACGTTCAACGCCGGCAATGCGTCCCATAATGAACATGCCACAAGCAACAGACGCACCGGAGTGACCGGCACTGACCATGCCATGTGCCACACCATCACGCACCAAACGACAAACAATCTGGATGGATGCGTCTTTTTTACGGCGTAAAATATCAGAAGGCTTTTCACCCATGGCAGCCACTTCTTCGGTATGGATGATTTCAAACGTTACCGAAGAGGTGTCTATTTTAGCCAGTTCTGCCTCTAAAATGGGTTTGTTGCCCACAAGCAGTAAACTGGCGCCACATTGCTGAGCAGCCTTTATTGCACCGGGGACGACCACACAGGGGCCTTTATCGCCCCCCATGGCGTCGATAGCTAGAATCGTACTATTCTTGCTCATCAGCTGACTTTTGCTCCACAACCTGGCGTCCGCGGTACACACCGCATGTGGGGCAAGCTGCATGAGGCACTGTGGGGGCTCCGCACGTGCAGTATATTACAGTGGGAACAGCCACACGGTCGTGGGAACGGCGCATGCCTTTTCTGGAACGAGATTTTTTGTTTTGTTGGACAGCCATGAAAAACTCCTTATAGCCATGTTGGCATGTTATTGCTTGAACAAGTCGTCAAAGTTATTTTTGGAAAATATCGCCAAAATAGACTTCGTACACTTATTTTTTATCATATAACGAGCGTATGCTCGTTCACAAAAATTTAAGGTTTGCTCATACTATGTATAGACAAAATGCTTGGGGAAGCTGTGTCATGTTTTGCATAAAAATGGTAAACATAAATAACAAGCATGATGTTATGGCAAACGGCTATTTGTTAATCCGTATGTTCCTAAGTGCAGCAAGGCGCGGATCTGCTGTGTCGTCAGAACATTGGCACAGGGCTTCATTTTGATTTTTACCACATACAGGACATAGGCCCTTGCATGTGTCAGAGCATAAGGGGTTTATGGGCAAGCACATAAGAAACTCTTCCCAAGCAAGCCCTGCCGCATTAAGCTCATACGTTCCTTTGACTTGACGAATGATAAGCTCGTCCACGTCTGTAGAAAACCGCTCTTGAGCTTTTTGACCGTGCGTGCCGCCCTGTTTATCAAATGATTCGTCAGGGTATGGCTCAAAAGTTTCAAACGTATGGTCTATTTGGATCGAAACATCTTCAGCACACCTGTTACACGGCACAACGACGCCGCCTTGCAAATGTCCTCTGATAAGGCAACCTTCCTCTTGCGGCAATAAAAAAAGCGCGCAACAAAGTGGTGAAAGCACACGGGCCTCCACCTGATACTCGGCTATGGGGCTAGCCCACACAGTAGGATTATCCACTGTATAGCTTGCACCTGCGAGGGGAAGATCAGCTAACGCAATCCATTGTTCAACCATATAGCCCTCAAGAATTTTTCTTTTTACATGTTGGATAAGTGTGTGTCAAGCCTCTTTCTGCTGCTCAAACCGGGCATTTTTGTGTTTTTTTTATGAGCAACTGTTTTTATCCATAATTATTCCTTAAAATCTACGAATCCACGGTTCACACGCCTTGGGATCACTTGAAGAAATATATTGTTTCCTCTATACTAATCATGTTTTTATGATGTGTACCTGTATGTACCTTCATTATCCTTTTAGCAATCAGGTGTATTTCTACCTCCTATGAAAAACGATACTCCAGGCTTTGCAGCCCAAGATGTCCGTAGCGATGAACCATCAGGTTCAGCCCCTGCCCATGGTTCAGCCCCTGCCCATGGTTCAGCCCCTGCCACTG
>CAYJIX010000019.1:0-2653 GCA_964370375.1 uncultured Desulfovibrionaceae bacterium | reverse complement strand
GGTTCAGCCCCTGCCCATGGTTCAGCCCCTGCCCATGGTTCAGCCCCTGCCACTGCCCCTAGCCAGCATGCCCACGGTGAAGAGCAACCGCAACGGCCCCCTTTTCAAAGAGGCAGCCGTGACGACTCTTTTTCAAAGCGGCGATCCGATGATCTTCTTGCTACAGTGCGTGACGTTGATCGTGACATTGTGCGAAGCGTCACCAGAAGGGCACGGCTTATGTCCAAGCTTGCAGATAAAGACGCTACAGCAAGTGAAATCAATTTGCGCACCCATTGGGAAGAATTGGCCACCGCTGTAAGTCGTGACCCACGGTTTATCCGCCAGCTGTTTTTGCTGTTGCAAGAAATCGAAGTGGCTTCTGAACAGAGCACAGCCTACAATCTGGCACCTATACGGCAGCCAGTACAGTTGGATTTGCCGGCACCAACATCAACCCATACCATCCAGTCGATGTTGGCTTTGATCGCAGGTTCAGCCAGTCGCACTACCTTGAATGGGGTTTTACTGAACGGGCCGGTGCTTGAAGCCATTAAGCTGCACAATCAAGTGGGAGCGTCGTTACGTTGGGAGCAAGATGGGCGTATTGACTGTACAGGTGATACGCCAACAACAGGTATGACAACTACTATATTAGATAAGGTTGTGCATGTGGGGAGTGATAGCTTTTCAGCCTACATCCTGTTGTTTCAAATGGTCACGCGTGCAACACGTATCAAGATTGTAGGAGAAAGCGCGTTACGGTTTATCAACCTACGCGCGGTACGGCACTTTATGCCAGCCTTGGGAGCTCGTTTAACCTGCCTTGTCCCCGGGCAAGAGGGCTTGCCGCTGCGTCTTGAATCATCAGGCCTTTTGCCGGAACAGGTTGCGGTGCCTAACGACCTTCCTTTTGATGCGCTTGTGGCATTGCTATTGGCAGCGCCTTTTTGGGATCGCGTGGTTTCGCTCGATTTGAACGAGCATCCTAATGCTGAAGCTGTCCTAGCAAGGGTTTTGCCGTTGTACGATCTTTGTTCTGTGGGGTATTCTTGCAATCAGCTTGTTATGGAGATCACCCCTGCAAAATTGCATCCCGTGCAGGTTCCGGACAGTCCCGCCTTGCCTATGGATTTGGCCCTTTGTGCGCCCTTTTTGGCTTTGGCAGTCTTTGCAGGCGGCAGTGTAACCTTAAATGGTTGGTGGAATGAGCAAGACCCCCTTGCTGAACCGCTAAAGCATTTGCTGCAAGGCGCACTTACGCTCGACATTGCAACAGATAAAATCATTGCAACAGCTCAAGGCTCCTTGTCGTGCCAAACAGATTTAACGGATATGCCGGAACCCTTAATTCCTTTGGCCCTCGCGCTGTTGGCCTTACAGCACGTAAAAAATGGCGCCACAAAGGCACCTGTTTTGCCAAAAAGTATTGACACTTCTTTGGCTGAAAGTTTTTTACAGCAAATGGGATGTTCCATGGCTTCGGAAGAGATGACCTCCGTTGCTCCTGTAACAGCCCCTTGGGCAAGTCCTTCTGCTCATTGGGCCATGGCCTTAGCCCTTGGCGCTTTTGTTCGTCCGCATATAAAGTTGACAAATCCCAGTGCCGTAACAGCCTTGCTGCCTGATTTTTGGAAGTTTTATAACGATTTGCCGGCAGGAAAGCTTACCCTTGTAAAACCACGAGAAGCCGTTGCCACCAAAGCACCGGCACGGCGCCGCCGTGTCCTTGCTGGCTATATGCCGGATTCGGAAAGGCCAGAGCCTGTTAGTTTTGATCAAGATTAGGGCTTTTATAATGGCTGCATAACCATTTTTAAGCCTAGCATCATGAAAAGTGCATTGCCCGTACAAAGCAAAGGCAGAAAAAAGTAGAGGACAATATGGCACAAGCTCCTTGTATACTTACCATAGCAGGGTCTGATTCTGGCGGTGGAGCAGGAATCCAAGCCGATCTAAAAACCATCACAGTGCTTGGTGGTTTTGGCATGAGCGTGATTACCGCGCTTACGGCACAAAATGGTGTAGGCGTGACAGGTATTCATGCTGTTGAGCCGCTTTTTGTGGAGCAACAACTGCAAACCGTGCGTGCGGGCTTTCGAGTGGCAGCTGCGAAAACCGGAATGCTGTTTTCGGCAGCTATTATTGAAGGCTTGCACAAGCAGCTACAAAAGCGCGAATTTCCGCTGGTGGTAGACCCTGTTTGTGTAAGCCAGAGCGGTCAGCGGCTTTTGCGTGAAGACGCAGTCAACGCGCTCAGGTGGCAAATGCTTCCCCTAGCTGACCTTGTGACGCCCAATAAGCCCGAGGCCGAGCTCCTTGCAGAGGTTAGTATTACTGATAAAGAAAGCCTTGATAAGGCAGGACAAGCATTGCTTTCCATGGGGGCAAGGGCTGTGCTCATCAAAGGTGGTCATTTTGAAGAAGAACAAAATTCGGACATGATCACCGACTGGTTGTTCCTGCCGGATAGTCCTGCTCTTGCCTTGTCTGTGCCGCGTGTTGACACAGAGAATAATCACGGCACAGGCTGTACGCTATCTGCGGCCATAGCAACCTTTCTTGGAGCGGGATATGGATTGCGCGATGCCATCGAACATGCTCAAAACTACCTTGGGCATTGTTTGCGCCATGGGTATGCTCCTGGCCTTGGGACAGGCCCTCCAAACCATGC
>CAYJIX010000018.1:0-38320 GCA_964370375.1 uncultured Desulfovibrionaceae bacterium | reverse complement strand
TGTGCCTTTTATCCTGCACAAGTACATTTTCAAGCACATGAAAATGTAGCACAAAATCACAAAAATAACGTTAAAAAATACTTGTGCAGGACTCTCAAATAAAAGAACGCACCGATTTTACGTTGTGCTTGTTCGCGTAGATGCGCCACAAAGTATGCTTTATATGCGTGCTTTTGCTGCATAGGTTCATAGCAAGTTTATAAAAAGGCTTTGTTTGTAGCTTTGTGGCCTTTTTTCTTAAGCTGGCGACTTTTCAAAAAACATGCTAGAGTAGGCGTTATGCAATCGTCCATTTCTTTTGAGCTTTTTACGCAACGTTTGACAGACTGGTTTGCACACAATCAGCGTGATCTTCCTTGGCGTGGTCAGTATGATCCCTATGCCACGTGGATTGCAGAGGTTATGATGCAGCAAACCCAGATGGAGCGTGGCGTTGAGTATTTTGAACGCTGGATGCGGCGTTTTCCTGATATACAGTCTGTGGCTGTTGCTGATGAAACAACCTTGCTTTCAGCATGGGAAGGGCTTGGGTATTACCGAAGGGTGCGCAATATTCAGGCTACCGCAAAAGTCATTATGCGTGAGCACAAGGGCGTTTTCCCCTGCACTTACAGCGGCTTAATAGCATTGCCCGGTATTGGACCTTATACGGCAGGGGCCATTGCCAGTACGGCCTTTAATGAGCCTGTGCCTTGCATTGACGGCAATGTGGAGCGCGTGCTTACACGCTATTTTGATATTGACGGACAAGTACAAAGCGTTGCCGTAAAAAAACAGCTTAAAAATATTATTACTGGCTTGATGCCAAAAAACGATGCTCGAAATTTTAATCAAGCACTTATGGAATTGGGCGCCTTAGTCTGCCGTAAAAGTCCGCAATGCGAGTTTTGCCCCTTAGTGCAAGGCTGCATGGCTCATCGACTTGGCATTGCCCATGAGCGGCCTGTAAAAAAAACACGCACTCCGGTAAAAAATATTGAGGCTGCAACAGGTGTGCTTGAGCATGATGGGCGTTTTTTCGTGCAAAAACGGCTTATGGAAGGAGTTTGGGCAGGCTTGTGGGAATTTCCCGGAGGCTGCGTTGAGCAGGGGGAAACACCCCAAGCAGCCATTGTACGCGAATGGCAAGAAGAGTTGGATTTTGTAACGCAAGTTCAAAGGCCAATCACAGTGATTCGTCATGGATATACGACCTATAAAATTACGCTGCATTGTTTTCGTTTACAGCTTGTGGAACAAAAAGTATTATGCCCAACACCGCCAAGTTTGCGTGAAGCGTCTGCTTGGCAATGGCTTGATTTTGCCGGACTAGAAACGATTCCCATGCCGGCACCACATAGAAAATTGGTAGATTTTTTACAACAACATAAGGAGTTATAATGAGTATTGTCACTCGTCAGATGGTTGGTTATCTGGAAAATTCATCGTGGATTCGGCGTATGTTTGAGGCAGGTATACAGCTTAAACAGCAATATGGTGAAGATGCTGTGTGCGACTTTAGCCTAGGCAATCCTGACCTTGCACCTCCGCGCACGGTCAAGACTGCCTTGCAACAATTTGCCGAAAAAGCCGATCAGCCGTTTAGTTTAGGGTATATGCCAAATGGTGGGTTTCCTTGGGCACGGCAACAATTGGCCCAGCACCTTTCAGAGGAACAAGGTGTTGAGCTTGGCGAGCAGCAAGTCATTTTAACCTGCGGTGCAGCAGGGGGGCTCAATGCTTTGTTTAAAAGCATCCTTGACCCACAAGATGAAGTGCTTGCTCCGGCTCCTTGCTTTGTAGAATATGGTTTTTATGTAGAAAATCATGGCGGCGTGTTCAGCACGGTGCCTGCACAAAAAGACACTTTTCAATTAGACCTTGCAGCCTTTGAAGCTGCCATTACGCCAAAAACGCGCGCGGTTATTATCAATTCTCCAAACAATCCCACGGGCGTTATTTATCCGCAAAAGGACTTGCAAGCGTTGGCTGGTATACTTGCAAAGGCCTCAGAGCGCAATAATCGTCCGATCTTCCTTATCAGTGACGAACCCTATCGGTTTTTGGCGTATGACAATACTTCTGTGCCAAGTGTTCTTCCTTTGTACAAATATGCAGTTCTGGCCAGTTCTTTTTCTAAAAACCTTTCACTTGCAGGGGAGCGTTTGGGCTATCTTGCCATATCGCCGCTCATGCCCGATAGCGAAAAGCTCATGGCAGCCCTTATCATGAGCAACCGTATCCTTGGCTTTGTCAACCCACCGGTTATTGGACAGCATATTATGGCAGCTGCCCTTGGTTCACAGGTAGATGCAGGCCTTTACCTTAAACGCCGCAATCTTATGGCTGAAATTCTTGCAGATGCCGGTTATGAATTTTCCATGCCGACAGGTGCTTTTTACTTTTTCCCCAAGGCTCCGGGCAATGATGATGTGGCCTTTGTGGATAAATTGCTTAAAGAAAATATTTTGGCTGTACCGGGTTCAGGCTTTATGGGGCCTGGGCATTTTCGTTTAACATTCTGCGTAGATGAAAAAGTTATTGCCAGATCTGCCAAGGGCTTTGCACGTGCCATAAAGGGGTAAACGGCCTGTTGAAAAAAGTCCGTTTCCAAAAAGAGATAAAATATTCAGCATAGAATTTTTGTACAGCCTGTTCAAAAAGTGCCGTATTCCCCCCATGGCCTGACAAAAATTGTCCAGCTGACACCTCAGACGGTACTTTTTCAACAGACTGGTAAGGTTGGGCTTTTAAGGGTGACATATGCGCATAGTTGCCGTGGTTTTGCATTATGGTCAAAAAACCTTAACAGATAGGGTGTTTGCATCCTTATTGGAAGGTTCATTGGCAGATCGTGCCCATATAAGGGTTCTAGATAATGCCGCGCCTGAAGTTTTTGCTGGGGCTTGGAAACGTCTTGAAAAGAATGTCTATTGGGCAGGCGCTCTTGACAGCACGCTCAAAGCCGTTGCCGACGAAGGCTATACACACTTATGGTTTATCAATAATGATGTGGGTTTTGTAACGGCTGCACCGTTATTGGCAAGGGTGCAGGCTCGCCTTGAAGGGGCTCTGCGGCGTGGCTGTCCCATAGGCATATGGAGCCCTGCTGTGCAGCAAAACCCATATCATAAACATATGGAACCTTGTGCAGCAATGTCTGGTGATTCGTCCAAGCTGTTGCCAGGCATGCGTCAAGTGCCCCTAATAGACGGTATCGCGCCTGTTTTTTCACTGGATTGCTTGCAGGACATTGGCGGCCTTGATTATGGTGACAACCTGTATGGCTATGGCGTGGACATGTGGTTGAGCATACGAGCACGCCGCGCAGGTTGGCCTTTAGTTGTGGATGATACCATGGTTATTCGGCACCGCTATCATACCACCGCAAAAACCACATCAGGCTTTATGCAAAAGGCAGCACTGGCTGAACATGCCTTTATGACAGAACGCCTTGGCCCTGATTGGCGCAAAACGATGGAACGATTAAAGGCAACTTGTTGAAAGGACGAAAAGATTTAGCTTGTTCTTTTTTGCTTTCTTCAGACGATGAGCTTTTTAAGATTGAGCATCGCTTTGATAAACATAACAAGGCCTCTGCATATTCATGTAGAGGCCTTGTTGTTCTAGTTTTAAATCTTTGTTTTGTTAGATTTTTTTAAAACAGATCACAATTGAGCACTTCAAAATGTGCTTGGGGATGGGCACAAGCAGGGCAGGCTTCCGTGGCTGCGGCAGCTTCATGCACATAACCGCAGTTCAGGCAACGCCAGCGTACAGGTGCAGGGCGGCGAAATACTGAACCTTCTTTGATATGTTTGGCAAAGTTCAGATAGCGTTTTTCATGGTATTCTTCAGCAATGGCAATGTTGCGCATGACTGCGGCGATTTCGCTAAAGCCTTCTTTGTCAGCAATGGCTGCAAAGGAAGGGTACATTTCTAAATATTCATGGCTTTCACCGGCTGCCGATGCAATAAGGTTGTCGTAAGTCGGCGCAATGATGCCGGCAGGAAACGCAGCGGTAATGCTGACTTCGCCACCTTCAAGAAATTTGAACAGGCGTTTGGCGTGTTCTTTTTCTTGGTTTGCGGTTTCTTCAAAAATATTGGCAATTTGTACAAAGCCTTCTTTACGAGCGGCTGCCGAAAAATAGGTGTAGCGGTTGCGAGCTTGGGATTCTCCGGCAAAAGCTGTCAACAGGTTGATTTCTGTTTGTGTTCCTTTTAGTGATTTCATTATTTCCTCCATTGTTATTGTTTAGGGTGCTCTTCTAGGCATAGCTGGCATATGCCTTCAAATTCCACCCTTGCATGATGAATTGCAAAGCCTTCCACATGCAAACGGTCTATATCAGGCGCAGAAATGTTCTGCCCATCCACATCCGCAACCCGGCCGCAACAGCTGCAGCGGATATGATAATGGGGTGTTATCGTTCCGTCATACCGCCTTGTGCTGCCACCGGACTCTAATTTTAAAATTTGTTTATCTGTCGCTAAAAGGTCAAGGTTTCTATACACAGTGCCCAAACTGATACGGGGGATGCGTTCTTTAACCATGGCATACACTTCATCAGCAGTGGGATGCGTGTGAACAGATCGTAATGTTTCAAGAATGACAGCTCGTTGCCGTGTCATACGAGTTTGTGTGCTCATTTAGCATCTCCTTTTTAGTAGAAGATACTATTAGCAAGAAGAGCTGTCAAGTAGCCTTCGTTTTGCATCCTTTAGCGTTGTTTCTATCATTATATGAGTGATAGAAAATCGCGGCAGCCTGCTAAAAGCAAGCTGCCGCGAGCATTGGTTTTGTGTGTTGTTAGAATGCTGGTAAAGGATTCTTTTAACTAGAATACAAAGTTTACAAGCAAGGAACACAGGGCCGTTACAGCAAGAACACCAAAGATGTTCAAGGCAAAACCTGCCCGTATCATGGAGGAGATTTTCATCTCTCCACTGCCAAACACAACGGCGTTAGGCGGTGTAGCCACAGGCAGCATAAAGGCGCAGCTTGCTGCAATGGCGGCAGGCACTGCCAGCGTTTGCGGTGATACGCCTTGAGCAACCGCTAAGGCTCCCATAAGGGGGAGGAACGCAGCGGCTGTTGCTGTGTTGGAGGTGACTTCTGTCAAGAACATGATGACAAAAACCACAACCATGATCATCATAACCACATGGAAACCGCTCAAAACTTCAAGCTGTGAGGCTAGCCATGTTGCTAATTTGGAACTGTTTACAACCCCTGCTAAGGCCAAGCCGCCTCCAAAAAGAATCAAAATACCCCAGGGGAGTTTGCCGGCTTGTTGCCAATCCATAAGGAATTGGCGTTCTTTTGCATTGGAAGGAACAATAAACAGGGCAAGACCTGCGATCATGGCGATGAGGGTATCGCTAAGCCCCGGGATGAAGTTGGAAAGCAAGGGGCGGAACATCCAGCTAAAAGCTGCCAATAAAAAGATGACGAGCACGCGCCGTTCAGCTGTTGTCATGGGGCCAAGGGCCGCAAGTCCTTCAGATACTGGTGAGGAACCATCGGCTGTACTGCTACCCAGGTTGAAGGGCTTACGTGTAAGCCACCACATACAAAAAACCATCATGACAATAGCCACAGGAACACCAAGGATCATCCATTGGGCAAAGCCCACCTCGATGTTGTAATGCTCTTCAAGAAAGGCCCGTAAAAGAGCGTTGGGAGGTGTGCCTATAAGTGTTGCAATACCGCCAATGCTGGCTGAATAAGCTACACTTAAAAGTAAGGCCGTGTTGTACCTATTTGCTTCTTCTTGAGATGCGCCACCTGTGACCATTGTTCCCACAGAAAGTGCGATGGGGGTCATCATAATAGCTGTTGCCGTATTGCTAACCCACATGCTGATAAAGCCTGTGGCAATCATAAATCCGGCAATTTGCCGCGTGGGGCTTGTGCCGACCTTATGCAAAATATTAAGCGCAATACGTCTGTGGAGGTTGCATTTTTCCATGGCAAGGCCAAGCATAAAGCCGCCAAGGAAAAGATAGACAGTTGGGTTGGCGTAAGGAGCTGTAGCAGACCTTATGTTGCCAAGCCCAAGGATGGGGATAAGTACAATAGGCAAAAGAGATGTTGCAGGAATGGGAATGGCTTCAGTGGCCCACCAAATGGCCATAAGGGTTCCCATGCCTGCACAAAGCCACGCCTCTGGGGTCATTCCCCCGGGAGCATCTGTGATTAGCGTGATCAGAAGGGCAAGGGCGCCGGCGAAAAAGCCGACCCATTTTTCGACTTGGTAAATCTCTCTAAACTTCCTTAGTAACATTTGGTTTTCTTTTTGGGTCATATTCTCCTCCTTTGAATATAATAACCGCCTAAAACGTATAACTCCATATTGTGATAAATTATGGCAAAGGTGGCTGTAAGAAGCTGCCATGCCTTGTTCAGCTGCTATAAAGCGATGGTCAAAAAAAGCTCTTCATGAAAAACCATGAGGAGTTTATACACGGAAACACTCCTACAATAACTTTACAGTAATGGCGTGACAAGAAAGATGTCAAGAAAAAAGGAATAAAAACAAAATTTCACAAACGATTAAGGAAATTTTTCACAGGTGATTCGTGGTGTTTGTCAGTTGTTTTAGTGTGTTACATGATGGCATGTTCATGAGGCTTGAGGTTGCAGATATAGTAGTTCGCTATTTTCACAAAGCAAGCAATGTTTAGGCAAAGCACCCTTGCTGTTTTTGCGCGTAAAAAGCCTTAAAGCGTGTACGTCACTGCCAGCGGTGAAACTTGAAAGCTATGCCATAAAAATGTCATGATAGAATGGTATGAATTCTATTGACAAGGACACGCTTGGCAAGCAAACTAAAAGCAATGACTTGTTGTACAAAAACTATATCAAACTAGTTTTTAGGAGGAAAAAGCATGGGTAAGGTGTTAATCATTGGCGCTGGTGGTGTTGGGAGCGTGGTAGTTCATAAATGCGCCCAGGTTCCTGGCGTTTTTGAAGACATTGTCCTTGCAAGCCGAACCTTGGCGAAATGCGATCAAATCGCTGCTGATGTCAAGGCTCGTAGCGGGCGTAGCATCACCACAGCTAAAGTGGATGCTGACAATGTTGCGGAAACAGCCGCACTTATAGCTGCTCATAAGCCTGATCTTGTAATGAACATTGCATTGCCCTATCAAGACTTGCATATTATGGATGCCTGTCTTGAAACGGGGGTGAATTACCTTGACACAGCTAATTATGAACCCCTTGACAGCGCAAAATTTGAATACAAATGGCAATGGGCCTATCAGGAACGTTTTAAAAACGCCGGACTCATGGCCTTACTTGGAAGTGGTTTTGACCCCGGTGTAACCAATGTGTTTTGTGCGTATGCTCAAAAGCATTTGTTGGACGAGATTCATGTCCTTGATATTATTGATTGTAATGCAGGGGATCACGGTCAGCCTTTTGCCACAAATTTTAATCCTGAAATCAATATCCGTGAAGTCTCAGCGCGTGGGCGTTATTGGGAGCGTGGTGAGTGGGTAGAAACAGACCCCCTTTCGTGGTCCATGAATTATGATTTTCCCGCTGGCATTGGTCCTAAAAAATGTTTCCTCATGTACCATGAGGAATTGGAATCGCTCGTGCAGAACCTTAAGGGGCTAAGGCGCGCGCGTTTTTGGATGACCTTTTCCGACAATTATCTTAATCATCTAAAAGTCCTTGATAATGTGGGGATGATAGGCATAGAACCTGTAGAATTTAATGGACAATCCATAGTGCCTATCCAGTTCCTTGCGCGTATGTTGCCTGATCCTGCTTCCCTTGGGCCTTTGACCAAGGGCAAAACGTGCATTGGTTGTCGTGTGCAAGGCGTTAAAAACGGTCAGCCCAAAACATTTTTTGTGTACAATGTGTGCGTGCATGAAGAGTGCTATGCCGAGGTGGGCAGTCAGGCCATTTCCTACACAACAGGTGTGCCTGCCATGATAGGCGGCATGATGATGCTGCAAAAAAAATGGATGCAGCCCGGCGTTTGGAACATGGAGCAGCTTGACCCTGATCCTTTCATGGAGCAGTTGAACATCCATGGACTGCCTTGGGTTGTGGAAGAATTGGCGTAAGTTGTACTTGTAAAAGCGGAGCACTTTCTTATAGGTGCTCCGCTTTTTTAATAGCCATGCTTTACGTCGGACAAGCAAAAAAAGGCTTCATATTAGGGGTAACTTTATGTCGCATACTGCCATCAAAAACGAAGACTACGTTCAGGCGTTACAGCCCGAAAGGTTCCCATCACCTTGTTTTGTGCTGGATGAGGCAGCCTTGCGTGGCAATGTAGCTACTTTAGATAGTATACAGCGGCGCACAGGTGCAAAAATTTTGCTGGCTCTTAAAGGTTTTGCCATGTGGGACGTGTTTCCTTTGGTTTCGCGCACACAGCTTGGCTCAAAACCAGCAGAAGGGGCCCTTTACGGGTGCTGTGCCAGCTCCCCTGATGAAGCTCGCCTTGCCAGAGAATATTTTGGAGGCGAAGTGCACGCTTTTGCGGCGGCCTATAGCGAAAGAGACGTGTTAGATTTGCTGGGCACTGTCAATCATATTGTTTTTAATTCTTTTACTCAGCTGGCCCGTTTTCGTCCTTTGCTGGAAGCGCACAACAACACCCACACACGACAAGTCCGCTATGGAATCAGGATGAATCCTGAACATTCAGAAGGTGCGGTGGATATATATAACCCGTGCTCTCCTCGTTCTCGCCTTGGTGTGCGCGAAGCTGCGTTTACAGCGGCCGCTTCGCGTGGAGAGCTTGTTGGTGTTAGTGGTTTACATTTTCATACCTTGTGCGAACAAGGCGCAGACGCCCTTGAACGCACTCTTCATGCGGTTGAAGCGCGTTTTGGTAAATATCTGCATGATATGGAATGGTTAAACATGGGGGGAGGGCACCATATCACGCGCGCAGGCTATGATATTGATCTATTATGCCGCTGTATCGAACGCATGCAAAAAACCTACAACGTGGAAGTTTTTTTGGAACCGGGAGAGGCTGTGGCGCTAGATGCAGGTGTGTTCATAAGTACGGTTTTAGATATTATTGAGGCCGATATGCCCATGGCCATTTTAGACACCTCTGCTTCTACACACATGCCTGACGTTCTTGAAATGCCCTATCGTCCGTTTGTGATTGGATCCGGCATGCCAGGTGAAAAGGCGTATACCTATCGTTTTGGTGGCAAATCCTGCCTTGCCGGTGATGTTATAGGTGAATATTCTTTTGATACGCCGTTAAAAACCGGTGACAAACTGGTATTTACTGACATGGCTATCTATAGCATGGTAAAAACCACAACGTTTAATGGGTTGAGGTTGCCAAGCATTGCTCGGTGGGATCCTATGAGCGACAATATGCGCATTGTGCGTGAATTTGGCTATGAAGATTTTGCAACGCGCCTTTCGTAGTAGGCCCTTAAAAGCAGCGGGGCCACATCATAACGCTGTAATTATACACTCATTGCGTTTTGAATAAAGATTTTGTTTATCCGTGTCTGTATTTATAAGTTCTTGTTATAATAATGTTTATTTTTTTATGTGGCCTGAGGAGCGTAAAACAAGTGCATGACAGCACTAAGGTCTTGGGCCGTAGCAAAAAGGTATACGACATCTCCTCCCTCAAAAATATGACTGCCGTCAGGCGTGGGAATCGCCACGTCACCACGAGATACGCCGATGACGGTAACATTATGGTTGCGGCGAAGGTCGATATCCAGAAGTTTTTTTCCAATTACTGCCGAGTCTTGCTCCACGACGCATGCGGCCACCTCAAGCCCTGATAGTACTGTGTCGCTGATGCTGGGCAAAGCAGAGCCATGAACAGTGAGCTGCCTAGCCATGTCATAGGACTCGTCGCGGATTCGCTGCACAAATTCTTCAATTACTTGGCGTGGCACAAGGTAATGGCTAAGCACACGATTAAAGATCTCAATTGATGTTTCAAAATCCTCAGAGATAACATAATTGGCGCCCAGCTCTTTAAGTTCTGCCACCTCGCCAAGAAAGCGCGTCCGCACCACAATGCACAGCTTTGGATTTAGCCTGCGTGCCAATGCAGTTATTGCCCGTAATGCTGCCGGGTCAGATATGACCACTGCCAAAACACGCGCTGTTTTGATACCGTAATGCAGTAAAACCAAGGATTGTGACGCGTCTCCGTGAAAGATATTTTCATGGACGCGGTAACGAGCTACAGAGTCGGGATTCATTTCTAAAATAACATGATCTATGCCCACCTTTTGTGCTGCTTGGGCAAGGTGTTTACCTCCTACGCCAAAACCTACAATAATCAGGTGGTTTTTAAACTCATGCTGGGATTCTTCTTGCGCATCAGGCAAGTTTTTACGCCCAAGCATTTTGTCTATAAACAATGCAGCTTGAGGGGCAAACTGTATCAGGCTCGGGGTAAGAGCCATTGTCAAAATGCTTGAGGCCAAAAAGACCTGATATTCTGCACTGTCCAGCAAATTGTTGTCCACAGCAGTTTTTGCTAAAATGAACGAAAATTCGCCTATCTGGCCAAGGCTTATGGCTGTTATGATACATATTCGCAAAGGATATCCCAAAAGAAGGGTCGCTGGCACAATAAGGATCATTTTAAGCAGCATCAGGCCCAAAGCAAATAATGCCACATAGATGAGATGCTCGCCTACAAAGCGCATGTTTAGGAGCATGCCTACAGAAATGAAAAACAGACTGGTAAAAACAGTTTTAAAAGGCAAAACTCCTGCCACCACGCTTAAGCTGTATTCAGACTCAGCCAAAAGCAGGCCTGCTAAAAAGGCTCCCAATGATAAAGACAAACCAAGTGAAGCTGTACCCATAGCAATGGCAAGGCAAAGGCCCAAAGTGCTCATAAGAAGCAGCTCTTGGCTACGGGTTTGCATAACCAGTCCCATGATTCGCGGCATGGCATATTTTGCCAAAAACCAGCAACTTCCAAGAATAAGGATTGTCCGCCCAACCGAAAGGGCAACTGTTGTGGAGTCTGCGGATAGGTGCCCTGCAAGAATCGGAATAAGCAGCATCATGGGAACAATGGCAATGTCTTGAAAAATCAATATGGCAAGGGCAAGGCGTCCTTGAGGGGAATCTGATTGCGCTTGCTGCTGCAACAGGCTTAGCACAATAGCAGTGGAAGACAAGGCCGTGAGAAAACCATACAAGATGCTGTTTCCAAGGGAATGCCCCAGAAAAAAGCCTATGCCTGTACAGACGCAAACAGTCAAAACAACTTGGGCTGTACCGCCTATTAAAATGGGTTTGCGCAGGCGCGACAGCTCTTTACCTGAAAGCTCCATGCCGATGGTGAACATAAGCAGGATCACGCCAATTTCGGACAAAAGTTCCACAGCATGAGGATTGCTAACAAGGCCAAGGGCCGAAGGCCCGCAAAGGGCTCCTGTAATAAGAAGGCCAACGATTGGCGGAATATGGAGCTTATGGCAGATCGGCAAAACCGCTATGGCCAAGCAAAAAATAGCAACAATATCGGGTAAGATAGGTATTTCCACAGGGCGTGCCCTCCAAAGCCAATTGAACAAATGATCATTCGTGTATACTTGCCATGTACAAAACAATGTTTTACTGATGAAGCGATGCTCGCATTTGGAGAAAGAGCATGGACAAATTGAATTTGTATGTTTTCTAAAACGCTAAAATTTTAAATCATAAGGTTTTAGCAGTAAAATACATTTTTTGACAAAGTATAAATTATCATAAAACAAGGCTGCTGTCGATGAATGATATATGCAGCGCAGCTTGTAAAGCATAAGGAAAAAGGAAAGTGCGTTTTTTAAAGAAATGAAAGGGGTTGTTTGTGTAACATCTTGATATGTAATTATATTATTTTAAAACAGCACGCCTGCATTGTAAACAAAACAGCTGCCAAAGGATACGTGCGGAGCTTCTGTTTTTAGAAAATCATTTAACATAACATTGTGGTACAATAAAAGACAGGGTGCAAAATGTTCATGTAAAAAGGCGAATGCCACAGGGACGTTACTTGTTGGCATAAAAAATAGTACTTGCCGCTAATGCGGCGTTTGAAAAATTTTCAATCTAATAATCATACAAAATAACCAGAATATATCCCTTTGTATTTCTGAATATAAGGAAATGAGGCATGTTACAGCGCAAAAACCCTCAGGTCGATCAGCTCAAAATTGTCATTGTAGGTGCAGGTCAAGTGGGGCGGCATATAGCGCATCGATTGTCTGATGAGCATAAACAAGTGGTGGTTATTGACCATAACCAGTTGCTTTTGGAACGACTTGAAGAATCAATGGATGTGCAAACAGTGTGTGGTTCAGGCACTAGCCCCAAGGTGCTTGAGGAAGCAGGCCTGAACAATGCTAATCTTTTTTTGGCTGTGACATCCTCAGATGAAGCCAATATAATGGCGTGTCTTTTTGCCAATGCCATTGCTCCTAAGGCTATCAAATTAGCGCGGATACGCAATGAAGAATATACGGCGTATCCCGAAGTTTTAAGTGGGGCGTCTTTGAATATCAGCGTGTTGGTGAACCCAGAGGTTGAGGTTGTCCACACCATTGATCATTTGTTAACCCTACCAGGTGCTGTTGAATATGGCGAATTTGCCGAACGGCGCATGCGCATGGCAGGTATGCGTGTCCTAGATGGTCCCTTGTTGGGGCAACCTTTGCGCAATTTTCGACAGATTGTAAACAATGACGGCATCATGGTTGGTGCCATTGCTCGTCAAGGCGAACTTATCGTGCCGTCAGGTGAGGACAGTATACAACATAATGATGTTGTATACTTTATTTATCGGCCCGCAAGTCAGCGTCACCTTTTGCGAGTGCTACACCGTACTCGAGGTGAAATAAATTCCGCATGTATTTTTGGCGGAGGCAATACAGGTGTTCGCTTGGCTCGACGTTTTGAAAGCAAAGGCATTAAGGTTAAGATTATAGAAAGCGATTACAAGCGGTGTCAGCAACTTGCTGAAATGCTCAATAATACCCTTGTATTGTATGGCGATGCCACAGACAAAGAGCTTCTTGAAGAAGAACATGTGGGAAAAATGGATGCCTTTGTGGCTGTGACGGGTGATGAGGAATCGAATATTCTTTCCTGTATGCTGGCAAAATCCCTGGGGGTTAAAGAAACTGTTGCCAGGGTCAACAAGCCGGAATATTTACCATTGGTACAAGCCATTGGCATAGAGCACAGTGTCAGCCCTAGGCTTTCTGCCGTGAACAGCATTTTGCATTATATTCGGCAGGGGAGTGTGCTTTCTTCACTAAGTTTTGGAGGCGATGCAGCAGAAGTCCTTGAAGTATTGGTAGCAGACAATGCCTATTTAGCAGACCGTATGGTCAGTGAACTTGGCTTGCCAAGAGGAGCCTTGCTTTTAGCTGTGCTGCGTGACAAAGAGGCTTTTATCCCTAGTGGGCAAACGATCATCAACGCTAAGGATCGTTTGGTGTTATTGGCATTGCGGGAAACAATTAACGCTGTTGAAACCATTCTTGCCCGTAAAAAGAGTAACAAATCATGATGATACGGCCTGTTTTGTTCATCATGGGGGTCTTGCTGTTAAGCATAAGCGCTTGTCTTTTTCTGCCTCTTGGGGTGTCGCTCTATTATGCAGACGGTGCAGCTTTTGGAATTGGCGGTGCGCTTTTTAGCGGCCTGGTGCTTGGTGTTTTTTTTGTGCTGTTTAAACCTAAAGGCAAAACAAGCCTTGGTAGCCGCGAAGGCCTTGCTGTTGTCGGGCTATGCTGGCTTGCAGCGGCACTTTTGGGCAGCTTGCCTTACATCTTTACAGGGCAGCTTTTGCCCGTGGATGCCATCTTTGAATCAGCCTCTGGATTTACCACCACAGGGGCGACTGTTATTACTGATCTAGAGACCACACCCAAAGGCTTGTTGATGTGGCGCAGCCTAACCCATTGGCTTGGCGGCATGGGGATTATTGTTTTTTCTTTGGCTATTTTGCCAGCCCTAGGTGTTGGTGGGATGCAGCTTTACAAGGCAGAAGCCCCGGGCCCAAGGCCGGACAAGCTTACTCCTCGAATACAAGATACGGCCAAGCTGCTTTGGGCCGTGTATGGACTTATGACTGTTTTGGAAATTGTGCTGTTGCTTTTAGCTGGCATGGATTTGTTTGATGCCGTTAATCATACCTTTGCCACTGTGGCCACAGGGGGCTTTTCCACAAAAAATGCCTCAATTGCAGCTTTTCCCAGTCCCACAATCCAGTGGATCATTATAGCTTTTATGTTTATGGCTGGCATAAACTTTACTTTACATTACCGCATGTTAAAAGGAAAGGTTGGCGGTTATTTTTATACGGAAGAGAGCCGCTTATACATACAAATTGTAGCTATAAGTGTACTTTTCACCATGGTGGTGCTTGTGGCTGAGGGCAAATACACGCTTTCAGGCCTTCGTGATGTTGAAACCGTGTTGAGGGCTGCAACGTTTCAGATAGTTTCCATCATCACAACTACAGGCTTTGTGACAGAAAATTACGTCTTATGGCCGCCTGCTATTTGGGTGATTATCGTATTGTGCTCGTTCATAGGGGGCTGTGCAGGATCTACAGGTGGTGGGTTTAAAATCATCAGGGTTCTTACGCTTGGACGCGTGCTTCGTTACGAGCTTTTTCGAATGGTACATCCTCATTCTGTTCGGCGGATCAAAATTGAAGGCAGAGCGCTTACGCCAATGGCCATTATGGGAGTGCTGGCTTTTTTATTGATTTTTTTACTTTTATTATGCCTAGGAACAGTGTTTTTGAGCTTGTTCGAGCTTGATATTGTTACGAGCTTTTCTGCGGTACTGGCCTGCCTTTCCAATGTGGGCCCGGGGCTTGGCATGGTGGGTCCTGTGGATACTTTTTATCCTTTGCCGACAATGGTTAAAGTGGTATTGACGTTCATGATGTTGCTTGGAAGGCTTGAAATATACGCGTTACTTATTGTTTTGTTGCCGGAATTTTGGAGAAAATAGGAACAGAAGCAGTTTTCTTACAACAATAACATTTCGGCATTACTAGCTATTGTTGAGCATGGCAAAGATACATCAGCTTGCAAAATCCTTTAATAATGCAGATTGTGGTGAACGCCTTGCATGTCTGTTCCGGGTTTACTGTGCGCCCCTTCTTTTCCAAAAAAGACCATGATTATAAGGCCAATACTACATGCTACAGCTAGGCCAAGCCAATAAGGGCCTGTCCAGCCTTGCGCTGTCCAAGCAAGCCCATACGCTAGCGGGGCTACACTTTGGCTTAGCCGAAAAACAGCACTATTAAGAGCAATAAGCGAAGCATGCTCTTTAGGCTTTGAGTCGGCAACCAAGGTTTTATACAGTATAGGAACATACAATCCTCTAGCTAAGGCACATATACACAGAGGCATAATGCAGCTCCACAAAGAGGTTGTGCGCATCATAAGCACTTGTGCAAGGGCATAGCCAACAGCAGCAGCAAGCATTAAGTGACGTAGCGATATGTGGCGCGCAAGGTACACCAAGGAAGCAGAAATAGCCGCTGAACCGAGAGCACCTAAGGAAAAAACAAGGCCAATGTGCGCTGAGGTTGCGTGAAAACGAGCATTAGCCATAAGGGGGAAGTAGGTGTTGATAGGACCATAAAAAATGCTATACCCAAAGAATGTCAAAACAAAAATCACAAGTATATTTTTGTCTGTAAGTGTTGAACGCATGCTACCCACATAAGCGCGAAGGTTAAAATCACCTGCCGGCTTGCGCAACGGAATGAATATGTACATAAAGGCTACAAATCCTCCTGCTGCTGTGGCAATAAATGGCCAACGCCATGATATTTCACCAAGCCATCCTCCAAGCAAGGGCAATACAGCCATGCCAAGGCTTAAAACCGCTGTCGTTGTGCCCATTTGTTTGGTCAGCTCTATGCCTGTATATCTGTCTGCCACAAGCATGGTATACATGACCCCGGTAACTCCTCCTCCAATGCCTTGAAAAGCCCGAAAGAACAACAACGCTTCAAAACTAGTAGCTACAGCACATAAAACACCTCCAAGGCTAAAAATAGTAATACCAACAAGAACAACAGGTTTGCGCCCCAAAAGGTCTGATAAAACGCCGCATACAAGCGACACTGCTATACAAGGTATGGTAAAGGCTATAATCACCCAGCCAACGGAAGTTTCGGACACATGAAAAGCTTTGGCAATATCTGGCAGGATAGGCGCTGTCAACGATATCCCCATGACAGCCAGAAAGGAAAGAGCATAAACGCCTATATTGTATGATTGATCTGTTTCCATCCTTGAAAGTGGAATTTTGGTTTGTGTTGAATATGTCATAAGGCGCCTTTTTATGGTTGAATGTATCGCGCATATTGCGTCAAGATGAACTTTAGTAACAGACGGGCATTTTTTTGGATAGCTTGTTAGAATACTACAAAAAAAAGCCCTTGCGCAATCACTTGCACAAGGGCCTTGCCAGTTTGGTAAAAAACTAAAACCAAGGAGTTTTAAAACATCGCTTTACCTGTGACGAATGCTATCATTTTTGTTTAGCATTGCGATAGCTTAGTTAAGTTTTGTTGTAGCTCGTTTGCAAAAACAGACAGGCTTTGAACCTCTGAGGTCGCTTCGTCCATCTGGTCTGAAATGTGCGCGGCAATTTGATTCACTTCGTCAACTGAGGAATTGATTTCCTCTGACGTTACAGATTGTTCTTCAGAGGAAGTAGCAATGGCAGTAATCAGGCTTGCATTTTTTTCAGCTAAAGTACGAATTTCAGACAGGGCTTGCCCTGAGGTGTTTGCCAATGTTGTCGCATTATTTATAAGCTTCATGGTGTTGGTGAAATATGTAATATTAAGCGTTGTAGATTGTTGAATATTGTTGATACTGCTACCTACCTCTGTTGTGGCAGTCATGGTTTTTTCTGCAAGCTTACGAACTTCATCAGCAACAACAGCAAAGCCTCTGCCTGCTTCCCCAGCCCTGGCTGCTTCAATGGCGGCATTGAGTGCCAACAAGTTTGTTTGATCTGCAATGTCTGAAATCACACCCATGACACTGCCAATGGCTTCTGCTTGCGAGCCAAGGGATTTTATGCTTTCAGATAGTTCGCTTGATACCTTGTTTACTTCGCTAATGGCAACAACAACTTCCTCTACAAGTTCAGCTCCTTCACGCGCTTTTTCTTGAGTCCTTTCTGCTTGAGTTCTTGCTTCTTCTGCATTTTTTGATACTTCAATAACGGTTGCAGTCATTTCTTCCATTGCAGCTGAAGTTCTCATGACGCGTTCGCGTTGTTCAGTAGCTCCTGCTGCAACATCTTGAATTTTAGCAGAAAGCTGATCCGTTGCTATGGCCGTTTGATTTGAAACATTTGCCACGTGTGTGGAAACATCGCGGATGGCATTTTGAATTCTTTTAAGATTGCTAACATCAGTAATGAGCACAAGCATGCAAGAAAATTTATTGTTTTTATCAAACAAAGGAACCGCTGTGTAAACAATCTCTATATTCATATTGTTCATGTTTACTGATGTTTCACCATTGCACGGGCTAAGGCTTGCATAGGCATTCTGCATGGCGTCTGAAGGTGTTCCTCTATCAGCGGGAGAGAAAATTTCTTGGCTGTCTTTGCCGTAAACATCATTTCCGCATAATTTTTTTGCTATTTCATTAAAATATAAAATGCGTTTGTCTTGGTCAAAAATAGCAACAGGAGAGGGAAGACTGTCAAGTAGCATGCAGAAACGATCTAAAATTGCATTTGTTCCGGATATCAAGTGTGTAAAATCACCACTAAGGCGTTCATGGTTGCCTCTAACTTCCAGCTCGCCATAGGCGATCCTGTCAGACAGACGCTCGTATTCTCCTATGATAATATTTATAGTCTCAGGTATGTGACGTAATGCGTCTGCCACTTGACCGATTTCATCTTTGCGCTGGATGTCAAGCGTAGATTTTAAATCGCCTTGGCCTATTTTGTTTGCAAAGTTTGTAAGCTTTTCTATTGGGTGAACAACATGTTTGTGCACAAATATGTATGATATAAAAGCAAACAAAATACTTAAACCCATAAATATTACGGCGGCAAAAATAGTTGGCGCAAAATCGCTTTTTATTTCTTCTTCACCACGAGATGTACGAGCATTTAACTTTTCACGGAAAGTTTTTAAAGGCTGCTGAATTTTTTCCAATTCATTTTCATATCCTCTGCCAAAAACTAAGCGCATGGCCAATTCTTTATCTTGAGGCCCGCTTACGGAGTAATTGCCTGAACTGTCTTTAAATTTTCCTTGCATGGCGTTCATGGCTTCTACTTCACTTGCAATAAGGGCATTTGAAAGAGCATTGGCCTTTTCAAGTAAAGCAAATTCATCATCTGAAATACCGTATTTGAGCAAAAGGTCGAGTAAAGCGACATTTTGACCCGGAGCAATTGCTGCGTCACGTGGCCTAGGTTTGTTACCGCTTCTGATATCAACTATTGTATCGTAAACATCTTTGTAGCTGGTATCATTATTGGCAACATAGAGTCGCACAGACTGCGTCAGGTTTTTTGAGCTGTCGCTTAGCTCAGTAGCTAATAAAGCAAGATATTTGTTGTTCTGCGTTACGGCATGTGCATTTTGAAAAATATTATTTGCCCGCAGTAGCAAATAAAAACTTATTAAGATCATCAGTATTACAAATAGATTTGCTAAAAAAACACTTGTCCGTATTTTCATGATCCACCTCCGGCAAGAATGTTAAAACTACATATTGTTTTGCAAACCATAAAAAAGTAAAGTAAAAACGATGAAAATAAGCTTGTCGGTGCATGAGGGGAGAGTTGTCGCTACAAAGAAGAAGTGATGAAAGAAGCACTTAAAAGAGAGCATATTTTTCGGAATTTGTAAATAAAATAAGAAAAAAAATTACATTTGTATGGACATTACAGTAATGCGCGGTTTTGATACAATAAAAAAAATTGCCCAAGAATATTGAATTCTCAGGCAAAATGTTTTGATGCGATTGAGTGTGGTTTTAGGGATGGGTCTTAGCGGTCAAAGGAGCGCGCGAAAAGCTCTACAATGGCCTTACGACCATTTGCCTCAAGAAAACGCGTGCCAGTAGCCGTAAAGCGTGTTTGGGCGATAACAGGGGCAGCTTCTGCCTTCCAAGAATCGCGCTCCCATGTAAACCAAGCGTCACGGTCTTGATCGAATACAAATAAAGGCTTGTTACAGATTTTAGAAAATTCTGCCCCCCATCCGGTACCGCCTTTGACGGTATTATCAGGCTGGATGTTGCCCACAACAATGACTTGTTGTCCACTGCTGACCTGCCAGCAAATGGATTGCAGTACTTTGCGGAACAAGGGGGCTTTGGTAAATTCGCGTCCCATAAGCCGTGACACATAGGTAAGGCTTACATCTTTGAGGGCCAGTTCTTCTGTGGTGAGCATGCGTACACCGCGTGTGCGCACCATCTGATGCCCCTCAAAACTGTAGTTTACTTCTTCAATGCCCCACGCCTCAGCTTGGGCACCAAAAAACTGCTCTGTTCCGGTTGCGCCACCACTAAAAAGGACACACTGTTTTGGATTAAGCATGGATACTCCTTCAAGGTATACCGCCTGCAATGTGTTGTGGTATGGTGTTCTTATTCCGTACTATGCGGCGAACAAGTCCATAACACGTTTCCAAGTACAAAAAGGGTATTTGGTGGTACAGGCGTAAAACAGCTTTTGTATGCCATACCATAGTCGCTTAGCTTCTGCAATTGTTTGTACGCCGTATCGGTGCCAATGGCACCAGATACGGCATCTTTATTATGTCACCAAAATAGCAAGAAAATTTTGCCTATAAACACCTAGAAAGGCGTTTTTTCAATAGTTACATGGCTTCTCGCAAAATTTTCTCAAGATCTTTGGGGGTGACGGAACGCGGGTTCGGGCCGCTGTTGCCGGCAGCTACTTTAGCAATGGTTTCAATATCCATATCGCCAAGGCCAAGCATGCTCAATTTATGCGGAATACCAAGATCTGCCAAGAGGCGGAACAATTCATCCACAAGCAAGTCGCACACTTTGGAATCAGGCAAGCACTCTACACGCAAGCCCAAAAGCTGGGCAAATTTACGGTATTTTGTTGGATTGGCAATGAAGTTGAAGCGCACAACATAAGGGAACAAGAGAGAACAGCCAAGGCCGTGTCCAAGGTCATGGGCGCCGCCAAGGGCTCTGGCTAAAGCGTGGTCACAGCCGGTTCCGGTGTTGCCAATGACTGTACCTGCAAACATGCTGCCCAAAAGCATTTTTTCTGCAGCCGCTGCATTGGATCTGGCAGCGATAAAGGGGCGGATATTGGGGCAGAGGTACTCTAACGCTTCAATAGCCAATGCGTCTGACAGTAGGTTTGACTTGTTGGACAAAAAGGCTTCTGCTGCGTGAATGATGGCGTCCATGCTGCTTTCAGCAGCAATGCCGGCAGGCAAGGTAGCTAAAAGTGAAGGATCCAGCAAGGCTAACGAAGGAATAATATGCGGAGAGCGCAAGGACATTTTGTAATGACGCGCGCTGTCTGTGATGGCTGCGTTGGAGGTTACTTCGCTCCCTGTTCCTGCAGTTGTGGGAATGGCGATGATGGGCAATGCCGGAACTTTAATGGTGCCTGCACCGTCGTATTGATTGAGCTTGCCGCCGTTAGTGGCCAAAACTGCCACTGCTTTGGCTCCATCAAGGGCACTGCCGCCGCCAAGGCCTACAATAGCCTGAATCCCGGAATCTTTTACTTCATCCCAAGCTTTTTCAATGCTGGTGTCTTTGGGATTGGGCTCAATGGCGTCAAATAAGGCTACGTCAATGCCACTTTGCTTGAGCGAAGAAATACCTCTATCGCTGACGCCTGCCTTGCTAAGGCCGGGGTCTGTAACAAAAAGTACGCGCGAAAAACCCATTTGTTTGACTTCGCTGCCAAGGGAATCTACCACGCCGGAACCACATTTGATGTTCATTGCTGTTCTGAATGCAAAAGCCATGATGTTACTCCTTATCCTAGTGGATGCGTTGTTAAAGGTTTTACATTGTGTTTGAGTTAGATTTTATAAGCTTTACCTAGTGTCTAGGATTATTCCGGAAATTGTTTGCCAAGTACTCGAAGATCGTGGTTTGGCAATAAAACATCTGCTACTTTTTGGACGCGCTCAACAGAGCTGTAAAAGTCATGAAGGTTTTGAAAAATGCCTGGAGGCCACGGCGGATCAAAGTCTAAGCTGCTGTATAAATTGACAGTGTCTCCCATAAGAGCGTGTACGCCTCGTTCGGTATCAATAAGGATAGCTTGCGAGCCGGGGGTGTGCCCTGGGGTTAGCATTACCCGTATGCCAGGCATGATTTCATGATCGCCGACAAGCTGGATAAAGCGATCCATATGTTTTTGAAAAGGCTGCGAATCCAAATCGGCTTCATATGCTCTGGCATCACAAGGCAAGGGATTTAAGGCGTACTCCACTTCTTTTTGTTGCACATAAATGGGTACATCCGGAATATCCTTTAAACCATGCACATGGTCCCAATGCAGATGGGTTAAAATTACAGCATCAACATCCTTAAGGGTCAGGCCGTGTTCTGCAAGGGCAGGCACAATGTGTTGTTCAGGGGTGCGCGACATGACGCGATGGTATTTTTCGCTCCATTCTATGCTGCTTGGTCCGGCATCCACAAGGATGGTTTTGTTATCGCCTTGAACGAGCCAAACAATGCACGAGGACTGTATGCGATCATAAAAACCGCGCAATCGTTGTAGTACAGAGGTGCTCACTTCTAAAAAGCCCATGGGAAGCGGCGTGATGGTGTAGTTCATGAGGACTCCTTAACAAAGTTAACATTTGTAAAAAATAAACATTACAAAGCCTTGTTGTTTTATCTTACATGGCAAGTCTTGGCAGAATCATCACAATTTCCGGAATGTAGGTAATAAGCGCAAGCACAAGGAGCTGTACGCCAATAAAGGGCAATACGTGCAGTGTGACCTTTTCCATAGAGGTTCCTGCCGCCGACGCACCCACAAACAGGTTCATACCCACAGGCGGTGTGGCAAGGCCAATACAAAGGTTTGTTATCATAACCAGCGCAAAGTGTAGAGGGTCAACGCCTACCTTAATGGCAATGGGTGCCAAAATGGGAGCGAGGAGCAATACTATGGCGTTGGTTTCCATAAGCATACCCATGGCGAGTAAAAGCACATTGATCACCAGCAAAATGGCATACTTGTTTTGACTAAAGCCCAAAATGAGCTCAGAAACAAGCGCAGGAATTTTGTTAATAACTAAAAGCCAGCCAAAAGGGTTGGCAGCTGCAACGATAAGCATGATGGCAGAGGTTGTAACTGCGCTGACAAGAAGTGATTTTACGATATCCTTAAATGTTAAGGTGCGGTATACAAGCATCCCAAGGGCTAGAGCATAAAGTGATGCTATGGCGCCACCTTCTGTGGGCGTGAACACGCCGCCGCGAATCCCCCATAAAATAATGATGGGCATGAGCAATGCTAGCGATGCGTCTTTAAGGCCGTCAACAAGGGCCTTGAAGGTAAAGGGAGTGTCGCGCCTTGGAAAACCATGACGCTTCGCCATAAAATAGGTTGTGATCATAAGTCCAAGCGCAATAAGAAGCCCGGGTACGATACCGGCAATGAACATGGCCCCTACAGACAGGTTCATCATAGAACCATATACAATCATAACAATACTTGGCGGAATGATTGGGCCAAGCACGCCTGTAGCAGCGGCTAAAGCGGCACAAAATTCGGCTTTGTAGCCTTCCTTAACCATACCCGGTGTAAGGATTTTGGTAAGGGCCGCTGTGTCTGCTGCTCCTGAACCGCTAAGGCCTGCAAAAATTGTCCCCGCAAGCACCATGACCTGTCCAAGCCCGCCATGTATCCCCCCCACAAGCACTGTCACAAAGCGGATAAGCCTTGCGGTAATGCCTGTTCGATCCATAAGGTCGCCGGCAAGTAAAAAGAACGGAATGGCCATGAGCGGAAAGGACGCGGACGCTTGATACATCTGCTGCGCAAGCATTTCAAACGGAATACGCCCATGCACCAGCAAATACGTCATAACGCCGCAGATAAGGCTAAAAGAAATGGGTACACCACCAATTAAGGCCACAAAAAAAGGAATAAGAAGCCAACCAATCATACGGCACCTTCCTTGACGTTGAGAAGTGCAACCAAGTCTCCAACAATAAGGTGCACAGCTTGGATGAGCATCATACATCCTCCGACGACAAGACTAGCTCTTGGAACAATCATGGGGATTTGTAAGGCATCAGAAACAACGCTGATATTGACTATGGCAGCGTTATAACCATAGCGGATAAGGATTAAGGTAAACCAAAGTATGACAAGGTGCGCCAATAACATCGCGAAATGTTTTGCATAATAAGGGAGTTTGTTGACAAATAGGCTGACGCCCATGTGACCGTCTTGAGCCAATGCCACGCTTGATCCTACAAAGGTAATCCACGCCATAAAAAAGATGTTCACTTCTTCCGGCCATGTCAGTGCCGCACCAATCACGTAACGGCAAAAAACCTGAAGCCCTGTTGAAAAGACCATCACCAATAAAAAAACTATGAGTAAGATTTTAGCCAAACTCGTGGTCAGTTCGCTGGCAACCTTGGTAAGGTTATGGATTTTGGGTAGCATCCCCTTCTCCCTTCATTATACGTCAAAGAGAATAAAGTTTCTGTTCCCCCGATATATACAAGGTAACAGAAGCTTTATTGTTCTATTCTTGGGCCTTTAGTACACGGTCAATAAGTTTTTGAGACACGTGTTCTTTAAACTGAGGCCATACGCTTACGGCAAGATCGCGCCATTGTTTGACTTCTGCAGGGGTTGGTTCGTAATATTCAAGTCCTGCAGCTTGCAAAGCAGCAATGACTTCTTTGCCTTGCTTTGCATCAATCTCAGCAGCATACAGCTGGGTTTCTTGGCCTGCTTCTTCTATGGCTGCTTGCAAATCGGGGCTTAATTTATCCCAAGAGGCATTGCTTATAAAGCATACATGCACATTACTGATGGCGTCTATGCGGGTAAAGTGTTCAAGGGCCTCATGGTGTTTGCCGTAATAAATAAAGATGGGATGGAGCATGCCACCATTGATAACTTTTTGTTCAAGGGCAGTATATACTTCAGGCCAAGGAACAGGAGTGGTTGAGGCGCCCCACGCTTTTAGCGTGGCAAGCTCAACAGGTGATCCTGTGGCGCGTATTTTTAAACCTTCTAAATCCTTAGGTACTCGTACAGGGCGCATGTTGTTGCCGATAACGCGGAACCCTCCGCCCATATCAAGATAAAAAAGTGCTTTAACGCCAATTTCTTTGCTGGCTTGGGCCTTCATCTCTTCACCAATGGGGCCCCACCAGACCTTGTGGGATGTTTCTATATCTTTAAAAATAAAGGGCAAGTCAGTAACCCAAAAGGCTTTTGTATAGGCAGCCATATTGTTACTGGCTGATGATCCCATATCTATTAGCCCCATCTTTGCACCGTCGATAGCTGTTTGGTCTCCTGCCAAAACACCGCCGCCGTGCACCTCGATAATAACCTTGCCGCCTGTTTTTTCCTTCACCAATTCAGCAAATTTGTTGTATGAAAGGCTTAAAGAATTTTCCGGCGTTGCCGAATGGGCCAAGGTCAAGGTTATGGGGTCAGCTGCTTGGGCGTAGCTGACTAAGCAAAAGACAAAGGCAACTATGCAAACAAAATTTTTCATCCACTTTTGATAATAACAGGGCAACATAGAACCGTATCCTTTTTTAAGGTTAAGCCGGCATGTAGCGAAGTTACGCCTTTGGGTTTGAGGCGTTACGCACGTTTTATTTGTCAAACCCCTCAACGGCCAAAACGTGCGTAACTGTAAAACGTGAAAGAAAACAGCAAAAAATCTTCCCATTATGAATGGGGCTTTCGTTGCTGATATTCTTATTTATTCCTGAACTTTTAATACACGGTCGATAAGCTCCTGAGGAACTTGTTTGCTAAACTGCGACCATGTTGCTACGGCAGGCTCGCGCCATGCTTTGGCTTCTTCAGGGGTGGGTTCATAGTATTCAAGGCCTGCATTGATGAGGTCTTGCAGGTTCTTTTTCCCGGCTTCAGCATCCACTTTGGCACCAAAAACTTGTGTTTCTTTTCCGGCTTCCATAAGGATGGCTTGCTGTTCAGGGCTAAGTCTATCCCAAGACATGTTGCTGATAAAGCAAACGTGTACGTTGCTTTGGGCATCCACGCGGGTCAAGTATTTAAGGGCTTCATAGTGCTTGGCCTGATAAATCCACACAGGGTGCAAGCTTTCGCCATCAATAACTTTTTGTTCAAGGGCGGTGTACACTTCAGGCCATGGCAAGGGGGTTGCACTTACGTTCCATGCTTTGAACATGGCAAGCTCAAGGGGGGTTCCTGTGGATCTAAACTTCATCCCCTTTAAGTCGGCAGGCACCTTGACGGGCTGTTTGTTGTTGGCAACAACGCGGAATCCGCCGCCAGTGTCAATAAAGAACAAAACCTTGGAGCCAATGTCTTTGCTTGCTTTGGCTTTCAATTCATCGCCAATGGGACCCCACCACATTTTGTGTGAAGCTTCAATGCTTTTGAAGATATAAGGCAAGTCCGCCACTAAAAAAGCATCCGTGTAGGAGGCCATGTTGTTACTGGCAGATGAGCCAAGGTCAATCATGCCCATTTTGGCACCGTCAATGGCGGTTTGGTCACCAGCTAGCACTCCGCCGCCGTGTACTTCTATAATCAATGAGCCTTTGGATTTTTCTTTGACCAATTCGGCAAACTTTTCATAAGCAACGCTTAAGGAATTGTCCGGAGTAGCCGAATGGGCTAATACTAGAGTGGTTGGTTCAGCTGCGTGAACAGAAGCAGCAAAAAAAGATGCAATAACAAAAAAGATTCCCAAAAAAATTGAGAAGACAGCATGCGTGCTACGGCGCATAAAACATCCTTCTTTTTAAAATGTTATCTAGTCTTGACAGTCTGTTAGGTAAAGGCCATGCCACCATCAACAAGCAAGGTTACCCCTGTGACATAATCAGACGCCTCAGAGGCTAAGAATATGGTTGCTCCCACATAGTCAACAGGTAAAGCAGGGCGACCAATAGGAATACCAGAAACAAGCCTGTTCAAATCATCCGGGTTGTTTTTGAAATGCTGTTCGTTAAGGTTGGTAATGGTAAGGCCGGGTCCAAGGGCATTTACATTAATGCCAAAAGGACTCCATTCCGTGGCTAACGCCTTGGTCATATGGGTTATACCGGCTTTGGTCATGGAATATACCGAACGCCCTTGAATGCACATTTCAGACATTACTGAAGAGGTGTTGATGATTTTGCCGCGTTTTTTCTTGATCATATGCTCTGCGGCAAGCTGACTGCAGAAGAAGGTTCCTTTTAGGTTGATGTCAACCGTCATGTCCCAATCTTGTTCTGTGTAGTCAATGGCTTGTTTGCGAACAACAACGCCGGCATTGTTGACTAAAACGTCAAGGTCGCCGAACAAAGACAACGTGTGTTGCATGAGCTGGCGGATGGAATCCATGCTGCTGATATCCACAGGATAAAAATCCACAGCATAGCCTTTGGCCCGAAGTTCTTCTGCGGCGGCTTCACCTTCCTGCACATTACGGTTGGCGATGAGCACCCGTGCACCGGCTGCTGCAAGCCCTTCGGCAATGCCAAAACCAATACCTTTGCTGCCACCGGTAACGAGAATGTTTTTCCCTTTAATGTTAAATAAATCTGCCATACTGGCTCCTTTACGTTGTTGGAGTGGATTTGATTTTGCGCTTTTGTCTTACAAGCACAATCTCCTGAAGGAGACCCTCTTTGATACCAAATAAATTGGTATCAAAGAGGATATATCACTCTATGCCATTGAACTCTAGTAGAAACCACGATCCTTAAGGTGCATGATGACAGTGCGTGATTCGGTAAGTTCTTCAATGGCGTATTTAGGACCTTCTTTACCAATTCCGCTGTCTTTAAGGCCACCATTTGGCATGTGGTCAATACGCCATCTGCTAGGAGCATTGATGTGCATGATGCCCGAGGTGACGCGGCGAGCGATTTGCATGGCGTTGTCAATGTCTTGGGTGAAAAGACCTGCAGCAAGACCATAGTTGGTATCATTAGCTGCATCAATGGCAACGTCAAGGTCTGTGAAGGGGATAAAGGCAATGGCAGGGCCAAAAAGCTCTTCACGATACAGACGCATGGAAGATGTCACGTCAGCGACAACAGCAGGACGCACAAAGTTGCCGTCACGTTCGCCACCTTTAAGGAGTCTGGCGCCTTGTTTGCCTGCTTCAAGGATGGTTTCAGACACACGCTTGGCGTCAGATTCACGGATTAAGGGGCCCATGGTTGTGCTTTCATCAAGGGGGTTACCAAGCACAAAATCATCCATTTTGCCGGTGATTTTTGCAATGACTTCTTCGTAAATGTCTTGATGGATAAAGGCTCTTTGCGTGGACACACAGGCTTGACCGGCCATGCCGTAACCTGCAGGCACAAGGGCTTTGACCACATTGTCAACAGAGGCATCATTCATGACGATCACAGGGCAGTTTCCGCCAAGCTCCATGGTGACCTTTTTAAGGCCGCCCAATTTGCAGATTTCCTGACCGATTTCATAGCTGCCTGTGAAGGTGATTTTGCGGATACGCTTGTCAGGGCAAAGCATGGCGCCCAATTTGCTGCCAGAACCGCTAAGGTATTGGATACCTTCTTCGGGGAGGCCGGCGTCTAAAAAGGCTTGGACAAGCAGTGCAGTGGATAAAGGCGTATCAGACGCTGCCTTTAAAATTACGGCATTACCGCCGGCAAAGGCAGAGCCGATTTTATGACAGGCCAAGTTTACGGGTACGTTAAAAGGAGCAATGGCCAAAACCACACCGCAAGGCACGCGATAGGTGAAGCCAAATTTCTTTTCAATGCCGGGGGCATTCATAGCGGAAAGGGGCAAGGTTTCGCCGTAGATATGTTTGGCGGCATCAGCAGAAGCCATCAAGGTCATGGCAGAACGATCGACTTCACCACGAGCTTCTTTAATGGTTTTGCCGTTTTCAAGGGCGATAAGACGCGCGATTTCTTCTTTACGCTCTAAAAGCAGGTTGGCTGCTTTTTCAATGATTTCACTGCGGCGCCAGTAGGGCAGATCTGCCATAACTTTTGAACCGCGCTCAGCGCTTTGGATTGCTGCTTCAACATCTTCGGGGCCGGCCATGGGGGCAGTGTCGACTACGGAATTGTCATAGGGGTTGAAGACCTGCATGGTTTTTTCTGTGCCGCGCCATTGGCCTGCAATATACATTTTCATGGTGAGCTCCTTACCAAGTTCATGCTTGGTATTTTGTTTTTACACAGTATAAACATACTGCATCTTGTATGTATGTGTATCGCTTTTAGCAAACACTGTATTTTTGCAATATTTCTTCGTTCAACTCAATGCCAATGCCGGGCTTATCCGGTGAGGGGGCATGCAAGAAGCCGTTTTCAAAGGCATCGTAAGGTTCAAGTAACAGGTCATGGCGTAAGGGGTTGTGGTCTTCTTTTGACCAGTCAGAACGCATAACCTCAAAGGTCAGAAGGTGGGGCAGGGCTGTGGCAATATGCAAGGATACGGCAAGACATACAGCAGAACAGCTTCCTGTGTGCGGTGCATACGGAATATGCAAAGCTTGGCTCATGGCAGCAATTTTGGAAATTTCTGTCAGGCCACCAACGCGGCAGGGGTTCGGCTGAACAATGTCAACGCAGCGTTCCATGAACATGTTGGCAAAATCATAGCGCGTAAATGAACTTTCACCCCAAGCAAGGGCCATATCAAGGTGATCGGCAAGGTATTTGTAACCATAAATGTTGTCAGGGCTGATAGGCTCTTCAAACCAGTAAATGCCAAGCTTTTCAAGCTCGCGTCCCACGCGAAGAGCCAATTTGTAATCTTCATGGTAACCACAGTTGGCGTCAACCGTCAGCATGATGTCATCACCCACTGCGCTGCGGATATCTTCCACAAGGCGAATGTCTGCCTTGTAGGCTGCAGGGTCTTTGCCAAGCTTGATCTTCATGGATTTAAAGCCCATGTCCAGGAATTGTTTAGCGGTGTCAAGGACAACGCTCTTTTCACGCATGCGCAGGCTGGAAGCATAGGAAGGGATCATGTCGCGTTGGCGTCCACCAAGGAACATGTACAAGGGCTGATTGTAAATTTTAGCCCGCAAATCCCAAAGGGCCACGTCAATACCGCTTATGGCTTCAATATAAAAGCCTCTATTGTGACCGCGGTTCATCATGGCAGCATAAAGCAACTCCCACGTTGCTTCAGGCTGTAAGGGGTCAGATCCCACTACGATGGGGGTGATTTCTTCAATGATTTTTTTCAAGGCAGCAGGAGCAAGCCTTGTCATACATTCGCCGATCCCCACAACGCCTTCGTCAGAGGTGACGCGGACAATGGTAGCCCTGTATCCACCAAAAACGATGTGCTGGATCCTGTCTGCATGAGGGATGCTGATGGGAGCCTCAATGGCCTTTGATAAGGGGACATACAACGGGAAAACTTCAACCTTTGCTACTTTCATGGGTTCTCCTGAAAAAGTTGACTGCGTTAAATAGACTATCAAAACACTGGTTCTTTTTATGTACCAAACGTGTTAGGCCCTGTCAATAATGTAGGAGAATTTTTTTTGCTGTTAACGCGTTTTATGCAAGTCTGTAGTTGTTAACTTAATGAAATTATAAAAAAATTTGATTGATAAAATAATCACGAACTCGCATCCAGTTGCACAAGCAAAGCCTTAAAGGCTGCTAGGGCATGCTCTAATGGGCCGGAGTTGTCGATAATTCGCAATGTGGGGATGGCAGGTATAGATAGGTTAGCGCGGCGTATGCGCGATGCTATGAGAGGTGCGGAATCTCGCCCTCTAGTGACAAGGCGCTCTTGCAAACATTCAGGATGTGCTTGCACAAGCACTGGCACAAGCTGAGGATATTTTTGCAGGGCCTGCGGTATAAAGGCGCGAGAACCGTTTACAAGCACAAGGGCATTGGACATAAGCCAATGATCAATACTTTTGTCAACGCCATAATAAAGACCATGGCTTTGCCAGTGCATGGCAAACATGTTTTGAGCAAGGGCTTGAGCAAATTCTTTTTTACTTACAGAAAGATGCTGTTCGCCTCCCTTGTCAAGGGGGCGAGTAATATAGCGTCTGGCAACAAACAAAGGGCGTGTCACAGTAGAAGTCGACGGTAGCGTTTGCGCGTATTGTATAAGGGTATCTTTTCCAACCCCAGAAGGGCCCATCATATATACCAATATGCCTGCGTTTTTGGTCATGTGCTTGGTGGTGTGAGCCATGAGGCCTTTTATATGTTGAGAAAAAAGTACCCTGAAAGCCTTTGCAATGGCAGCGCACAGTGCAATGCCATCTTCAATAAGCATACATCGAATGAGTAAGACGAGCAAGGTTGAGGATGCGGATTGGCAACAAAGGCAGTGTTCGGATGTGCCTATATTGCACAGAAAAAATAAATGACAAGCCATAACCTTGTTATGATTGAGCCCCCTACACAACATGTGTATAGGGGGCTTAAAATGTGTATTGAATAAAAATTTTACATTACAGAATGTTAGTTGCATCATAAAGCGTGTGTTTGCTTTTTACAATGCAGATAGCTGTGCTACTCTACCCAGCGTACAACCTCACTTTCGCTACGCCGTGTTTTTTCCCGTGGTTCCTTGATCCTTTGCCCAAAAGCAACCATGCAAGCAACACCAAAGGTTGCACAATCCATAAGTCCTTTGGCATCCAAAAGTTTTTCTACGTTATCCTTTTGGAATCCTTCAATGGGGCACGAATCAATGCCAAGCAAGGCTGCTGTGGTCATCATATTGGCAAGAACAATATAACATTGGCGCGCAGCCCATTCAAATTTTGCGCGGTCATTACCGTGATAGCCAAGGTCTTTTTCAATAAAGCTGCCAAATTTTTCCGTCATGCCAACAATAATATCCTCTGGGAAATGCTTGGTTTTGCGCATGATGGTATTTTGCAGGTAGTCACATTCAGGAGCCATGGCCTTTGGCTGGCGAGCCAAAAGAATGACAAAATGACTGGCAGTGGGCAATTGCCCCTGAGCACCCCAGCACATGGGTAAAAGCTCTTCACGCAAGGCTTTATTTTGCACCACTAAAAATTCCCAAGGCTCAAAACCAAAGGAAGAAGGCGAAAGCCTGCCGGATTCAAGAATGGTATGAAAATCTTCTTTGCTGATTTTCACATTGGGATCAAACTCTTTACAGGCGTGACGAAAATTCCATGCGGTAAAAAGGCTTTCTGTTATGGTAGGCATATAAGCACTCCTTTGTTATGTGAGATAGATACGTCTAGTATAGGTAATACACGTTCAATCGTCATTTATTTTTATAGCTTCTTATAGCTATTACAGAAGTGTTATTGTGCTCCAGCCTTTATCTGTTGCCACAGCCTGAAGGTCGCTGCCTCCAAGAGCGCAAATAGCAGCTCCTTGTGTGGCAGCTTCAAGTGTACCTGCAAATTCTGTGAAGTGTTTGTTTGTGGTGGAAAGCACCTCGTCGCGCAAGCGTTGCCGCACATCATCGCTTTCACCCAAAAGGTGTCGGAATAGGGCTGTATTGCCTTTGGCATCTGGTAATTGATAGGCATCGATATCACCAATGGCTCCCACAATGGCACGGGTCAGTTCGCGGTCATCCAGTTGCAAGTGCCGCAGCCAGTTGCTTGCACCATCATACACTGCCAAAGTGTTTTCAATGTTGGGGTCACGGTATGAAATTTGAGCAAAAGCACCTGTAATGCGGTCAATGGAACAAAACGCACCATAGGCTCCGCCTTGCACGCGAACCTGATCCCAAAGCCATGCCATACGCAGGTGCCTTGTAATAACTTGGGCAGAGCCATGCCATTGATAACCTTGGGAAAAAATGGAACCACCTTTCCCCACATAGTTGACTTGCGCCGGTACAAGAAGTGCCTCTTGTAAGGATGGACATGCTCCCATGCTCCACGGGGCAGCTTGAAAATCTTGTTTTGGCAACATGTTGACTATGGTTTGCACCTTGGGCAATACAGTGTGCAAGGCATTGGAATCGGCAGTGATATTGGCTAAGGCATTATTTGTACGTACAATACGTTCGTGTAGATAGCGCAGATCGGCAAGCACCGACGCCCAGTCGTTGGACACACGTTCAGCCAAGGCGCGTACATAGAATAAGGACTCAACCCCCCCCATCTGTTCTTCCAGCCAGCCGGCTACACTGTGGCGAGATTTAAGGCGTGAAGCTACAACGCCGTGCCCTCTGGGGATAAGGCCTTGCTCTTTGCGGGCACGTGCTTCAAGCACCATTTGCATGAAGCGTTCAGGCTGGTCAAAATTTGGTTCAAGCAAAATTTCTGCCAGTAAATCAAACAACGCTTGGGCTTTTTCGGCAGTGGCTTTTCCGCCCACATGCACGTGACCAAGAGTTTGTTTATCCAAAGCGCGAGTCACAAACGAAGGCCCTGCTCCAAGCCCCCCTGTGTGTGAAGCAATACGGGTTCCCAGTTGGACAAAATCGCGCTTGGATGTGCCCATTTCTGTAAGGGCGCGGCACCATAACGGCACCAAAGGCATAAGATGGGCAGGGACAGCCTCAAGCGACAAGGCCAAGCTGGCGTACACAACACCTGTGGTATCAAGCGGGTGCAGCAACACCTGTACAGGTCCAGCTTGCTCGTAATTTGTTGGAATGAGTGTGTTTTTTAGAGGAAGGTCTGACAAGGTGAGCCCGGGAATTAGGGCTAAATCTGCCGGACTATCTGGTGTTTTTTGGGCTTCACGCAGAGCTTTTGTGTGCTCAACAAGCTCTTGACGATCTGCGCTGCTTAAACGGTCTGCCAAGTTTGTTAATTTTTCCTGTTCCATGGCTTGGCGCCTTGCAGCCAAGGTTGTGTCCGGCACCAGCACCACGGTAGCGCGATGGTTATTGTCTAAAAACCAGCGTGTGATGGCTTCTTCAAAGACGTGTTCTTTGTTAGCTAAACGGGTTTTTAGGTGTGCTAAGGGTGCTTCCCATGCAAGCGGGCCAAAGGGGTCGCCATCATACAACCACGTGGATAAACACTGCACCATGGCAGCAATGCCGCGTGGGAAGGAACCGGTATTGTTTTCACGCAGGTGAAATTCCAAGCTGTTTAAGGCTGCGTCCACAGCTTCTGTTGGTATGCCGTTTTCAGCAAGTTCGGCGAGTGTGTCAAGGATGAGGCATTCAACGTCTGATGCTTTGGCAGGATCGATTGAGCGTAAACCTACAGAATAAAAAGATTGTCGCAAATCGGTCTCCAATCCACCCACAATGTCTTCGCCAAGGCCTGATTCAATAAGCGCGCGGCGTAACGGGGATCCCGGAAGCCCTTGAAGGATATGCTCCAACGCTTCAAGCATAAGGATTTCTTCGATCTCAGTGGTTTCGCACAACAGCCAGTTGACAGTTGTATGCCCTTTGCCTTCTTCGTCTTCTTCACTGGCCACAAAGGTTTTTTCCACAAGCAGTGGTGTTTCTCTGCGTTTTTGCAAAGGCACGTCTGAGTTGGGCGTTTGTAACGTAAAGCGATCTACATACGGAGCCAAGAGGGCAAACCGTTTTTCTATGGGGTCGTCTCCCCAGAAAAAGAAACGAGCATTGCTTGGATTGTAAAGGTTTGTATGGAAGTCTTTGAAAGCTTTGTAGGTAAGCTTAAGAATAACTTCAGGGTCGCCGCCGGAATCAAGACTGTACAGCGTGTCAGGAAAAACGGCGTTTTGTGATGCTTCTGCAAGGACAGAGTCTGCCGAAGAATACACGCCCTTCATTTCGTTAAAAACGACCCCTTTATAGTTTAATGGCCCTGTGTCGTCATCAGCTTCCACATGCCATCCTTCCTGCTGGAAAATTTCCGGTGTGATGCGTGGAAAAAAGACAGCGTCTAAATATACATCCACAAGGTTATAAAAATCCTGCAAATTGGCACTGGCCACAGGATAGCAGGTTTTGTCAGGAAAGGTGAAAGCGTTCAGAAAGGTTTGCAATGATCCTTTGAGCAATTCCACAAAAGGTTCTTTGACAGGGTATTTTTCAGAACCGCACAATACCGAATGTTCCAAAATATGCGCAACACCTGTTGAATTGTCAGAAGGTGTTCGTAAGGTTACGCCAAAGCATTTGTTTTCATCCTTGTTGCTGACGGACAGAAGTTCAGCACCGGTGACTTCGTGTTTCCACAATGTGGCGGTGCCGCCAACTTCGGAAAGATGCTCTTCGCGTACAAGTACAAACCCATAAGTATTCATAAAGATATCCTTAATTGATAAATGTTGTTGCCTAGAAGCTGTATAGCAAAAAAAGTGACGGCAGATAAACGCAGTTGAAATGTTTTTGATGCTGGCAGATAATACGTTCTAACATTATTTTGTGTTAGAGCGATTGTATTTCCCCGGAAGCTGAGCAAGCAATAATGCACAGGCCATGAGCATCGGCAAGTTCAATGGCCTGTTCGCGATCAAAAAAAAGGCTCTTTTCAGCTTCAACTACAAGGCCCAAGTACTGGTTGTCAATGAGTATACGCACGGTTTCAAGGCCAACGGAAGGTAGATCCGCGCGCTCTTCTTGGCCAGGCTTTGCTCGTTTTATGGCAACACAGCCTTTGCCTGTCAGTGATGCTCCTCGGCGTAGGGTGGCGTCTGTCCCCTCAAGGCATTCTACAGCGACCACTATTTTTTCACGCACCACAATGCACTGGCCTATATCAAAAAAGCCAAAGCTTTCAGCCACAGGCCAGCCAAAAGCCAAATCGTCGAGCAATTGTTGTGAAGGCTGTGTTTTGGTAAGGACTCCATGCGGAGCGTGCAAAGTATCTATAAAGCTTGATGGGGCAACTATTTGAAAACCTTCGTTTTCTAGGTCTTGTATTATGGCTTTGAGCAACGCGTCATCGCCTTTATTGCGTAAAGAAAACAAAATGCGCATGGCCCGCGTGTCCGGCCTGAAATTTAGGGCGCTGGGCTTGTCAATAGAGCCTGCCATGCACAGCGTTTGCACGTTATGTGAACGAAAAAAAGCAATGGCCTTATTGAACTGGCCAAGATGTACCATGGTAAAGCTGTCGGCAATGTCAACCAAGGCTGGATCTGAATAGCCCTCAAACCCGCAAATAACCACAGCGAATCCGGCTTTTTTTGCGTTTTCAGCCACTAGGCGTGGAAATTGACCGGAGCCGGCAATAATACCTATATGTTGATTGGATGATGCAGTCACAAAGTATCCTTTTTACTAAGATAACGGTTTACAGTGCAAAAAAATATAAATCCAATAAAAGTATATGCGCTATACGCGCTCAATTCTTGCTTGTAGTACACGCAGTGCGGCTTCCACAACGGTGTCAGGTTCAAGCTCCACAAGGCAGGCCAAGGGCCTATCGTGCCTTGGGCATTGGTTGAGCTCGCAAGGCTGGCAATCAAGGTTGGCGCGCACAATCACATGCTGAGGGGATGGGTAGGCCCATTCATCACCGGTTGACCCGTGGACAACACATGTAGGAACGCCAACAGCCACAGCCATATGCCGTGGGGCTGAACAATTACCCACATGAAGATGCGCTTTTTCAATAACAGCGGCCATTTCTCGCAAAGAAAGCATGGACTTAGGCAGTATGATATTCTTTTTTGCTTGGCAATCTTGCACAAGCTGCGCGATTTCCTTTTCTTCCCCAGGGCCCCATAAGGGAAGAACGCGTATGCAAGGGTCTTTGCTGCACATGCCTTCTATGAAGCGCGCATAGGAGGCAATGGGCCAGCGGCGTGTTGCTCGTCTATGGGTAGGGTCTAGTGTTATAAGCTTGTGTTCAGGTTCAAGGCCAAGGCTTGTTAATAAATTTTGAGCATCAGCTTGCTCTTTTGTAGTGAGGTAAATTTGGGGTGGTTCTTGTTGCCATGCGATACCAAAAGGAGCAAGCAAGCTGACCTTTGTTTGGGCAGCATAGCCTTGCTTTGGCGGTATGCCATGGGTGTACAAAAGCTTGGTATACCAAGGAGGCGTGTAGGAAAGGCGCACAGGAGCCCCAGAAAAAGCAACAACCCAGCGACAGCGTGGTAATTGTTGAAAATCCACCACCATATCAAAGCCTTGCCTTGCCACATGCCAATACCAAGCCACCTCTTTATAAAGGGTATTCAGCTTTTTTTTGTCAATGGCCCAAAGGGTGTGAACGTGGGGATTGTGTTCCAGCAAGGTAGCGCATTTTTTTTCTGTAAGCACATGCACTTCTGCATCCGGAAAACGTTTGTGCAAAAGTGCAAGTGCAGGAGTAGCCAGTATAACGTCTCCTAGCTGGCGCAGCTGGCAGACTAAAATACGTTTTGGTGAAAAAGAAGTCGGCAAAGGCGAACCCATTAAAGCAGCCCCACCTCATCAATAAGTTGCAGGCACGATTCAGCTCTATTTAAGGTATAGAGGTGAATCCCGGGAGCCCCCCCGTCCAAGAGGGATCGAATTTGCTGCGAAGCATAGGCAATGCCTGCTTCTTTGACCGCTTCAGTGCCGCCTGTATTGTGAGCCTTTTCAAGGTCAAGGTAGAGTTTGCCCGGAATATTGGCACCGCATAAGGACAGAATACGGCGGAGCGATTCAAAGCTTTGAATGGGCAAAATGCCGGGTATAACAGGTACAGTTACACCAAAATAGCTAAGACGGCTTGTCAACGAAAAATATTCTCGCACATCAAAAAAGAGCTGCGTAATAACAAAGTCCGCACCTTCACTGACTTTTGCTACTGTGTAGCGCCAGTCGCTTTCGTAGGATGGCGATTCAGGATGGAGCCCGGGATAGCCTGCAACAGACACGCAAAACTCTGGAAATTCCTTTTTGATAAAGCGTACAAGGTCTGTGGCATGGGCAAATTCGGCGGTATCCCAATCGATGGTGCTGTCTTTGGGGGGATCGCCGCGCAAAGCCAGCACATTGTCAATGCCCCCTTGCCTGAATTTTTGCAACATGGTGCGTATCGAATCAGACGATGCGCCAACGCATGTAAAGTGCGCCATGGTTTCAATATCATAAGCCTTTTTTATATGGCTGACTATTTCAAGAGTAGCCTCCTGAGTGCTGCCGCCGGCACCATAGGTCACTGAGGCAAAGAGCGGATTCACCGCTTTGAGTTGCTCAACCACATGAAAAAAGGGATCCCATTGATCGCGTTCACGGGGAGGAAAAAATTCCAATGAATAGAAGGGCCCATTTTTTTGTGCAATCAAATCGGTAATTTTCATACTCTCTCCAAAAGATGTAGCGCCGGTAAAGGGAGAAAGCCTTTATTGGCATACAAAGTCAAAAGACAAGGGGAAAGATGCGGAGGCATACTCTGAAACAGCCTATATATTGTTGTTATCCGGCATCATTGATGCTTTTAATGATTTCTTTAAGCACTTCATCTGCCTTGTCGTTGGCAATTTGACACGTTCCGGCAGCAAGGTGTCCGCCACCGCCATGTTTAAGCATAAGGTCGCCGATGTTGCATTTGCTTGAACGGTCAAAAATAGACTTGCCCACAGCAAACACGGTGTTTTGCTTTTTTAAACCCCACAATACGTGGATAGATACCGTGGATTCGGGGAACAGAGCGTAGATCATAAAGCGGTTGATGGGCCAGATTTGTTCTTCGTTTCGTGTTTCAAAAACAACCACTTTGCCATGCATGGTGGAGCATGCTTTGAGCTGCGCTTCGGCTTTTTCGGCATATTGGTTGTAAAGGTCAACACGCTCTTTCACATCGGGATGCACTAAAATTTCCTCAATGGAGGGCATGTTTTGGCACATTTTAATAAGGTCCATCATCAAGGCATAATTGCTGGTACGAAATTCGCGGAACCTGCCAAGTCCTGTACGCGGATCTGTTAAAAAGCTCAGGAACTCCCAGCCTTTTGGATTAAGGACATCTTCGCGATCAAACTGGGCAGCGTCAGCCTTGTCAACGGCAATCATCATTTCTTCGCTAATATTGGGAAAAGTTTTTTGCCCACCATAATAATTGTACACCACACGAGCTGCAGATGGGATTTTGGGATCTGAAACATAGTTGTCAGGGTTTTTATCACCAAGGCGTGTTATTTCAGACAGGTGGTGGTCAAAGGCCATGTGGACATCAGGGCAATAGGGCAAGTTTGTAGTAATATCCCGACTTGTCAGGTTTACCACGCCATCCTGAATGTCTTTGGGGTGTGCAAATGTGATTTC
>CAYJIX010000017.1:0-40735 GCA_964370375.1 uncultured Desulfovibrionaceae bacterium | reverse complement strand
CAGGCTCAGACGTGCAAGCAGGAGCAGAAGGGCAAGTACCAACAGGCGCGCAACTTCAAATAGCCCAAAACACAGGGGCCGAAACACAAGACACCGCAAACCTTGGCACACCTGTCGAAACTAAAGCCGCAAAAGCAAGAGAAAAGTTTACAATATCATACGCTGTTGCACAAAACGAAATCAACCTGCAAAGCTCTTTCCTTGAAGCAGATGTTACAGCAGAGTACATTGAGCAACAACGCATGGCCGACAATATCACGCCTGAAACTGCGAATCTGTTTTATGAAATACAGTCTGCAAATATTTCTGCAGAAGGAAAAATGTTTGCAAAACAAATTTTACCATTTTTTGATGAATATTTTGATACAAGTGTAGAAACTCAACAGCATTCAGGACTTGCTGCAGCACGATCTGAATTTTTACAGGCCTATGCAAAAGCGTTTGCAGAAAAAGACGAGGAAACACTTACAAAGCTTGTGGAGCTGAGCAACATACAAGCAGTGGCAAAAAAACATGGAGGTACAGTAGAAGAACCAAAAACTCAGCTCGATAGGCAGTCTGTATACATGCACTCAGACTTTCCTAAACACAGACAAAATGCGGCTTCATTGCACGAAGCAAGCAAAAACAGAATCAAGGCCATGCTTTTATACCCAGAAGAGCGCGGCTATGTTGTCATGGAACGACCGTTAGAAGGTTTTGATTCACTCCATGATGATAAACCAGAAGGAAAAAAGCGTAGCCTAGTACGGCATGAGCATTTTTTCTCACTTGATGGCATGACTGACTTTGGAAAATTTGCTGACGGACAAATACAGTCTGATAAAAAAGAAAATTTTTCAATCTACATACAAAGCGAAGCTAAAATTTACAAAGCAAAATACATTGGTATGGCCCTAAAACAGTATAAAGAAGAACAAGCAAAAAGAGTTGCATCTCTTGAAGGAGGGAAAAAACAAATACGAACAGGCGAACTTGCTCCTTATAGCGACTATAGTGTACTCTTGAATAACTGCCAGCACTTCGTTGCAGAAATTATTGATAAAGCAAAAAAATTAGCTGAGGAACATGAAGACAGCATATATCTCGTTATATAGCCAATTTTTCAATAAAAACAAGAATATAACTACTTGCGCTTGTATTACAAATGCAAGTAGTTATCTAATCGTATATATAAACTCGTGTAAAAATACTGTATACGCAAATATGACAGAAAAAGAGCTTATATAAATTATGTCTTTGTTTCTGGAAAACGCATTCCTTCGAAAAAAGAACAGGACCCCATACAGCATAGCCATCAAAAATATTATAACAAGTATAAAATTTAATTTCTCTATAAAAAAATCAAATAATACTTGTGCAGCAAAAACACTTACGACAAAATCAATTATAGTATTTTTTCTTAAAGCTCTTTTTGATATACATAATACAAACATAACCAGAGTTAATATGTCCATAAACACAAGTATTAAAAAAAATATTTCCATTTTTTAACTCCTAAAGTTACCTAGTATCATTAACTATCTGTTTAATTCAACAACACACATATAAAAACCTATATAGCAACCCGATATCACTTTTTTCTTCACTTGGCAAGATTATTATAACATTGCCATACAAAATCTCTTGTATAAACATGTATCCCCCAATGCAAGTGAGCAAGAAAAATGGGATGCTTATATTAAAGAAGTGGTGCTCACAGTTGAAGGGACAGCCTGGATTGCCGCAGCAGAAATAGAGCGGGGCAAAACCATCCTAGAAAGCCTTGTTCCTTTGGACGGATTAACGCAAAGAAAACAAGAAGCCGTGTCCTCACGTACTACAAACAGGGCAAGCCCTATATTGAAAGATCTTGAACAGTCGATTGCAGGGATATACAGGCTCTATTAGACCTAGCAAAAGTAATATTTTTACAATTATAATTATAAAAAAATTGTTTAATTGGCAGCATTTTGTCTTTGTAATCATTTCAAGAGCAAATAAACATGTAGAAGAAAAGAATGATGCTGTTTATTAGAGTATTGGTCCTATAACAACTGCACCCCATAATGCCGGCAACTGGCGAAAACAAAACAAATACCCAAAAAACGCTATGCCCAATCTAAAAACCGGTTTGCTTTCAGAGACGAGCGGACATATCACAAAACAATAACTCCAATACATACAAAAAGCCCCCATGTCTCTTACAACAAGGGGGCGATAAAGGATCTTTTCTAAAAAAACTACAAACGCAAACTTAGCCTTTTTTCTTGGCTACTTCTTCAGAAATAGCAGCAGGTACGCGCTCGTAATGGTCAAACTGCATGGTGAATGTGGCACGGCCTTGGCTGCGTGAACGCAAATCCGTAGCATAGCCAAACATTTCAGACAGGGGCACTTGGGCACGAATAACTTGTGCGTCAGAGCGTGCTTCCATGGACTGTACGCGACCACGGCGTCCGTTCAAATCGCCCATGATGTCGCCCATGTAATCGTCAGGCGTGACAACTTCCACATCCATAATGGGTTCAAGCAAAATGGGGGTGGCTTTTTGCATGGCGTCTTTAATAGCCATGGAGCCTGCAATGTAGAAGGCTTGCTCTGAAGAGTCCACCTCGTGGTAAGAACCAAAGATCAATTTGACCTTGACATCCACCACAGGGAAGCCTGCAAGCACACCGGATTTTAAGGCGTCTTGAATGCCTTTGTCCACAGCAGGGATGTATTCTTTAGGAATGACACCGCCTGTGATGGCGTTTTCAAACTCATAACCATTGGCGGAATTGGGTTCTACTTCAATAACACAGTGACCGTACTGACCGCGTCCACCTGACTGTTTAGCGTACTTCATGTCAGATTTGGAAGCCTTGCTGATGGTTTCGCGGTATGCCACTTGCGGTTTACCCACATTGGCGTTGACGCTAAATTCACGAACAAGACGGTCAACAATGATTTCAAGGTGCAATTCACCCATGCCTGCAATAAGGGTCTGGCCGGTTTCTTCATCGCCTTTTACGCGGAATGAAGGATCCTCTTTAGCTAACTTGTTTAAAGCAGCAGAAAGCGCGTCGCGGTCAGTCTTTGTTTTGGGCTCAATGGCAACTTCGATAACCGGATCAGGAATGTCCAAAGATTCCAACACAACAGGACGTTTGTCATCACAAAGGGTGTCACCTGTGGATGCAAGCTTTAAACCCACAAGGGCTACGATATCGCCGGCTCCGGCCCATTTGATATCTTCACGCTTGTTGGCATGCATCCTAAGCAAACGTCCGATACGTTCTTTTTTACCGGTGTTGGCGTTGAGCACAGTCATGCCCGATTCAATAACACCGGAATAAATACGGAAAAAGGACAAGTGCCCCACAAAGGGGTCAGAAGCCAGCTTGAACACAAGACCGGCTAAAGGCTGCTTGTCAGAGCATTCGCAAACAATTTTGACTTCTTCGCCATTGGGCCCTGTACTCGTGCTCACCCCTTCCATCTGAGGAATGTCTAAGGGAGAAGGCAAGTAATTGACCACCGCGTCAAGCAAAGGCTGCACACCCATGTTACGGAATGCTGTTCCGCAAAGCACAGGCACAATACGCTGCTCAATGGTGGCTGTACGAATACAGCTGATGAGCTCTTCTTCGGTAAGGTCGTTGCCGTCAAGATATTTGGTCATTAAGGCTTCATCTTCTTCAGCAACGGCGTCAATCATTTCAAGGCGTTTTTCTTCGTACAAATCTTGCAAATCTTCAGGCACTTCGCCATAAATGATTTCAAGGCCTTTTGTTTCCTTATCAAAGTACACAGCTTTGCCTTTGATAAGGTCAATGACGCCTTCAAATTTATCTTCTTCACCAATGGGCACTTGCAAACAGATGGGCTTAGCTTTTAAGCGATCGCGGATCATGTCCACACAGCGGAAGAAGTTGGCGCCGATCCTGTCCATTTTGTTAACAAAACAGATACGAGGTACGCCATAACGGTTGGCCTGACGCCAAACGGTTTCTGACTGAGGCTCCACACCTGCCACTGCGTCAAAGACGCAAACGGCGCCGTCAAGGACGCGCAAGGAACGTTCAACTTCAATGGTGAAGTCCACGTGACCTGGGGTGTCAATAATGTTGATGCTATGATCTAGCCAAGAGCAGGTAGTAGCAGCAGAGGTAATGGTAATGCCGCGTTCTTGTTCTTGTTCCATCCAGTCCATGGTGGCGCCGCCGTCATGAGTTTCCCCAATTTTGTGCGACACACCGGTGTAGTACAGGATGCGTTCCGTAGTTGTGGTTTTACCTGCGTCAATGTGGGCCATGATGCCAATATTGCGCTGTTTTTCAATAGCAAATTTGCGTGACATACAACCCCCGGCCTACCAGCGATAGTGAGCAAAAGCCTTGTTAGCTTCAGCCATACGATGAACGTCTTCTTTTTTCTTCACAGCGCCGCCACGACCATTGAAAGCATCTAAAAGCTCAGCAGAAAGTTTTGCTACCATGCCTTTTTCGCCACGTGAACGGGCATAGGTGATAAGCCAACGGATAGAAAGAGAAACTTGACGATCAGGGCGCACTTCCATGGGCACCTGATATGTGGCTCCACCTACACGACGCGACTTGACCTCAAGGTGGGGCTTGACGTTTTCGATGGCTTTTTCAAAAGCGCGGATGGGCTCTTCGCCGGATTTTTCGCCAAGCACGGTCAGTGCGTTATAAAAAATTTTCTCAGCAGCGCCTTTTTTACCATCATACATAAGACGGTTGACAAAACGAGCGGCAAGACGGCTGTTGTAAATTGGATCGGGCAAAATTTCCCTTTTGGGAATAGGACCTTTACGGGGCATGGAATCCTCCGAGCAACCTTTGGTTGCATCTGTTGGTGGCAGTGCTTGCTGTCATCCTCAAAAGCTTTTTGCCTTGAGGGAAAGCCAATGGCCTGTCCCCACTGCGCATGTATTACTATGTAACCATGCATGGGATGGAGGCGCGTGGCAAAAACACTGGGAGTGTACAATACACTCAATAAAAGGCTTTGAGCATGAGCTCGAAAACCAAGGTTAATACTGTGACAGGTTTAACGTCGTTTTCGCATCTGACAATGCCTTATTGCCGATGCTAAAGGCATACGCATTATTTGGGACGTTTGGCACCGTATTTGGAACGACGCTGACGGCGATCTGCCACACCTGCGGTATCAAGGGTACCGCGCACAATGTGGTAACGCACACCGGGAAGGTCTTTTACACGACCGCCGCGGATCATCACGACTGAGTGCTCCTGCAAGTTGTGGCCTTCGCCTGGGATGTAAGCTGTCACTTCAATACCGTTGGTTAAGCGCACACGGGCAACTTTACGCAAGGCTGAGTTAGGCTTTTTGGGGGTGGTTGTGTACACGCGAGTACAAACACCACGACGCTGCGGGCAAGCCTGCAAGGCGGGGGTTTTTTTGCGTTTTACAACCTTCTTCCGCTCTTTGCGGATGAGCTGGTTAATGGTAGGCATGTGATTCCTCCGTTAAAATGTATAAGGCACAAAAAACTTGCTATAGCTGCCACAGGACATCTTGTCAAGTAATTTTTGCCACACTCGCTATATTCGGGGGCTTGCGTCCAATGCCATTTTACGGCACAAATACAAACAGTATGAACGTGCATATAAATTTGCATTTTTTGGCACCCCTTTTTCTTTATAAAAAAACAGGTGAATAAAATCATGGGTATACGCGAAACAAAAGAAGCCTTTGGCAAGGTTAAGCCGTACTTTTTACGTAACGAAACCCTTCGCGCGCTTGGCAGCATGCTAGTGGGATTAAAAGATGTGGTCGCTTCAAAAGCGCAGCCCCCTGTTGAAGTGCGCAGTATGATTCGTGAAGCAACGCAGCTCTTAGCCCGTGATGAGGAAATCCGCAAACACGCCAAAGGTCCCATTGCTTACCAGCCCGGGCAAGAACGCGCTCTTTTCACTGCCTTGGCAGCCATCTATAAAATTTTGCAAGATGCGCAAAATTTTGAATCCGACGAAGCCATCAAGGCGCGCAAACTCAAGCTTGATCAATACTGCAACGCAGGGCTAAAGCTTCTTGGACAAGGCAAAACCTCAGAAGCTGACGCGGCCTTTGCCGAATCCATGAAATATTATCGTGATGAACACAGGCTTTTTCATTATATTGCCAAAAGCTTAGTGGATGCCAAACAATTTCGCCGCGCGTTGCCGTATGTAAAAAAAGGCCTTGAAACAATCCCAAAAGACCCTGAAATGATGAAGCTTTTTGAAACAGTGCGACAAAGCACCGCCAAATAAACGGCGTTTACCGCATACCCAGGTTTTTAAAAACCTAGCCTCATGGTTTTACAAAGGCGTTTACACCATGGAAACAGTTCGTTTTATTCATGCTGCCGACCTGCATTTAGATGCTGCTTTTTACGGCCTTACTGACGGCTTCCCCTTAGCGCTTGCGCGCAATTTGCACGACACAACCTTTGTCGCCCTTGAACGTTTTTTTACCTTGTGTGAACAAGAACGTCCTGATTTTGTCGTCCTTGCAGGTGACATTTATAATCAAGAAGACAGAAGCGTGAAAGCGCAACTTGCCCTGCGTAAAGGCTGTGCGCGCCTAGAAAGGCTAGGTATTGCTGTTTTCATCGTCCATGGCAATCATGACCCTTACACGTCACGCCTTGTCCATGTGCATTGGCCTGCCAATGTCACAGTTTTTGGTGAAGATGTGACACAGTACCCTGTGTACCGCCAAGAGCGACTTATGGCCATGATTCATGGCGCAAGCCATGCTTCAAGCAAGGAAACACGCAACCTGGCCGCACAAATGCAACGAACAGCTGACAACGTGCTGCAAATTGGCTTACTGCACACAACCCTTGGTGATGCAGACGGCACAAACCGCTATGCGCCATGCTCTTTAGATGACCTTGTAGCTTCAAAGCTGGACTATTGGGCCCTTGGCCATGTACACGAACATCGCATTTTATGCAAAACACCCCTTGCCGTATACCCCGGAGCCTTGCAAGGCATGCATATCAATGAAACAGGGAATAAAGGTTGCGTTTTGGTTACAGCCACACGCAAAAGCGATCACAGCCCATGGACATTTGACACTGTGTTTCATAGCCTTGCCCCTTTACGATGGGAGACTTTGGATATTTCATTGGAACATGTCTCCACAGACACTTCCAGCGCGACAACACCTGAAAGCCTTGACGAGATTGAGCTTGTCATACGCGCTGCCTTGGACGCTTTTGTAGCAAAACTTAGCGTTCATACCGACTATGTAGTTGCGCGAGTACGCCTGTTTGGACGAACAGCCTTGGATGGACTTTTGCGCAAGGAGCAAACCATAGATGACCTTATAGATACCCTGCGCGAAAGCCCCATAAACGGCCCTACGTTGCTTATAAAAGATATTCAGGTGCACACAAGGCCCCATCTCCAATGGGACGCTTTACAAGCAAGAGACGACTTTTTAGGTGAAGTTGTCCGCAGCGGCTCTTTATCCGAACCTGAAGCGGTACATGCTCTTGTACATACAGCCCTTGCGCCCCTTTACAATCATGCCAGAGCGCGCAAAGTTCTGCTGCCGCTCTCTCCAGAAGAGGAAGCGGAACTTTTAGAGAGCGCCCTTCTTTTATGTGCTGATATCCTGGAAAGTGAATAATGCATATCCGCTCTTTTCATATAGACAGTTTTGGCTTGCTCAAGGATGTGAGCGTTAAAGACTTGCCCACGGGCTTGAGTATTTTTTTAGGTCAAAACGAAGCCGGAAAGTCCACGCTGTTGGATTTTTTTCGCTCAACTCTTGCAGGCTACCCTGCCAAAACTCGGCATGTACGTGAAAAAGCCTATGTGGCGCACGGGCAACGTGGTGGCAGCCTTGATGTGCAAACACCTTTCGGGGCATTGCGCCTCACCAGACGTCCGGAAATGCACATAAGCGAGCCATCCTTGGTGGATATGGACGGAAAACCCCTTGAAAGCAGCATCTGGCATAAAATTATGGCAGGCATAACCCGTGAAGTGTATACAAACATTTATGGCTTTAGCCTGCGTGAATTGCAAGAATTTGCGACCTTGACCGGAGATGAAGTACGCCAGGCCCTATACGGTGCAAGTTTTGGAACAGGGCTTCATTCGCCAAGCAAAGTTTTGCATAGCCTAAACGGGCACATGCACAAACTGTTCAAGCCTTCCGGCTCTAATCCTGCCCTGTCAAAAAAACTTAAAGAATGGGAAGACATCTCCCGTCAACTGCGCACCACAGAAGACGCCCTGCAACGCTATGATGCCATGGCATTGGAAAGCAAGGAACTTGCCGCCTTGCTGGAAGCAGAACAGCAAGAATATCAAAGCATTGCCAAGGACAAACGCACGTTGGAGCGACGCCTTAGCGTGTGGCGCCAATGGGAAGAATGGCGCATGGCAAGCATGCGATTAAACCGCCTTGAGCCTGTCCCTTTAACCTTTCCTCAGGACGGGCCTGCTCGTCTTGACCGTGCGCAAATTCATGTGAATGGGGCAGAACAAAACCTTCATACGGCCTTGGAGCGACTACATAAAGTTCGCACTGCCTATGAAGCTTGCACCGTCAACGAAACCATGCTGGCAGCTCTTGCACCTTTGCGCAGCTTGGTTGACCATAAAGCAACCTGCCGCCAAGCTATGGTCGAGCTTCAATCCCTTGAACAAGCACTTGATCGAATAGAAAAAGAGCTTGCACAGCAACTGGCTACCCTTGGAAACGGCTGGGATTTGGAACGTGTTCAGGCTGTAAGCTGTTCCCTGCCACAGCGTGAAGTCATGACCAGAACAGGAGAAAATATCCAACGTGTCCTTGCTGCCCACGACCTAGCTATGCAGGCCAAAGACGAGGCGGAACGCACGTTGCAAGACGCAGACATGGTTCTGCAAGAAGCCAAGGCTGCCCATGATGCCATAGCAGAACCTGCACCTGTTGTCGCCAAGGAGCTGCGCGCATCACTTTATGAGCAGTGCCAAAACGTACAGCAGGCTCTTTACGACCTTCCCGAAAAAGAAAAGACTCTTTTACATCTACGTACAGACCTTGCCCAAAAATTGGACAAGCTCCACCTTGCACCTGCCCAAAAAAACAGTAAAGCCTTACAACGCTTGACTCTTCTCCAAGATCAAGCACTGCTTGCAGCCGATGAGCTACTACAAAAAGAAAAGCAAACAGCCCACGCACAACAAGAGGCAGAACGTATAGCCAAACAAGCAGAACAGGCACACGATGATCTTGAGCACTTGCAAGACAGGCTGCAAAAATTAAACGCCCCTGACCCGGCCATTATTGCTGAACAAAAACGAGCCTTGAAGAGGATCCGCCACGTCTTGTATCGGTTTCATATGGAAAAAGACCGCAGACAAGGGATTATGGATAGCCTTTCCCAGCACGTTATGTATGTTCCGGATTCGGGAAAACGGCCCATGTTTATTGGCTTTGGCGCGCTGATCATGGCACTTGGCGTGGGCCTTCTTTTTGCTCTTCAAATGGGTGTTACGACACTGCCTTTAACAGCTACGCTTACTGTGCCATTGTCCCTTGGGCAAAGTATTGGGCTGTTGGTAGCAGGGTTTTTAAGTGTTCTTTTTGGTCTACCAAATAAAAAAAACGAAGTGCAACGTCATGCTGCACGTGAAGCACAATTAAACAAGCAATTGGCAGAACACGATACCAATCTGCAAAAGCTCAAACAGGAATGTGCTGATTTTTGTAATGCCACAGGCTGCCAAGAAGTACGCGAACAAGACCTAGACGACTTTGAATCCCACCTTGAAGAGGAACGCGAGCGCCTCATTTTACACGAACAGCTATGTGCAGACATACAAGCGAAAACAAAAAACATTGAGGATATATCCCTAGCAAAACACCGTCAGGATGCTATATTCCAACAATGCCGTGACGAAGAAAACCGTACAAAAAAGCGTTTGCACGAGCTTTTTCTGGCAAACGGCTTTGAACGCGCGCCCGATGCTGAACATATCAGTACAATTTTTGCCCATATAGACAGCGCACTGGGCACATCAGAACAGGTAGACGCTCTGGAGCAAAACATAGAACAGCTTTACGGGCAATGCACTACGTTAAAAACCATGGCCCGCAAGGTATTACCCCTTCACGCTCATCCTGCCTCATGGACAGATGATGAGCAGGTGCTTTTGGCTGCGAAACAAGCCCTTGAGGCTTGCGCTCAGGCCGATACCATACTGGAGCAGCGCAAACAAAAAGCAGAAACCATGCAGCTATGCGATACGCAAGTTCAACGAGAAAAAAACCGTGTGGCTGAAATGAGCCAAAACGTAATAAACGCTAAACAAGAGCTTGCATCCATTCAAGAAGCTTGGCAAAACCTGCTTGAAAGCATGGGCCTTGATCCGAACATTACTGTTAGCACAGCTCAAGAAGCCTTGCGCTGTGTGGACACAATCCGTTCCCTGCTCAATGAACAACAACGCTTGCATGAGGCCCTTGCCCACAATAACCGTGTACGGCAACATTTTGTAGAGCCACTCCAAACTATAGCGCAACGCCTTCAGCACATGCCGGAAAAACTCACTGCCACTTTAGCTACTGGCAAAGACATCCTACATCCAACACTCTGGACTGCTTGGCAAAGTCTGCATGACGCGCTTATGGCAAAAGCTGAAGAGGCAGACAATACCGCCCTTGAACGTGCCCGCCTAAAAGACGCTATGGCAGATGAAGAGCATGCTGCCAACACCGCCAAAGCTCTGCTCAACGAAGCAGAACAAAACCTTGCAAACTTGCTTCGACAAGGTGAAGCGCAAAATCCCGATGACTTTCTACGGCGTCATGCCCTACAGCAAGAACGCGAAGAGCTTTTACGCCGTTATGAAAATGCAGAAGACGCCCTACGCCTAGCTCATCATGACGATTTTGCCCACATGAGCTTTGCCGATTTTGTGCAGGGCTTTTCTGCAGAAGACCAAGAAGAACTTGAACAACAAGTAGCAACCTACGCAGGGCGCATGTCTGTTTTAACCAAGCAACGCGAACAACACAGACAAAACCTGCATACGCTTGGTGTACAGCTTGAGCAAATGCGTGTTTCTGACGAGGTTGTAACCTTACGCCTTCAGCAAGCGGGGCTTAACAGTCAATTGCAGCAACTTGCCCAAGAATGGAGTAAATATGCTATTGCGCACCATCTGATCGCAACAGCCAAACGCCGTTTTGAACAAGAACGCCAACCGGAAGTCATTCAAGCAGCGTCAAGGCTTTTTGCTGCCATCACCGGCGGAGAATGGATACGGATCAATGCTTCCCTTGAAGACAATTCTCTCATGGTGCTGCCTGCAACGGGTGAACCTGTTTTGCCTGAAATGCTAAGCCGCGGCACCCAAGAGCAATTGTATTTATCACTGCGTCTTGCCCATATTTGTAACCATGCAACGCACAACACGCCTTTGCCTGTGATCATGGATGACATTTTAGTGAACTTTGATCCTGTACGTGCTCAGCATACAGCAAAGGTATTGGCAAACCTTGTTCAGACAAATGACAAGTCACAAGACATGTCAACTACACATCACCAGCTTTTCTTTTTTACGTGCCACCCCCACATAGCAACGATGCTACATGAACAAATCCCCAACAGCGGCATCTATCAAATAGAACGAGGCGCTATCAATACAACGTAATGAATGAAAATGCTTTTTCGTTTAAAGCTTTCCAGCAACATGGTAAAGCGAACAAAAATCTTTAGTTACTTATCAAAATACCGTCTAAAAATACAAAAATGAGGCCTTGTTTATCCTTTGTCAGCTTGACACAAGGCCATAAACATCGTAAAAACAATATAATTTTGTTGCTTTGTTTAGAATAGTTTTGTTTTTACGCTATTGTATGCAAAGCACAGCCTTGCATTTGTATCTGACGTTTTGAAGAAAGAGCAGATTGTCTGTTCTAGTTCCATAAAGGAGGCAGGAATGAGTCTTTCAAGACGAGATTTCGTCAAGCTATGCACCGGCACAGTGGCAGGGATAGGCGTATCCCAAATGTTCCACCCTGCTGTTAAAGAAGTGTTTGCCCAAAGCCTAGCATCAGGACGTCCTCCTGTATTTTGGGCTCAAGGACAAGGATGTACGGGTTGCTCTGTAACCTTACTCAACAATGTACACCCCGGGATTGCCGAAGTTCTTCTAAAAATCATCAGCTTGGAATATCACCCCACTGTTATGGCTGGTGAAGGAGCCATGGCCTACGACTATATGATGAGTAGAGCTGAGGAACAAAAAGGCGCGTACATTTACGCTGTTGAAGGGGCTATCCCTGTCAATTACGACGGCAAATGCTGTGTCGTAGCTGAAAAAGATCATAAAGAAATAAACATGATGCACCTAACAGACGAGCTTGCAGCCAATGCAGCGGCTGTGCTTGCCATAGGTACCTGTGCTTCTTTTGGTGGCGTTCCTGCATCCAAAGGCAATGAAACAGGCGCCATGGGTGTAAGCGCGTATCTAAAAATGCGCGGCATCAACACCCCTGTCATCAACATATCAGGTTGTCCGCCGCATCCAGACTGGATTGTAGGCACAGTGGCCCTTGGCTTACAGGCATTAACATCGGGCACTCTTGGCCTTTTTGCCAAAACACAGCTTGATGCCTATGGACGGCCTAAAGCTTTTTATAAAAACGTGCATATGCATTGCCCACATCTTACTTCTTACGAAACGGGTAAAATGTGCTCCACTATGACGGATAAAGATGGCTGTCGCTTCTCCTTAGGCTGTAAAGGGCCGTGGAGTGCTTGCGATTCTTCTACGCGCAAATGGAACAACGGGGTAAACTGGTGTGTTAACAGTGCCACCTGCATTGGCTGTACATCTCCTAATTTCCCTGACGGCAAGTCCCCCTTCTATTCAAATTAATTGCTTACTGTAAACGCAACGATACAAGCTTTATACCATCTTGCACTGTTTGCGTTTGAAACAAGCTCCATTTTGAATATTTTTGTTTAGGATAACGCCAAGCTCGCGTAGGCTATAGTAGCCTTACAATGAAAATGCTCTAACATGCTCCAGGAGTATCTCATGGCTGAAACAGCGACTAAAGTAACCATTGCCATTGATCCGGTCACCCGTATTGAGGGACACCTTAAGGCGGAAGTGGTTGTAGAAAACGGCAAAGTGATTGACGCCAAACTTTCAGGCGGCATGTATCGTGGATTTGAATCCATTTTAAAAGGCAGAAGCCCCCGTGATGCAAGCCAGATAGTGCAGCGTATTTGTGGTGTCTGCCCCACAGCACACGCCACAGCCTCAAGCCTAGCCCTAGAAAAAGCCAGTGGCCTAAATGTGCCTACAAACGGGCGTCTCACCAGAAACCTTATCCTTGGTGCGAACTACCTGCAATCGCACATTTTGCACTTCTATCATCTAGCAGGGCAAGACTTTATTATGGGGCCGGAAACGCCGCCTTTTGTGCCGCGTTATGCCAATCCTGACCTGCGCCTCCCCCCTAAAGTCAATGCTGTAGGCGTTGACCAATATTTGGAAGCCTTAAAAATTCGCGCCATTTGTCACGAAATGGTTGCCCTTTTGGGTGGCAGAATGCCACACATTCAAGGCTTGCTTGCAGGCGGAACCGCACAAATTCCCACAAGGGATACTCTTCTTGAATATGCGGCACGCTTTAAACAAGTACGCCCCTTTATTGAAGAAAAATACCTGCCTGTCATCTATGCCATAGGCACCTTCTACAAAGATTTGGCTACCTTTGGTCAAGGGCACCGCAGCGCCTTATCCATCGGCGTCTTCCCGTTAGACGATGCACATGGTGAGCATTTGTTCAGCCCGGGTGTGTATACCAACGGTAAAATGCAGCCCTTTGATCGCCAAAAAGTCACCGAAGAGGTCAAATATTCATGGTTTGACGACGCCACAACAGGCGCGTTGGCAGGACAAGGCAAGACCGTACTTGATGTGGATAAAAAAGAAGCCTACAGCTTTGTTAAAGCACCGCTCTATGACGGCAAACCCATGGAAGTGGGCCCTCTTGCAAGGGTATGGGTCGACAACACAGAGCTTTCTCCCATTGGGCAAAAGCTCCTTAAAGACATGTATGGCGTCACCGCCACAAGGTTCCAAGACCTTGGGGAAGATTTTGCCTTCTCACTCATCGGACGCCACCTTGCCCGTGCCGAAGAAACGTGGACTGTTATGGTGGCTGTGGAAAAATGGCTCACTCAAGTACAAGCCGACATGGAAACCTTTACCACTCCACAAGTGCCGGCAGACTGCGAAGGCTTTGGCTTTACCGAAGCACCGCGCGGATCGCTCATGCACTTTACCAAAGTCAGAAACGGGGTCATTGACAATTATCAAATCCTTTCACCCACCTTATGGAATGCTGCACCCCGCAGCGATACGGGACTGCGCGGCGCCATGGAAGAAGCCCTTATTGGGACACCAGTCCCTGACACGCAAAGCCCTGTAAATGTGGCGCGGCTTATCCGCGCCTTTGACCCGTGACTTGGCTGTGCTGTGCACGTGCTGCACGCAGAAACAGGCAAAGTTACGGTCATTAATTACGAATAGTTTATACCCAGCAACGTAAAAATCCCCCTTAAAGCGTCACAAGATATGGCACTTCAAGGGGGATTTTTTTATAGGAGCCAATGCTGAAAAACGCCTCGTGCTTTTTAAAAAAAGCACGAGGCGTCACGCTTTACTCCGCTATGGCTTGTTGCTGCAAATTCGCCACTTCTTGGTCAAGGGATGCTTGCTCAGCAGGTGCAATGCCTAATGCCTTGGCTAAGGAATCAAGGTAGGCTTGTTCCATGCTGTGGTCAGGCACAATCACCATGCGTGATAGGCGGTATAGATCCTTGGCTTGTGCAGGGCTTTGCACCTGACGGGCCAAGCGTTCGGGGTTAAGGGGTTCGTTGAGCATAAAATCAATGCTGGCAGCAACATCTGTGCCCGGAAAGAGTTGTTCCATGCTGGCATGGATGGCCCCTCGTTCCTGATCGTCAATATGTCCATCTGCGCGGGCTGCAAACACCATGGCTTCTAAAACCAGCATAGCCATAGGATCGCTTTGTGTTGGTGGTACTGTTGCTGTTGTGCCTTGATATGGTGCGCTACTTGGTGTGCTACTTGGTGTGCTTGTGGGGGCACTTGTGGGAGCGTTTGCACTATTTTGCGACCAGCGTTGGTACATGTTCCACGCTAAAGCGGCCGCAGCAGCAGAACCTCCAACAACCAAGGCGCCTTTGCCAACTTTCCGCAATTTCTTACCCGTGCCTTTACCGGACATGAGCGCACCAAGCACACCACCAAGGGCCCCTGCTCCCAAAAGCCCTCCTACACCGCCAAGGCTTTTGCCGGCAAAATCACTGACAGACCCTAATGTTGAAGCAGCATTTTGTGTGGTGCTTGAGCCAGAAAGGTTGGGCATTTTCCCTGACGTAGCTTGTTGGGCCAGTTTGCCCAATTGATCAAAAAGACTGCTCATATGTATTCTCACTATTGTTGAAGGTTGAGGAACTGCACTATGACAGACAGTTCCGCGCAAGGGGTAGCGCATCACCAAGGGTGATACCCGTCAAGTTCACATGGGCGGTGAAAACATAAACTTCAACACCCACAGCAACAGCCTCGCAGAATAACTTTGCATAGACGGGGTCTATAAAATCAGCAGGAGCAAAACATTTGGCGTCAGGACGCTGCACAAGATAAAACATGGCAGCGCGCTGGCCGCTTTGCACAAGCGACATCAGCTTTTGCAAATGCTTTTGTCCGCGCTCTGTAACCGCATCGGGGAAATACGCCACCTGCTCTTCCACCAGAGTTACATTTTTACACTCTATCCACAAAGGCACAAGATTTTCCCCTGTGAGCAACGCGTCCATACGACTGGTACCAATCTTTGCTTCAGGGGTATAGGCTGTGTACTCTGCGGCAAAAGGCAACGATTTTGCCTTAAAAGCCGCCGCAAGCATACGATTGGGGACGGAGGTATTAACACCCACCCAAAAGCCTTGAACATCCTGTACGTGACGAGTACCAAGCCATAACGCTTCTTGCGTATAGGCGAGCTTTCGCTTGGGATTATCCGCTTTTGACGCCAGCATGGGCGCACCTTCGCGCAAAAGCCCAAGCATGGTACCTGTGTTGTTTGAATGAACCCATATGGGCGAATTTTGATATTCGCCAAGCACAGAAAAACGTTTATGCCGACGCACAAACAACGCTTCAATGCACCCTGTGCCATATGGTAAAAACGCTTCTTCCATGAGGTTATCATAAAGCAGTTCTTGAGAAAGGCAAGTCCATTGCCTTTGCCATTACCTCATAACAAAAACTCGTTTTGCTTGCTTTTGTGCCTAAAAAAGCAGTATCAGCCATCATTTGCCACGACACCCCTGTTTGACAAACCACCTGAGTAGTTCTATACATTTCTAACAGTATAATGGTATTTAGATCATGGCTAGCTAAAAAAATATAAAAAATGCTAAAAGCTTGTTATGGCAATGCAAAACAAGCACATCGTCCGTTCACGAATTTCTGAGGCTCAAGTTCGCAATGTTGTGCGCTTGTTTGTGGTGCCCTTAACAGCCACACAAGCAGCACAAATAACGGGTTTAAAAAGAAATTCTGAATGGTGGCGTGGCTATAATAGCCTAGTTGACCTTGGCTAGTAAAAACATTTTCGAATCAAGCATGGAGATAATGAATTTGCCACAAAGCACATTCATATTAACGGCATTGAAAGCTTTTGGGCCTATGCCAAAACTTGGCCAGTACGATTTAGAGGGTTGTACAAACAAGCATTTTTTTCACTTGAAAGAGTGCGTGTTGCGCTTTAATCATCGTCATGATGATATCTATCCTTTAGTGCTAAAAATGCTTAGACAGAATCCTCTCAGCTAGTCATGACCCTTTATTTTTTGCAAAAATCAGCACACTCCCAGCGTTCATGGGCACACCTTACGACCATGCAAGTAGCAAAGAACCTGCCATGAAAATTCTTTTTCTTGACCAATTTGGTAGCCTTGGTGGTGGGCAACAGATTCTTTTGGAGCTTGTACGCGCTGTGCAAAAACTTGGCTGGAAAACCCAAGTCCTCATTCCCAACGGAGATTGCGCGCAAGCGTTACAAGAACAGCAAAGTCATGTCATTCCTTTTACAGAATGGAGCTTTACTCAAAAGAAAAAAAGCTTTTGGGACTTTATAAAACTATTCGCCTTTTCGGTGACGCTCTTGTTTAAACATAGGTCCGTTTTTTCACAGGCAGACATGCTGTGCGCAAACGGTGGACGAATGTACCTTATGTGCTTTCTTGCCTCCCTTTTATACGCAAAACCTGCTGTTTATTACCTACATCTTGACCTTGGAAAACTAGAGTACAAATTTCTGCAATATATTTTACAAAGCAAGCATACCAAAGCCATTGTTGCACCCTCTTTATTCATAAAGCAACGCCTTCTTGAGCAATCTACTGCCTTTGCAGACGACCGCGTTTGTGTTGTGGAAAATGGCCTTGATAGCCGTTTTGATAGCCTGCCCTATCGTGACAACTTCACACATTCTGAAATACAACATGTTGGTATTATAGGACATATCCACCATCTAAAAGGGCAAGATGTCTTTTTACAGCTGGCTGTACGGTTTCCATCTTTACATTTTCATCTTTTTGGAGACGCCACTCCCTTTGAAAACTCCTACTACCAGCACCTACAAACACAAGCTCCAAAAAACATACACTTCCATGGCTGGGTACAGGATTTACCAAGCAAAATATGTGAGCTCCCCTTACAAATTGGCCTTGTCCCTTCACGCTGCCATGAATCCTTTTCCCTTGTCACATTGCAAATGACAGCTCTTTCATGCCTTGTGCTGGTACGCAACCTTGGAGCCTTAGAAGGACTAGCGAAAACGTTAGACCTTCTTACCTTTAATGATGACGAACAATTAGAAGGCATGCTGTCGAAAATACTATCCACACCAAACCAAGAAATTGCCCAGCAAGTGGCACAATCCTATACAAAAGCTGTCGAAAGGTATTCGTACTCCAGCTTTCAAGAGCGTTTGCAACAATTTTTTCTTACGTTACGAGGGTAACTTTCTTTTTTCATAAAATAACCATTGTTATTGATTGATTTTTTTATAATTTCTCAATGTACCACAGCATAAGCCTCACAGTGTTTATCATACTGTGAGGCTTATGCCGTATGATCTAAAAAATCATTCAATAAACAATAATACGAGGATCTATTTACTTTTTTGCTTGTACAAAGTGCTTGTTTCGGGTCTTTATGACGTAGTAGCACGCTATAAAGTCGATCCTAAAAAGGACAAAAGTGTTAGTTGCCTCTAAAAAACAGTTTTTTACTTCATCACACTTTTCATTGCCAACTATGTAGTCGATGCTGAAAAACATATTTTTTGCACCATAAAATTGCCAGAAAAGTGCATTCCATGCGCTTGTTTCTGGCAATTTTATCTGTACAATTCTAACAATAAAAACAATTTATTTCAATAGAATATCATGTTTTCACTGTCGATTATTTATGCTACACAGCCGGTTTTCCTGTATGGTTGGTGGCATTGGCTTCTGCTGCACTCATGGGAACCTTGGGCGGATGGGCCTGTAAAAATTCAAGGCTACGCTGCAAATCCTTTAACAATAAATTTACTAGGTCACGGCTAACACCATGGCGAATAAGAGCGCGCATAACCACAAGTGATGTTTGATTTTCCGGCATGGAATACGCCGGAATTTGCCAGCCATGGGCGCGCAGACGGTTGGAGAGATCGTACAGCGAAAAGCCCGGATCCACGCCTTCTTTAAAGGTCCACGTTACTGCCGGAATACCGCCCCTTCCGTTATAAATACAACGAAACATTTCTGATTCTTCCAAAGTATCTGCAAGATAGCGCGCTGTATCATAGCAGGCCGTGTGGATACGTTTATACCCTTCACGTCCAAGACGTAGAAAATTGTAATATTGGGCGACAATCTGACCGCCGGGGCGTGAATAATTGATGTTGATTGTGGGCAAATTGCTGCCAAGGTAATTGACCCAAAAAATAAGCTCTTCCGGCAAATCTGCTTTTTCGCGCCATACAACCCAGCCAGTACCCAGTGGCGCAAGGCCAAATTTATGCCCTGATGCGTTGATGGACTTTACACGCGGCAGGCGAAAATCCCATACAATATCAGGCTCCACAAATGGAGCAAGAAAACCACCGCTGGCACCATCCACATGCATGGGAATATCAAGGCCATGTTCTTTTTCAAAGGCATCTAGGGCATCACTTACAGCTTGAACAGGTTCATACTGGCCCGTAAACGTTAGGCCAAAGGTCGGAACCACACCAATGGTGTTTTCATCGCACCTTTTTATGACTTCTTCTGGGTTCATAATAAGGCGATCTTTTTCCATGGGAATTTGTCTGTGTTCCACTTCCCAATAGCGGCAAAATTTATCCCAGCAAATCTGAACAGGTCCGGTGACCAAATTTGGTTTGTCAAAAGGTTTGCCTTCAGCTTTGCGTTTTGCGCGCCAACGCCATAATAGCGCCATGGCACCAAGGATGCTTGCTTCACTTGAACCTATGGTCGCTGTGCCCATGGTTTCCATAGGGTTTGGCGAATGCCACAAATCAGCCAGCATACGGATACAGCGTTGTTCAAGTTCAGCTGTTTGCGGGTATTCGTCCTTATCAACAAGGTTTTTATCAATGCATAAATCCATAAGTTTATGCACTTCCGAATCAAGCCACGTTTGGCAAAAAGTAGCCAAATTTTGCCGCGCATTACCATCTAGCATAAGTTCGTCCATAACCGCCCGACACGTTGCCCGCGCGCTATGTTCGTGCATCGGCATGGTGCTATTTGGTAAAGCTCCGGAAAGCTCGCGTTCTGCATACACATCATCAAGCAATTCCTGGCGCAAAGCATTTGTTGGTTGCGTTGACTCATTCATAAACAATTCTCCTTACACGATAAAAATATATGTTATTAGTAACATTGCAAAAACTGCACTTGTCATTGGGCGTAGCGCATCATAATGACGCGCTACACCTTTACACATGCTTCACAATCATCTGGCCTCAACGTTGAAAGGCTTTATATGAAAAGGGGCCATTTACCGGCAAACAGCCCCGACAAGCTTTAGGCGCACGCTTTCTACGCCTGAGAAGGATTGGTTGAAGATGTAGATTGAACAACTGCAGCCGCAGCGGCTACTCTGGATGTATCGGCAGCAGCCTCGCGCTCCATTTGGGCCCTCATGGCTGCAACGTCGCTCTTCCAAGAAGGTTTTTTCATAGCTTGAATAATCAAAGGCATGCCAATAAACACAACCATACCGGCTGCCACAAGCCCCACATACAAGGCAGGGTTACCTACAGGAAGGTTTGTTGGTGGGAAAAAGCCCACAACCAAAGCAAAGCTTACGCCTAAAAAGCCGATCCCACCAATAAGCCACATGCCCACAAGGCCCCCGGGCACTTTAAATGGGCGTGGCAAATCAGGCTTTGTGGTGCGTAAATAGATAGCTGCGGCAAACATCAGCATGTACATGGCAAGATACAGCGTAGCGGTCATGGCAGAAAGCACAAAAAAAGCCACACTCACATCTGCCATCAAAAAATATGGACTGCTAAGCACGGTTACCAATAAACCTTGAATGATCAAAAGCGACACCGGCGAACCTTGCTTGTTCACGCGTGCTAAAAGGGGAGGAATTTCTCCTTCATTGGCGGTTTGCAATAGCCCTCTACTTGGCCCTGTCACCCACGACATAACACCGCCAATGGCACCAAAAGCCATGAGCAAACCAATAATTGGCGTGAGAAATTCCATATTGAAGTGTTTAAACAGCATCTGGAACGCTTGCATAAGGCCTGCTGTTAAACTGATTTCGCGAGCAGGAAGCACCGCTGCCACGGCAAAAGATCCGGCAAGGAAAAGCAAAATAATAATGGCAGAGGCCAACAACATGCCCATGGGGAATTGCCGCTGGGGGTTTTTCATGTCCATAACTTGGACAGCTTGCACCTCAACACCTGCAAAAAGCAAAACAATACCTGCTAAAAAGGCAATACTGCCAAGGCCTGTCATGTGGGGAAAAAATCTGGCATGAGCTTTTTCGCTCACCATGTGCCCACCCACTTCAACTGTTTCGCTTGCTAAAAAGGCGATGGGATTGCCTTGGTCTACCCATAAAATACCAAGCACAATAATAAGCAAACCCGGCAGCAAGGTGCCAAGAATAACACCGTATTTAGTGACCATATTCACCTTGCTACTGCCGCTTAACGCCACAAAGGTTGCCAGCCAATAAATACCAATGATCATAATGCCTGTGTAAAAACCACTGGAAGCGAGCGAAGAATCCATAAAAAAGTACGCCAATGAAGCCGCTGCATACCCCAACACAGTGGGATACCACACCACGTTTTGAATCCATTGCAGCCAAATGGCCGTAACGCCTAAGCGTGGCCCAAAAGCCGCTGAAACCCACGTATAGACACCCCCTTGAGTGGTGGCAAATGTGCTTCCAAGTTCTGCTGAAACCAAGGCAGCCGGCAGCAAAAACACGACTGAAGCAAAAAGTATATAAAATACCATGCTCAAGCCCTCAGCTGCCATCATGGGTAAACCACGCAGGCTAACCACTGCCGCTACCGTCATAAGTGCCAACGTCCACACAGTGACATGTGGTGTGTTGCTCTTGCCTGTTTTGTCGTTCATAGTGCACCTCATAAAAAAATTTTATACAACGTATGAACAAGAGCTAGCAGAATAAAAACATATCAGCCATGTGGTTATAGTTATAATTTTGCCATGCTCAGCAACCCCTAAAAAAGGACGAATGCTTTGAAATACGTTTTTAGTACATTCGCACTGCGCCTTCGCAGTAAAATGGTATTGCTTTTGTCGTGCGTGCTAGGTATACCCAATTGGATTGGCTAGGCTGTATGCGAATACAAACAGCTTATCCGTAAATAAACGGAGCGTGTGTCAAGTACAAAAAAAATGTGCTTTAACGCAATAATCATCACAAAACGATATCTACGGGCAAGCTCAAAAACATCGCAAATATTATATATAAGGAGTCGTCATGAACGGACACCGTTTTTTAGCTTCAGAACTGCCACCTTGTACGCCTGAAAAGGCTTTGTTTCATATTATTCCTGTACCTTTTGAATCGACAGTAACCTTTGGCGGCGGCACGGCAAAAGGGCCAGAGGCCATCATTGAATCATCCCATCATTTAGAAGCGTTTGAAGGCGGTTCCATTCCGGGGGATCTTGGCATCTACACATGGCCTGCCGTTGATGTAGAAGGCGATACCGAAGTTGTTTTGCGCCGCATTGAGCAGGCAACAAACAAGGCCCTTGATGTGGGCGGCATGCCTGTGGTGCTTGGCGGCGAACACACCGTCACATATGGCCCCCTAGCCGCACTTAAAAAACGTTATGGTACGTTTGGCCTTATACAAATTGATGCCCATGCAGATTTGCGCGACACGTACGATGATACCCCTTGGAGCCATGCCAGTGTCATGGCACGTGCTGTACGCGACCTTGGCCTGCCCTTGGTGCAATTGGGCGTGCGCGCCTTATGTACAGAAGAAATTGAAACGCGCAAAACCTTTGGCGTAACCGCCTATGATGCGGATATATTGGCACGAATGACCAATCAAGAGGTGCGCAACGTAAACATCATTCCTGCTGATTTTCCAAAAAACATCTACATTACTTTTGATGTGGACGGCCTAGACCCCTCTGTTATTCCTGCCACAGGAACGCCGGTGCCGGGCGGTCTTGACTGGTACGCAGCACTTGATCTTTGTGCAACTGCCATGCGCAACCGCAATGTGTTAGGATTTGATGTGGTGGAATTGGCTCCTACCGTGGATTCTCATGGTTCTGACTTTGCCACGGCTAAACTTGTGTACGCACTCATGGGCTTGGTACAACGCGAATCCTGCTTATCCAAACGATAAAAGCTTCTAAAATCAGGATCAGCATCCTGTTAGAGTAGACAAGAGAGTCAGATAAGACTTGACGATACGCACAAGATACGTATGTTGTTCAAAAATTACGAGCAACGCCACCGCGAACGGTTGCAAGGGATGTGATTATGGGCAAAAGCCTTATTATTGTGGAATCACCAGCCAAGGTTAAAACCATTAAAAAATTCTTAGGTGCCAACTACATGGTACAAGCAAGCGTTGGGCATATTCGCGATCTGCCCAAAAAGGTGCTTGGCGTTGATGAAGAGTCTGATTTTACACCGCAATACGAAATCATTGCAGGCAAAGAAAAGGTTGTACGCGATTTGCGCGAAGCCGCAGCCAAGGCCGATGTAGTGTACCTGGCCCCTGACCCTGACCGCGAAGGAGAAGCCATTGCCTGGCACGTGGCTGAGCTTGTAAAAGACAAAAATACCAACATCAAACGGATTCAATTTAACGAAATCACATCCAAAGCGGTGAAAGAGGCATTAAGCCAACCTCGTGAATTGAACGAGGATTTGTTTGATGCGCAGCAAGCACGGCGCGTGCTTGACAGGCTTGTGGGTTATAAAATCTCTCCCCTTTTATGGAAAAAGGTCAAACGCGGCATTTCAGCAGGCAGGGTACAATCTGTTGCGTTAAAACTTATTGTGGAAAGAGAGGAAGAACGCTGCGCTTTTGTACCTGAAGAGTATTGGCTGTTTAAGGCAATACTTGCAGGGGATGAGCCGCCTTCCTTCAAAGCAGATTTATGGAAGGTTGAAAATAAAAAGCCTGTTATCCCTGACAAAGAAGCAGCTGACGCTCTTCATGCCGCCATGAAGGACAAGCCGTTTATCGTGCACAACGTGGAAGAAAAGGAACGCAGCCGTAGCCCCCAGCCCCCCTTTATCACCTCCACTTTACAACAAAGCGCCAACCAGCGGCTAGGCTATCCAGCCAAGCGAACCATGACCATTGCCCAGCGTTTGTACGAAGGGCTAGACCTTGGCGAGCGCGGCACCACAGCCCTTATCACCTATATGCGAACCGATTCGGTACGCATTGCGGATGAAGCCAAGGAAGCAGCCGCAACCTTTATTGCAGCTCATTTTGGGGACGAATTTTTGGCTCCCGGCGGTAAAGGGCGAACCTTCAAGGGAAAAAGTGGAGCACAAGATGCCCACGAAGCCATCCGCCCTGTGGATGTGACCGTAACCCCTGATGATATCAAGCCCTTTGTTGCCCCTGACCAATACCAAGTTTATAAGCTTATCTGGTCTAGGTTTGTGGCATCACAAATGGCTGCTGCCCGTTTTCACGATACGACAGTAACCACAGAATGTGGCCCAACCCTTTGGCGTTCCAAAGGGGAGCGTTTGCTTTTTTCCGGCTTTTTGGCAGCCATGCCCAAAAGCAAGGAGGACGAAAACACCCTTTTGCCTAAACTTGCACAAGGCCAACAGCTTACCTGTGAAAAGCTGACAAGTGAGCAAAAATTCACCCAGCCGCCGCCACGGTTTAGCGAAGCCTCTCTTGTGCGCGAGCTTGAAGAATTGGGCATTGGGCGTCCTTCCACCTATGCTGCCATCATCTCCACCCTACAGGATCGCGACTATGTAAACCTTGTGGAAAAGCATTTCATGCCCACAGACCTTGGGCGCGTGGTGGTGGAACATTTGCGCACGCACTTTGTCTCACTTATGGATGTGTCGTTCACAGCAAACATGGAAAACTCCCTTGATAAAGTGGCAGAAGGGGATCAAAATTGGGTTTCGCTACTCAAGCATTTTACCGCTGATTTTTATCCTACTTTAGAGCAAGCCACCAAAGCCATGAACCAGGTCAAAGGCGGCCTTGAAGCCAACTTGCCCTGCCCTGACTGCGGCAAGCCTTTAATGGTAAAATTTGGCAAAGCAGGACAATTTGTGGCATGTTCCGGCTATCCCGGTTGTTCTTTTACTTCCAACTATGAACGCAACGAAGAGGGGCAAATCCATTTGGTTGAACGCACAAAGCCGGTCCTTGAAAAGGTAGGCCAGTGTCCCAAATGCCAAAAGGATCTTGTCATACGAACCTCCCGCACGGGGAGCCGCTTCATAGCCTGTACAGGCTATCCCGACTGTGACTATGCTGCTCCTTTTTCAACAGGCGTTCCTTGCCCACGCGAAGGCTGCCAAGGCGAACTTGTTGAAAAAAGCTCACGGCGCGGCAAAATCTTTTACTCCTGCAATACCTACCCACAATGTGATTACGCCCTATGGGATTGGCCTGTGCCCACACCGTGCCCACAATGTCAATCACCCATCCTTGTTCGTAAAAATGTCCGCGGCAAGGGCCTTGTCATAACATGTCCGACCAAGGGTTGTGGGTATATTTTAGAAGAAACCGTGCCCGAAGAATAAGCTTTTTCTATTGGTGCATAAACGCTTTACCATTTCCCCCTGTTAAGAGAAAGGAGACTTTAACATGCCTGTTCAAACCTTTGCCATTGGCCCTTTGGGTACCAATTGTTATGTGTTTCATAATGATGTGGATGCTGTGATGATCGATCCGGGTGGAAGTATGAATGAGGGCCTTAATGAGGTCATGCATTTTTTAAACATCCAAAAGCTACAACTTAGGGCCATTTTGTGTACACACTTACATTTTGACCATATTTTAGGTGTGGCCCATGTGCATGAGGTTACAGGCGCGCCAATCTATGCCCACGAAGACGATCGTTTCATGCTTGATAATGAAATGGGGGGCGGTGGCAAATGGGGTTTTCCCAAGGTTATCCCTTTTAGCAGCACTGCCTTGGCTGAAGGCTCGCACTCCTTTGGCTCCATCACCATAAAGGCATTGCATACACCAGGGCATACCCCGGGCGGCGTTTCTTTATATGTTGAGGACGAGCAGGTGCTTTTTAGCGGCGATTTGCTCTTTTTCCGCAGTGTAGGTCGAACAGATTTTCCGCGCAGCGACACAGGGGCCCTTTTGGATTCTATAAAAACAAAAGTGTATGCCCTGCCAAGTACAACCGTTGTATACCCCGGGCACGGGCCCTCAACCACTGTTGCTGACGAAATGGCAAGCAACCCCTTTACGCAATAACCATGTCCATGCAGTATGACGCAGTAGCCCTTTTTTCAGGAGGGCTTGACAGTATCCTTGCGGTCAAATTGGTCACTGATCAAGGGCTCAAGGTCAAATGCCTACACTATGCCACGCCGTTTTTTGGTCAGCCGCACAAGGTGGCACATTGGGAGCGCGTGTACGGCCTTGACATTGAATGTATTGATATTGGCGAAATGTTTGTAGAGATGATCGTGGCTGGCCCACCCCATGATTTTGGCAAGGTGATGAATCCTTGCGTGGATTGCAAAATCCTAATGATGCAGTGCGCCAAAAAACGCATGGAAGAGCTTGGCGCAGCCTTTATCATCTCAGGTGAAGTGCTAGGTCAGCGCCCCATGTCACAACGCAGAGACACCTTGAACGTGATTAGACGCGACGGCGGCGTGCACGACCTTTTATTGCGCCCCTTATCTGCAGTACATTTGGCCCCAACGCAAGCTGAAGAAAGCGGCTTGGTTGACCGTGCGCGATTGCGTGGTTTTTCAGGCAGAGGACGATCAGAACAGCTGGCCTTGGCAAAAAGTATGAGTATTGACGAAATCCCAACTCCGGCAGGTGGCTGCATGCTTGCAGAAAAAGAAAACGCCAGGCGTTATTGGCCACTGATACAGAAGTTGACGCCGCCTACCGCCAAGGATTTTTATTTGGCAAACCTTGGACGGCAACACTGGTTTGAGGATAAATGGCTGTGCGTGGGACGCCATGCCGCAGACAATGAAGCCATAGAACGCTTTGTACGTGAAGCAGACATGCTTATTAAAGTGGCAGACATGCCCGGGCCCTTGGCCTTGGCACGCCGCGGTCTTCATTGGGATAACGAACTGCTTGCTGAGGCTGCGGCCTTTACAGCGTCCTTTTCGCCGGCAGCTGTACGCCTTGGCAAAGAGGTTATCGTTCGACTGTGGCAGAAAGGACGAACAGAGCAAGAGATCAGCATTATGCCTTCTAGGCAAGGCGTCTTTGCCACGCCCATTCCCCCGTTTGACAGTATTAAACAAGCTTTTAAGGAACGCTATCGGGCTATAAAACAGCCTGAATGATACGACTCGTCCTAGCGCAGGGAATTTTTTCTTTTTATCATCACAATAGCGCACCCCACAAGAACAAGCCCTCTTCACAGTGTGTGAGGAGGGCTTTTACATAGAGTGCCAATGCTCTTTTGATCAGTGTGTCTTTATGCGTAGCCTTTTACGCCACCCGTAAACACAGTGCGAAGTTTTTTCCTTTTTCGCCACCCAGTACAGGCAGGCGGTTCAAAAGCATGTTTTTTACAGTTTTGACAAATTGAAGGTTAGCAACAAAAAGGCATGGACGCTCTGCTGTCCGTTTGCGTTTGCAAGGAACGAGCAATTACGCAAATCGAGAGCAGTGATAGGTGAGTCTTCGAACCGTACGGATATAGAGAGCAACGCGTCCAGCTGTCCCCTTTAGAGTATGCCTTTTACATCCATGCTTTTTTCTAGCGCAATCTGGTTGATGACTTTGTGTGTCGCCACCGACCTTGCCCGATACGCAAGACGCCGCCAGCGCAAAAGCAAAAACGGCATGAACACTTTTGTCCATGCCGTAAAAACACACGCGTAACAACGCGCCAACCTTTGGGGCGGCCTGTTAACTTCCTGCTGCTGCCAGCCTATCTGTAATGGTATCTTTGATCCATTTACCATCAAACCAATCAATGGGTTGCACTTGCAAACCATGCACAAGCATACCAAAGTGCAAGTGATCGCCTCCGGCAAGGCCTGTAGTGCCCGTGGTGCCTAAAATATCGCCTTTTTTAACTTCTTGCCCTTCAATCACGGCAATATCGGTCATGTGCGAATACAGGCTCATAAGGCCAAGGCCATGGTCAATAACAACAAGTTTACCAAACATGCCCATCTCGTCAGCAAAAACCACAATGCCACTATTCGATGCAGGAATGGGCGCCTTGGCTACAGAGGCAAGGTCAATGCCCATATGAGTTTGCCGATCAATTTCCTGCCCGTTGTAAAAATAGGTGCGTTTGTCACCATACAGCGCCATGGTAGCCGAACCGCCAAGGCGAGCAAAGGAGCCTTCCCAAAGCATTTTAGGGGATGTTTTTTGGGCTAATTCGAATAAGGCCGCTTCGTTCTTTTTCCGCTCTAGCCTGTTTACTGCAATATAGGCGTCTAAGGGCGTTGTGGTTTCCGGTCGTATTTGCTGTAAAACAGGGAACTTTCTTTCTAAAAATCCATCAGAAATATTCATGGTGTCGCTACGATACGCAACATTTCGTGCGTTTACCCTTGTGCTGCGTTTTGAGGTGTGCCCTGCCAGGTCTGTTGCCACAACCATGGGCACAAATTGATCTGGTTCCACATGCACAGGAAAGGCAAAAAAGCAATAATACAGGCCGTTGTCCTGTTTAAAGGCAGGAAAAAAAATGTCTCCAACCTGTACGCCTGTGCTTTGTACCTCTTCAGAAACTCGATAGGCAATGGCTGTGGTGCTGCCTCTGCGTAGATTGGGAGCTGTGCTATCTACCGTCACAATGGGCGGCTTTGTATCATAATAAAGCTTTCGCACAACTGTAGTCACATTACCACGTCCAAAACCTGCCATGGCTGTGTCTGCTGCTGTGACTTCTAGCTCAAATGGCCCATCACCAAGGCCGGCTTTTTGCAAATCGATGGTGACTGTTTGTTTTGGTTCAGCCGTATTGAAGGAGCTATCCAAAAGCGTAACCACGCCATCTTTTTCACGCACTACAACCTTAACAGACTTGATATCAGATGCAGCATCCGCAAGTGTAAGTGTTACATCTTGTGTGGAAGCGATATGTTCGGATGAGGGGCTAAAACTGATAACAGGCCCATCAAGATCATCAAGAAAAAAATACGCTCCGCAACCGATAACAGCAAGCACACATACGGCTAAAAAATACTTAAAACGACCACGAGATTTTGTGTAGGAATTGCGCATGTAAAAAATCCTATTAAGGCCTTATTCAGACTGTAATAAGGCAATGGCTAAGCGCAGAAAATCTGCTTCTGTAATAATACCGACAAAGGTATCACCATCAAGAACAGGTAAGCACCCGTATTTATGGCGATAAAGGGTGTCTGCTGCTTCGCTGAGCAGTGCATCCGGGCTGATTGTTTCAACATCGGTGCGCATGATCTCTCCCACCATGATGCTTTCATCAATGGCATTTTGCATGGTAGATGCAAGATTGGCCAAACGGGAGACAGTCTGTTCTAAAAGGTCACGGTGTGTTACAAGACCAAGAAAACGTCCTTCATCATCCATTATCGGAATATGGCGTATTTTTGCCAAGTTCATAAGATCACGGACATCGCGTAAAGTGTGGGTTCGTACCAGCGAAAAGACATTGGTTGTCATAAGATCAGAAACAAAAAGCATGTACCACCTCCTAGCGAGCAGTATGGCCTTAGTAGCCTGTTGGCTTTTGTAACCAGAGCAATTGTAAAATAAACCGTATGGGCACCTTTTGTCAATTTGTCTGCATTATTGCTATTTTCCCTGCCGTTCAAGCATTTGCTGCAAGCAGTCCATGACAAAACATGGTGCTATATCACGCATACAACGCCGTTCATGGGGGCAAGGGCCTTGCCCATGCAACGAACACGGACGGCAGGCATAGGGCAATTCCACAACTTTGTGCTGTGGCCCTTGCGGAAAAAACCCCCAATGTCTACTTGTGGGACCAAACAATGCCAAAACAGGAGTTTTTACGCCACAGGCTATATGCATGGGGCCGGAATCGCCTGTGACAAGGGCATCACAAACAGATAAAAGGGCAGCTGTTTCACGCAACTCTGTGCGGTTGGTGAAATCATATTCAGAAGGGAGCAAGCCTGCTATTGGGTTCTGCTTGTCTGAACATTGTCCCACAATGATACATATACATTGCCTTGCATGCAAAAGCTGTATCAATTGCTGCCAATTCGTTCTATCCCAGGCTTTATTACTATGCGTGGCATACGGATGTAGGGCTATGATTGGCCCGTTGCCTGAATTGCGCAATGGGGCAAGTTGTTTACCTGCAACATCTTTTTCTTCACCTGTCAGCACAAGCTTGGGCTGAAAGGTGGCAGATGGTGCCGCAATGCCCAAGGTTTCTGCATAGCGTTGGGTCACATGGGTGTTGGCAAGCTTTTGGGCAAAGGGGGTAGGATTGATATGACGCCGCGTTGCCAAAAAAATGCGCCTTGTAAGGCTTGCTTTATCATATCTATAGACAGCACCTTTCCACACAAGCCCAAGCAAGCGCGAACGCAAAGTAGCGTGCCAATCTAATAAAGGATGGCTTGCATAGCGTCTGGCAAGGCCCTGAAAAAGCTTTATAGTTGCAACAAAAGAAAGACCAGAGGGCACGCCGACAACGTCGCGTACAGCAGGAAGATTTTTAAAAAGCGGCACGAATTTTTGCCGCGTAATGACAATAAAACGATGCCCTTTTTCTGCATGGGCATGGTCAAGCACCCCTGTCATAAGGGTCACATCCCCAAGGGCACTTAACCGAAAAACCACCCAGTCAGCCATACTTTTCCTTATAGGTGCCGAACGTCACGTTAAACGTGGATATGTTTGTTCCTTGCAAAAAGTATCTTGACCAGGAATTTTACTACGTTAATCATGCAAAGCTTGAACTGTCTATTGTTATCAAACAAACACTAGGAAGCGTCATCACCCTTTGGGGCATCAGCTTTAGGCGAAGCGGTCTTTTCCTGTGCTGTTCTGGCTTCTTCTTGTAATACTCGCCGTAAAATTTTGCCCACCGCATTTTTGGGCAGCTCGGTACGAAACTCAATGGTACGCGGCACCTTATACGAGGCTAATTTTTCACGGCAATAGCGTATGATTTCTTGGGTCGTGAGGGTTTCGCCTTTTACAGGCACGATATAGGCTTTAACACTTTCACCTCGTGCTCTATGGCTTATTCCTACAGTGACTGCTTCTGAAATTTTAGAGTGCGTGTGCAAAACTTCGTCCACTTCACGAGGATACACGTTGTATCCCCCAATAAGGATCAAATCTTTTTTACGATCAACAATGTGAAAAAAGCCATCCTCATCCATATACGCAATATCACCGGTATAAAGCCATCCGTCGCGAAGAGCATGGCTTGTTTCCTCCGGATGATTCCAATAACCTGCCATGACTTGAGGGCCGCGAATAACAAGCTCGCCCGTTTCATTGGGGGGCAGTTCGATTGTTCCTGTGTGGGCATCCATAATACGGGCATCCGTGCCGGGCAAAGGTACACCGATGGAACCCACCTTCTGCAAACCATAGACAGGGTTCACATGGGTAACGGGTGATGCCTCGGTCAGGCCATACCCTTCTGTAATGCTTGTTCCTGTAATTTTTTTGAACTCATGAAACCACTCCACAGGCATGGGGGCAGAACCTGACAGGCAAAATTCAATATGCGAAAGGTCGTAGTTCGCCAAATTTTTTTGTTGTAATAACGATATGTATATGGAAGGCGCACCAATAAAAATGGTAAAACGATATTTTCTTAACGCTTCAAGCATATCTGCCGGCACATAGCGCGGCATGGGCACAACCTTGGCTCCCATACGGACAGGTATCATAAGGGTAAGGGTTAGCCCAAGGACATGGAACAACGGTAACAAGGCCAAAAATACATGCTTTTGTTCAGACGATTTTTTAATAAGCGATAATATCTGCTCGATGTTACTCATAAAATTACTATGTGTAAGCATCGCCCCCTTACTAAGGCCTGTGGTGCCCCCTGTGTATTGAATGGCCACCAAGTCGTTCATGGGATCGTCCACTTGATGACTTAGCTTAGCAGAGGTTTTGAACAAATCCTTCCAAGCAACAACGCCTGTATTGTCGTACGGGATATCAATCCAATTGCCTTGACGGTGGGCAGAAAAAACCTGCAACCAACTTAAAGGAAAGCGCAACGCATCGCCAATCCTGGTAACATAACACACATCAAGGGAAAGCTTTGGGCGCAACGCCGCAATTTTTCCCCAAAACATATCAAGTGTGATAAGATGCCGCGCACCGGAATCTGCAAACAAGTGCAACAATTCCGATTCCATATACAAAGGGTTTGCCATGACCACTATCCCGCCGGCCTTAACCACCCCCCAAAAGGCAACAAAGGTTTGTGGAAGGTTAGGGAGCATGATGGCAACGCGATCGCCGGGGCTGACTCCACGGCTTTGTAGAGATGCAGCCAAAGTTTCAGCTTGCTGTTTAAGCTGTTTGTACGTGATAGTAAGGTTTTGAAACTCTACGGCCGGACGGTCAGGCCATTTTTCTGCGGCTGCATCTAGCAGGCTGACCAATGAAACGTTGGGCGTTTCAATAGTACGAGCAACATCTGCATCAAAATGAGCAAACCATGGGCGATCTTCTGAGTGCGGAGTATCTATCATACGTTCTCACATACAAAATTTAAAGGTACAAAGGACACGTTGTACTAAACTTTGAACACCAAAAAACTTTCATGAAATCAAAAAAAATAATATACTCGCTAGAACGTATCCTTATATACAGGTTTTAGAGCATTTACAAGAGCTACAGCCTTGATTCCTTCTTTTTTTCCTGTGAACCCAAGCCCCTCTTCGGTGGTTGCTTTTATATTGACAGAACCTATGTCAAGCCCAAGCAATCTTGCAATATTTTTACGAATTGCCGCACGGTGAGGGGCAACTTTTGGCGTTTGTGTTATAACAGTAAGGTCTACATGATGCACCATAAGGCCTGCTGTACGCGCCATGGTTAAGGCATGCTCTAAAAAAACAGCAGAATCCATATTGTCCAAGCTTGAGTCTGTATCAGGAAAAAGGCTGCCTATATCCCCTTCCCCCAAACAACCTAAAACAGCATCGGTAAGAGCGTGCAATAACACATCACCGTCAGAATGAGCAAGCACAAAGGGGCTGTTCGGAATATCTACGCCGCCAAGACGCAAAGGCCGTTCAGGCTGCGCCTTGGGCAAAGTCGTGTGACCTGCAAATCGATGCACGTCATAACCATAGCCCGTTACCGGATACGCAGAAGGGGCAGAATGTAGGGATTGTAATAGCGTCATGTCCTCTGCCCTTGTAAGTTTAGTATTGGCTCCTTCGCCATCCACCACAAGCACCGAATGTCCGCAACGTTCAAGAAGGCTTGCATCGTCGGTGACATCCCATTCGTGCTCGACAGCCTGCGCGTGGGCCTTGCGAAGCGTTGCCAACGCAAAACCTTGTGGGGTTTGTACTGCTTTTAATACAGTTCTGTCCAGAGTCGCGCAGACCCTATTATGTTCATCAACCTCTTTGATAGTATCCACCACAGAAAGTGCAGGGATAACCCCGGAAGGAGGATTGCAACAAACACACAAAGCGTCCAATATTCGATTCCACAGTTCAGCAGTAGCAAAGGGCCTTGCTGCATCATGAATCAAGACCGTATCTGCTGTTGCAGGAATATGCTCTAAGGCGTTGCGAACTGAATCTTGCCGCCGCGCACCGCCTATACAGGTTATCACCGGTAAATTCACATTGTGTGAAAACATAAGCTGCTGAAGCTGTTCTTTTTCTTCCATGCAATCTGCAGGAAAAACAACAACAACACCACGCAATCTGGCAACTTTACTTAAGGTGTATAGCGAATACCAATATAATGGCTTGTGATCTATTTTAAAAAACTGCTTGGGTAGCCCTTTAGTGCAAGCAGCCAATCGCGAACCTTGCCCCGCTGCCAAAAGAATAGCCCAAGAATGGCAACTTTTCATCAACGCATGCTCCTTGATGCACATAAAAAATGAAAGCCTCCACAACATACTATGAATATTTTGCGCACCTTTTGGGCACATACACATAAAAACTTGCACCGTATCGCTAGATTTTGTCAAGCGAAACAGCACACTAAAGCATATCTAAGAGGTCTAGGCCAAAACTAGTATGCACAAAAGATTCAGCTTTTTATAACAAAGTGGATGCTTTGTGCTTTTTTTATTTTGTTCAAACGCTCCCAAAGCTTGCAGAGTGTACAAAGTTTGTCTATCCTTTTTGAAAATACTACGCTGCATGATGTCGTGTAGCAAATACCAACCATAACATCCTCAACATCCTGCGAGCTATACCTTTATGGACAGTTCCTTCATGGAAACTGGCTACGCACTTCTGCGAATAGCCGTATGTTTTGCCGTTATTTTGATACCTACAAGACGACGCTGCCCCTTAGAATGGAGCCTTGCTGCTGCAGGGCTTTGTTTGGCGTTTATGTCTGGCATGAATCCTTTGGATTGGGCACGTGTAGCCGGAAAAACCTTAATAAGCACCGACCTTTTTGCCGTGCTTTGCTCGTTGTTTGTTATTTTATTGCTTTCCGGGCTTATGGAGCACACCTGCCAAACACAGCGCCTTGTGCATAGCGTGGAACGCTATATCACCTCAAAACGGCTACAACTTTTCCTTTTTCCCGCGTTTATCGGCTTTTTTCCGGTGCCTGGAGGTGCCATTTTTTCATGCCCCATCGTGGTTGAATCCTCAAAAGGCATGCCCGTGAGCATTGAACAAAAAGCCCTTATCAACTATTGGTTTCGCCATGTTTGGGAACTGTCTTGGCCTCTTTTCCCCGGGTTCATACTGTATGTTGGCCTTGCTGATATCCCCCCTGCACAAGCCCTTATGTATAACTGGCCGGCGTGTTTTGCAGCCATTGCAGGAGGCTGGTTTATATTGTTACGCCGCTTACAATATACGCAAGAGCAATCTTTTATCGCTGAAAAAAAGGAAGATGACACCCCAAACTCTGCCTTGCCATTATCAGGGGAACATAGCCAAGCGTCTAAAGACGCCGAACCTTCTCAAGCTCCGATGCACTATTCTGCGATCTGGGAAAGCATGCCCATGTGGCTTGGCATTGTTTTTGCCTTCACAGGCATGTCGCTCAGCTCTGATATCCCTGTAGGTTTTATTTTTGCTCTGGCTTTTGTTCCATCACTTTTTCTATGCATGTACCAAAACAAGCTGGGCTTACGTTCCCTTATCCCTCTTATAAAAGCTGAACGCACACGAAGCATACTGCTTATTGTTGTTTCCATCTTTGTATTCAAAAACATTCTCATGGCTAGCAACCTTTTTGAACCTCTGCTAATCCTTGCGCAAAACTCATACACCATGTTTTTACTGTGTACCCTGCTACCGCTTTTAAGCGGTATATTAACAGGACTCATGGTGGCTTTTGTGGGCGTTGCTTTTCCCATGTTAATAGCCATTATCGAACAAGGTGGCCTTTGGGAAGAGCGTTTGCCTTGGTTAACCTTGGCCCTTATGTTTGGTAACATCGGGCAAATGCTTTCACCCGTACATTTATGCCTTGTGGTAAGTTGTCGCTATTTTGAAATCAGCATGTCAACCATGATGCGGAAATTGTTTTTGCTCTGCCTCTTTCTTGCCACTGTGGCTATAGGCTGGTTTTTGCTCCTTAGACATTTTGCTGTGACGGTATAACAGGTGACTATAGCATATTGCCTCTAGGCTTTATTCACTATATACTCTACGGTATAAAATTACCCTTTCCAAAGTGCTGCGTAATGAATTTTTGCGCAGACTTTAACAATAACCTCCAAAAGGAGGGGTGCTCATGGATCCGGTTACACATGCCCTAAGCGGTGCCACAATCATTCAAGCCATGCCCAAAGCCGTACGCCCGGCATGGATGATCCTTTGGGGTGCCCTTTTAGCTATAAGTCCAGATCTTGATATTTTTTTCCTCAAAACACCATTGGACTATATTACCTATCATAGAGGGTTTACCCACTCATTATTAGGTGCTGTGGCGTTAGCCATGCTTGGGTCCTTGTTTTTTTTAGGCATTACAAACTTTAAACGTGTTGGACATGCCCCATACCTAGGGGGGAGCGGCGGTTGGCAATTCACCGGCGCGACCGTTCTTGGATTCATCATCTTACTGCACCACCTTTGGCTTGATTGTGTCAATTCCTACGGAACACAGATTTTTTTACCGTTTAGTGATTACAGGGTCAGGCTTAGCGGATTGTTTATTGTAGACCCGCTTTTGATCATACCTCTTGCAGTTGGCCTTTTGTGGAAACGCAACAATCCTCGCATTTTGGTTATGATCTTGCTCTGGACTGTGCTTTACCCTGCAGGTGCCGTGCTTACCCGAATTGGGATTGAAGCCCACATGCGCGACACTTTGCCGCGCACAATGTTGGAACGCCCTGTAGAAAATGCCTACCTTACGCCTGACGCGTTTAGCCCGATCCATTGGAAGGTGCTTTTCAAAACCCCCAATGACTGGCTTTTAAGCGGCTACACCATTGGGCAATCTACGCATCCTTTAGATCCTTCTGCCTATCGCGTATACCCAAGGCCGCCGCAGCATATTTGGCAAACAGCCATTGCCGAGGATATAATGTTTCGTGAATACGCCAAATTTGCGCAGTTCCCATCCCTTGAAGAGCTACAAACAGGACCAGATGGCAGTACAGAATACGTCTTTACAGATTTACGATTTGGCTCAACCTTGGCCTGGGTTAATGAGCTGCAAAACTCTTTGCAAAAGTCCGAAGAAAAAATCTTCCGCATAATGGCTAGATTTAATGCCGACGGCAAACTGGTGGCAGTGCGTTTTGTCACAGGGCCGGGTGCAGGCGGTGACAGTGGATGGGTTGCGCCAAAGCTTTAAGGCTTTGCATGGAACAAGGGCACTAAGGTTGCTATAGCCAAACCTAGGCATTGCAACGTTCCCCTTGGCCTAAGCACAATAAGGCCCCGAGTGTCCACAAATGATGACTTTTTATTACCTTTTAATCAGCACCTCGTGTTTAACAAGCCAATAAGGAGCGCGTTGCATGACCGACAAAATCACCAACCAGCCAGTTGACGAAGCCGCTCTTGATACCCCTGAACAAGAAGCGCAAGCTGACGCTATCGCCCATCAAGAAACGGAAAAAACAGAAATTCAAGCCGAAGATGCCGAATGTCACGTTGTTCACGAAAACATTCCACAAGAGGTTGATGCCAAAGAGCCTCAAGAGGCTCAAGAAATACTAGCAGAAGCGCTGCCGCCACAACCCTCTGCTGCAAATAAACTGTTTCAGGCCTTGTCATATGGCGGCTGGCTGGTACTGACGGTATGTATTGCAGCCGTTGCCTTGCCAAGCCTTATTCTGCACCATATCCCCTTATCCACTGATCAAGGCTGGCTTGACCTTTTACAGCAAATTCAAGGACATGGCTCCTGGCTTTTCTTTAGCCAAGGTGATGCTACGATAACGTCTTTGCCACCCTTGTATTTTTGGTTTTTGGCAGGATTGCAACAGCTGCTCTTTTTTGCTGAGGCCATGCCTGCTCTTTCAGCCTATATTGACGCATCGTGGCTCATGCAAGGCTCTGCAGTGTTAAGCCTATGGCTATGTGTCATGTGTACTTGGCTTTTGGCCAGAGGGCTTGGCCTTGGGCGCGCTGTAGCCTTTGCTGCAGGCTGTATGGTCATGCTCAGCCTACTTTTTATGGGCGCAAACCTTTATGCTGATCCAATCTTACTGTTCACCAGCCTTTTTTTACTCAGCCTACTGATGCTGTACCGCGGCTGGATCAAGGCCAATGCACCTTGTACCCTTATACTCGGCTTTATCCTAGCTGGGGCGGCAACGCTCACACTTTCGCCTTTTGGGGCCGTTGTACCCCTTTTAACCAGTTTGCTGTTCCTTTTGTGGCGTGGAACTTTTCGCCGTGCAGGTCAGCGTGACGGCGCTTTGGGTTTTGCGCTTTTGCTGATCCTTACGGTGGGCTGGTTTACCTTGCTTGCCATCACCCCTTCTGCCAAACCGTACCTTGTGGCCATTGTGGAAGCATGGCGCCCCTTATCCTTTAGTGACGCCCTGCAAGCAGGATGGTTTAGCTGGATTAGCCTTGCTATTATAAGCTTGCCATGGATAGGTCTGCTGCTTTTTGCACCGTGGGAGCGGATATTGTATCTGCCAGCAACCCTATGGAAAGCACGTCACCAAAATCCCGGCAGTGGCTGGTTATGGATATCCTTGCTCTGTAGCCTTGCCCTTATACCTTTTATGCCAGAATCTCCACTTTTGGCAGCTCTGCCACTCGTGCCGCTTGTGAGCATTGCAGCGGCGCAAGGGCTTGTAGGGCTTGCGCCTTGGCGAAGCAGACTCTTTTTTGGAATCATTGGCATTGTACTTTGCCTTTTAGGGATAGTTCTAAGCCTTGCCGCAAGCTTTCCCCATATGCCGACGTTCGTTCCTTCAAGTTTGCTAAGCTTCCTTGACAGCCACCTTGCTTTGCTACCTTTTGCAGGTGACAACCTTACACCAATCATGCCCCTACTTGAGGCAGCCACAGGGCTTTATGCGCTGGCAGGCATACTTTTTGTGGCTGGCCTTGTCTTGCTTAAAGGCACGCAAAAACGCTGGGCCCAAGGGAGCTTGCTGGTTGTTACTTTCTGGATGCTTTTTGCCATAGCTTCGGCTTTCAACCTGACCATGCCTTCCTTGCATGCGTATTGGAATCCGGCCCCGTCTTCTGAACAGACACAATCTGAACAGGTAGCGCCTGAACAGGTAGTACCTAAACAGGCGCAGCCAGAATCAACAACGCCCATAGATATGTCGCAAACGAATGCAGAAGAACCTGCCCCGCCTGCGCAGGATGAAAAAAATGCTGAATTAAAAGAAGGCTCTTCTGAAGCGGTACTCCCCCCTAGCGCACCCACGGCGGCTGAACAACAACCTGTTCCGAATCCAGCCCCTGAAGCGACAGCTGACACCGTAACAGAACCGGTTCAACCACAAGAACCTGAGCAAAATGAGCTTTCTGAATCCAAGAACACACAATAAAAACGTATGCTCAAAAAAAAGCGCATAAAAAGACTTGCCAAGTAAAAAAAATTCGACTATACAGACTTGTTGTTACGGCAAGGTAGCTCAGTTGGTTAGAGCGCGCGGTTCATACCCGCGTTGTCGGGGGTTCAACTCCCTCCCTTGCTACCAAAAAAATACATAAGCTCCCATGCGTTTATTTACGCTTGGGAGCTTATTTTTTGGTCTTTTGACAATCGACTCGTGTTGTAGCAAGAACGGGTGCCTGACTTGCAAACCCATAAAAGTGATTATAGACTGTGCTTATAAGGCGGTATAGGAGAGAATCTACAAAAGCATCTATTATTGTAGACTCCTACATATTTTGCAATACAAGGAGTTGTTATGCCCTTCAATATTGTACGAAATGATATTACGCAAATGGATGTTGATGCCATCGTTAATGCGGCAAACACGCAGCTTAAAATGGGCGGAGGTGTTTGTGGTGCCATCTTCATCGCAGCTGGTGCAATCCCCTTACAGCAAACCTGTGATGATATTGGGCATATTGAAACAGGACAGGCAGTAATCACGCCGGGTTTTGCCCTTAAAGCAAAATACATTATTCATACTGCTGGCCCCATTTATCAAGATGGCAAGCACGGTGAAAAAGATCTCCTTTTGGCATGCTATAGAAACAGCTTACAGCAAGCCTTACAAGCTCAGTGTCAAAGCGTTGCCTTTCCTCTCATCTCAAGTGGTATATATGGCTATCCCAAAGAAGAAGCCATTGCCGTAGCAAGAGAAGCAATCCTCGATTTTCTTTCAGAGCATGACATGGACGTATATCTCGTCGTTTTTGATGCCAGTGCTTTTGCAGCAAGCAAGGCTCTACTCAAAAATGTTGCAAGCTATATTTCTGAGCATTATGTTGATGAAGCGCAAAGCAAGGACTTAAGACCTTGCATAGCAAGCGCACGCGCAGTCTTTCTTGAAAATATGGTGGAAGAATGTCAAGACACTTCAGAAACTCCTGCTTTTCTAAAAGCTAAGCACGACGTAGAAGATGTCATTGGTAAGCTTGATGCCCCCTTCACCACAACACTCATCCGCCTTATCCAAACGAAAAATAAAACAGAAGTGGAAACATACAAAAAGGCTAATATTGACAGAAGGCTTTTTTCTAAAATTCGTAGTGGCAAAGGATATATGCCAAGCAAACGCACCGTTATTGCCCTTGCCATTGCTTTGGAATTGGACATTGTCGAAACAGAAGCATTTCTTAAAAAAGCCGGCTTTGCTTTATCATCCAGTCAAAAGCTCGATGTTATTGTGCAATATTTCATTGAAAATGGAATATATGAAATTTTTGATATAAATGAAGTGCTTTTTCATTACGACCAGCCTTTGTTAGGAGGATAAGGCTTGAGGTTTTACACCCCCCAACCGTTATTGCCCTAAAATTGTCGCTATGAAAGCGACCTCTTTCTCTCTTTTTTCCTTATTTTTAAGCCATAGTAAAAATAAGGAGAACAATCATGCAAAAAGGACTCACAGAACTGGTATTTATTTTGGACAAAAGCGGATCTATGCAAGGGCTAGAGAAGGACACCATAGGCGGCTTTAATTCTATGCTACAAAAACAAAAGGAACTTGCAGGAGAAGTCATTGTAACAACGGTACTTTTTGACAACGAATATGAGTTATTGCATGACAGATTAAACATTCAAGCTGTATCCCCTATGACTGAAAAAGAATATCAGCTTGGCGGAAGTACAGCATTACTGGATGCAATGGGTATGACTATCAATAAAATTATTAAGGTTCAAAAAAGTACCGC
>CAYJIX010000016.1:0-41481 GCA_964370375.1 uncultured Desulfovibrionaceae bacterium | reverse complement strand
GCCTTGTCATTTGTGGTCTTTTTGGCTATCGCTAGGGGGTTGGCGTTGGAATCCATAACGATAGTATAACGACGTTAAATATGATGTTGTAAGGATTTAGTATGCAAGGTTTTGCTATATATGAACATGCATGTGGTTTTTTTATCATCAAATATGAGGGCGAGCGCGTTGTCTTGTTCAAAAAACTGCATGATGCAGAAATAAAGGATTTTGGTGTAGAAACACCTTTGACAAAAAGCGTTTACAGTCAGTTTTGTGAGTACCTTGCAGGAAAAAGAAAGGTCTTTGATGTGCCATATACGCTTCACGGTACAGCGTTTCAAAAAAAGGTATGGCAGGCTCTTTGTGCTATTCCGTATGGAGAAACAAGGTCGTATAAAGATATTGCTGTAGCTGTGGGCAATGCCAACGCTTGCCGTGCTGTTGGTAATGCCAACAACAAAAACCCCATTACAGCCATTGTGCCGTGCCATCGTGTTATTGGTGCGTCAGGTAAACTTGTGGGGTATGCTGGCGGCCTTGAGCTGAAAAAGTTTTTGCTCGACATGGAGAGTTCGAACAAATGAGTAAATATATTGTGCTTTTTGAAGTGAAACCCTCTGCACAAGGCAAGGCAAAGTATATGGAACTTGCCGCCATGCTCAAACCCATGCTTGAAGGGTTTGATGGTTTTGTGCGCATGGAACGTTTTCAAAGTTTGAATGATGAAAATAAGCTTTTGTCCATGAATGTATGGGAAAGCGAGGAAGCGTTGAGCCGCTGGCGCAATACAGTAGAACATAGAATGAGCCAACTTAAAGGCAAAACAGAACTTTTTGAAAGCTACACCATAACAGTCACCACTGTCGTGCGTGAATATACGAATGTTGATAGGGAACATGCGCCCAAGGATTCTACTGAGTATTTGGGGTGATAGGGTAGTTGATGCTAAGTGACATGCATGTTCCCCCTATAAAAGACTCCTGCACAAGTCTATGTTAACGCAAGCATATACTCACAGCAAAAGCGCAAAAAAAACTGTGCAAGACTCTTTATAAAAAGGATAGCAAAAAAGTTTTTTATTGGCAAAAGGGTAGTACAGCAATAGAGGAAATATTATTGGCAACTTATGGCAAGGCATGAACAATGCCTTACAAAAGACAGGTAGGCCCTACGATTTTTTGCAAGAAAACCTTTACATCGAAGGACGAAAAAGCTATCATGCAAAGCATGACGAATTGAGCCGAACGATCATGCTTGGCATGTTTGGCAAGCTTGATACGTTTGGTAAGTTTGACAATCAAGTTAGGAAAAACCATGAGCCACGCAAAAACGCCTTCCATAAAAACGGTAGCCATTGCACCTGTTCCGTTTATGCAGCGACTGCATGGAATTCCTGTTTTTTTTCAGGAACATTTGTTTTTTTTAAAATAATCCCCGTTATGCGGGGTTTTTTTTTGCCGCATCCCTAAGCATGTTGGGAAGCGGCGTCTAACAGGCAGAAAACTTCTGCCATAAACAACAAAAGGTAGCCATGCAACAGGAAAACCATTTCCACTGGCCCCACAAGGACTTGTTAGAGGTAGATCAGCTGACAAATCAGGAAGTGTTTCACCTTCTTGATACTGCCGCGTCTTTGCATGAGGTCAACATTCGTCCTATTAAGAAGGTACCCATCCTTAAAGGCAAAAGCGTTATCCTTTTCTTTGCTGAGGATAGTACCCGTACAAAGGTGTCGTTTGATATTGCCGGTAAGCGTCTTTCGGCAGACACCTTTGCCCTTGGCAAAACGGGCTCAAGCCTGAAAAAGGGTGAAAGCCTTAAAGACACTGCCTTAACCCTAGAAGCCATGAATCCCGATGTCATTGTCATTCGTCACAGCAGCAGTGGCGCCGCCCAATTTTTAGGCGAGCGTCTTGCGTGCAGCGTGGTGAACGCAGGGGATGGCTGGCACGCGCACCCAACCCAAGCTTTGCTTGATGCGCATACGTTGCGCCAAAAATGTTGGGGGAATGATTTTGCCGGAAAAACCCTCACCATTGTCGGCGATTGCGCGCACAGCCGCGTATGCCGCTCCAACGTGCTTTTGTTGACACAGCTTGGCGTTAATGTACGGCTTTGTGCGCCGCGCACCTTGTTGCCTGCCGGCGTGCACAATTGGCCCGTGGAAGTGTACACAAATTTAGAAAAAGCCATTGAAGGCGTGGATACCATCATGAGCTTGCGCGTGCAGACCGAGCGTTTGGAATCGGGGCTTTTGCCTGATTTGCGCGAATATTCTTCACGGTACTGCCTTGATATGAAGCACCTTGACATGATCAAACCGGGCGGCAAGATCATGCACCCCGGCCCCATCATCCGCGGGCTTGATGTGTCCGGCAGCATTGCCGATTGTTCAGATTCTTTGATCCTTGATCAGGTTTCTTCCGGAGTGGCCGTGCGCATGGCCATTTTGGTTCTTTTGACACACTCTGACGCCGGAGGCCGTTAATCATGTCGCTCGTGTTTATAGAAAATGCTCTTTATCTTGGGCAAAGCGTTGACATCTTGGTCAATGGCGACAAGATTGCCGGCATGAAGGCTCACGGTAGCCTTGCAAAGCCTTCTGATGCCAAGGTCATTGATGCCAAAGGCCAAATAGTTTTTCCAAGCTTTATTGACGCTCATGTGCATTTGCGTGAGCCTGGTTTTGAGTGGAAGGAAAGTGTGGAATCAGGCTTAAAGGCAGCTGTGCACGGCGGTTTTGGCGCGGTTATGTGCATGGCCAATACTGACCCTATCAATGATGAAGGCAGTGTCACTGCGCGTATCGTTGCTGCCGGTAAAAAAGCCTTCCCCAACGGGCCTTTTGTGCATCCTATTGGTGCAGCGACCATTGGCCTTAAAGGTGAAGTCATGGCCCCTATGGCTGACATGCAGGCAAATGGTTGTGTGGCTATTTCTAACGATGGGATCCCTGTGGGCAATACCGAACTGTTCCGCCGCGTGCTGGAATATGCGGCAGACCTTGAATTGCCAGTCATTGACCATTGTGAAGATCCTTACCTTGCGTGCAAATCCCACATGAACGAAGGGGAGCTTAGCGGCAAAATGGGAGTAAAAGGCCAGCCCGATGTGGCAGAAGCCTTGCAAGCCATGCGCAACATCATGCTTGCCGATTACCTCAATGTGCCTGTGCATATTGCGCATGTTTCAGCTGCTCGCACGCTGGACGTTATTGCTTGGGGTAAGGTAAAAGGCGTGCAAGTCACAGCAGAAACCTGTCCGCACTACCTGACCTTGGACGAAAATACCGTGGCAGGTTACAACACCTTGGGCAAAATCAATCCGCCCCTTCGTACTCAAAACGACATTGCCGCGTTGCGTAAAGCCATTAAAGACGGCACCATTGATATCCTTGTGACCGATCACTCACCCCACGCTGCCCATGAAAAAGAAGTGGCCTTTGATGAAGCCCCCAACGGCTTTACCGGCCTTGATGTGGCTCTTTGTGTCATGTACGGCTTGGTGCGTGAAGGCGTTATTGACGAAAAGGATTTGATCCGCCTTTGGAGCGATGAGCCGGCCCGTATCTTTAAACTGGCTAAAAATACCTTTGCAGAAGGCGATCCTGCAAACTTCTTCTTGTTTGATCCGAGCCTTGAATGGGTTGTGGAGCCAAAAAATCTGCATTCCAAAAGCCACAACACACCTTGGCTTGGCCAAACCATGAAGGGTAGGGTTACGGCGCATTGGATTGGCGGCCACCAGATTGTATAATACATCCGCAGCTAGGTAGTGTCTGCGCGAGATGGATTTTCGCGTTATATCTAGGAAGATGAATGCGCATTGAGGGAGCGTACGCCTTGGTACGTGACCGAAAAGGTGGATGAAATCTGACGCAGAGATAACCGAAAAGCCGCTCGTGCAGGCTCTGCGGCGTTAAAGGGTAAGGAAAATCAGGTCATGGGGGGAAGCCTCCCTGATTTTCCTTGCCCTTTTCCTTGCATCCGGCACGTTTTGAACTGATGTATCAAAACTCACTATGACTGGTAAGTAAGGTGCAGGAAATACTAAAAATCCACATTAGCAGCTAGGTAGTGTCTGCACGTGTAGGCACTGCCTAGAAAACGTAGAGCAAAAGACACGCTTTGACTGATGCAGCGATAGCTTTTATCCAAAGGCTTTGCAGTGTGGTTTTGCTATTCTCTACCGCTTAGGCGGCGCAATAAGACTTGCGGGTCAATAACCGTGCGAAATTCTTCGGTATAAAGGCCCGTATCAAAAAGGTATTCAGAAACAAGTCGGCAACATGTACTCAGCAAGCGGTCTTGTTGCCACGGTTTTTCAAAATAAAAATCGATCTGCGCGCTGTTGACCGCTTCGATGGTGTCTTTGTGGGTGGCTTGCCCTGTAAGCAATACTTTTCGGGTATGTTTAAAGCTACTGTCCCTGGCTAAATCGATCAAAAAGGCAACACCGCTTGTGCCCGGCATGATGTGGTCGCATAAAATAAGGGCTACGGGCTTGCCTTCGGCAGTAAGTTCTTCGAGCAGTTCCTTTGCCTCGTCGGCAGACTCGCATTCTTCAATCTGCACCCATGCGCTTAACGAAGCAAGATCGCGCGTCACGCTGGTTAACACTTCACGTTGGTCATCAACGCATACAATAATGGGTTTTTCCATGCTATCGCTCCTTATGGGCGCAAGGCCTAAACATTATGGTGTAGAAGTAAGAGGCAAAATTACACAAAAGCTTGTTCCGTTAGTATCGCTTTTTACTGATATTTCACCATGGTAACTGTCAATAATACGTTTAGTAATACAAAGGCCAAGGCCAAGGCCCATGCTGCTGCCAACGCCTTTTTTGGTGGTAATGTTTGGCAAAAACAGACGGGGAAGAAGGTTTTCGGGGATTGGCGGCCCGTTGTTGGTCAAGCATATTTCAAGGGCGCGTTTGCTGTGCAGGTTGCTGCTTATCACAATAAGTGGGTTTTGAGTGTTGGATTCTTTTAAGGCATCGCTTGCATTTTTAATAATATTTACCCATACTTGCACAAATTCACTGCTATTCCCCCATACGGAAGGAAGGTCAGCCGCAAGGTTTTTTTCTACCGTAACCTGGCGAAGATCGCTTTGCAAAAGCGACAAGGCTTCAGACAACGTAGTGTTTAGGTCAACATTCCCTTGATATACTTTGTCTGCCCCTGCAAGCTCTTTGACAGAGCGGACAATGCTTGCAGAATGTTTGGCCGCAAGCTGCATGTCATGGCAGTCACGCCCTGTTTCCCATAAAGAAATACATGTTGCCACATCGTTTGGCAACGCGGTCATAGTATCAGGGTCTGTGCTACGGGCAAGGTTTTTGGCAAGTTCTGCGTCAAGCCCAAATCGCTCTGTAAACACCTTGGCCCGCTGCCGTACAACACTGCTGCCAACCGTTTGCCCTTTTTCAAGGCCAAGCTCAAACCAGCGCACATGCTCAGGTTCATGCTGGCGCAGCAGGTTTTCTAGGGTTGAGGTTAGGTGTCCTGCTGTGCGTTCAAGCACACCAAGGGCATTGTTGAGCTCATGGGCAATCCCTGTGGAAAGCTGGCCAATGGTTGAAAGTTTTTCTGCGATATGCAAACGCCCTACGGCGACTTCGCGCTCATGAGCTGCCTTGGAAAGACGTTTTTGGCGGTGCGAAAGTTCTTCCAGCACTATAGGGATAAGTTGTTCGCGCAAATTGCCGTATTCAGCCTCGTTTATGGCAGGCGTTGTACGGTCAATCCAGGCAAGCACAGCAGGTTCTAAGCAGGTAACCCGTGTTGCGGCAGCACGCGAGCTCGAAAATAAACTGTACACACCCAAAAAATCCCCTTCAACAGCGCGAAAAAGTTCAAGTTGCTCTTCTTCTCCCAATTCGTTTTCATAGCGAATAGTGCCAGAAAAAGAGCCGCTCCAGATGTAATACAGGCGGCTATTGTGCTCATCTTGTTCCATGAGCACATCGCCCGTCTGAAGGTGTATCTGACGGTCTGTATTGGTGAAATAATCTTGGGTAATACGCTCGATAAGGCGAGCGTTTGCTATTCTGTCCATAATATCCTCTGGCGAGAGGTTAAAAAACTGTCTGGTACCGAATGCGGTGAGCCGTCTGGCCCAAAGGTATGCTTCAAAAAAATTGTAAAACAAATTTTCCGCAGGCTGTTCAAAAAGTGCCGGAGACAATGAAGTGGTGAATTTTACGAGAGGAATTTTTTCCCCTGTCCTCTAACTGCTAGTGAAGCAGGCAGCTCAAAAAGTGTAAGATGTAAGGAAAAAGCAAGCTGGCTTCCTTGCCTCCCTCCCCAATCTTCATCCTGTGCAGGCTGTTCAAAAAGGGTTGGATGGTAGGAAGCGGACAATTTTAGGAGAGGAGTGGGGTTCTTCCCCCCATGACCCGACAAAAATTGTCCAGCTGACAACCCAGACAGCCCTTTTTCAACTGCCTACTATGGGGAACAATAGCAACATAGCAAAAGTCAACACCATACCAACAATGCCCACAATAATGCCGATTTTTGCCATATCTTTAGTGTGCACCATACCTGTAGCACTGGCAAGGGCATTTGGCGGCGTGCTAATGGGCAACGACATGCCAAGGGACGCGGCAAAGGTTACAGCCAAAAGCAAGCCAACAGACCCACCAAAGGCTTCAAGGCCGGTAAGCTGATGAGACATGACCGCCATAAGTGGCAGCAAAAGGTTAGCTGTGGCTGTGTGCGACATAAAGTTTGCCATGATCAAGGTCAGGGAACAGGCCGCCACAAGCACGGCAACAGGGGCAAGGCTGTCAAAGGGAACGCTTGACACCATGCGTGCTGCAAGTCCTGTTTTTTGCAGGGCAAGGCCAAGGGCAATGCCGCCGGAAACAAGCCACAGTACATCCCAAGACAGGGTTTTCATGTCTTCTCGGGTAATGATTTTTGTAGAAACAAAAACCGCCACAGGTATGAGCGCCACAACTTCAGAGTTTAGCCCAATAAGGTTTCCCCCCATCCAGCAAAGCACGGTAACAGCAAAGGTGACATACACCACAATGGCTTGCCAGTTTTTCATAAAGCGGCCTTTGATATCCAGTTCAATGCTTGGCACTTGTATGGGAAAAATAAAGCGCAAAAGCCACCAGCTAAAGAACAACAAGACCAAAACAAACGGCACGCCAAAAAGCATCCAACCGCCAAAGGTGATGGGCTGTATGTCCATAAGGTATTCAAGGGCCACAGCATTTGGAGGCGTGCCAATGGGTGTTGCTATGCCGCCGATATTGGCAGCCAAAGGAATAGCCAAAACATAGGCAATGCGTCCCGGGTCTTTATCAGGCAGGGCCATAAGCACAGGCGTTAAAATGGAAAGCATCATGGCTGTTGTGGCCGTATTGCTCATGAACATGGAAAATACGGTGGTGATGAGCATAAGCCCAAGCAGCACATGGTACGGATTTTTCCCAAACGGTTTTAAAAAAACACGGGCCAAGTTGATGTCCAAACGGTACTTTGTGGCAGCCATGGCAAGGAAAAAGCCCCCCAAAAAAAGCATGATAATGGGAGAGGCAAAGGTTGCCATGATGTCTTGATAGCGCAAAAGCTTTCCAAAATCAGGTTCTGTACTGTGCAAAAAAGCCAGCCCCTTGTTAGAGATGAGCAAAAGCTCAAGCACAATAATCAGCACCGATGTGGCAAAAATGGGGATAGGTTCAAGCACCCAGCAAAGGGCTGCCAGAAAAAAAATAGCCACAACCCGTTGTTCAATGACGGTAAGACCCGGCATATGCAGCCAGTCAGCAGGCATGCAAAGAATGAAAAAAAAACAGACAAAGGGGAATAACGTAGCAAACTTTCGTTTGTTCATGTGATAAAGTCCTAGGGTTCGGATGTCTTTTGATAGGTAGTGCCCTTTTGATCGATTTTGGGATTGTTATGGCCCGTGTAGGGAAAAAGCAATCCGACGATGCACGAACCGGACAGACGAGATGAGGGCAGGTGGGGCTTTAAACCTTACCTGAGGCAATTCCAAAAAAACACGAGAACTTCGTGATATGGATAGTAAAAATAGCGCAGATGGCATTTTAAGGCAGCCTGTTAGTGTACTGTGAACTCCATCACCCTAGCCGGCGGCATGTTGCGCCAAACCGTAGTGGTGCTCAAACAGTTAAATCCTGCACGCGAAAGGTATGGATCACGGCCAAAGGCATAGGTGAACTGCACCATGGTTCCACGCCCAAGGCAGTGGCGCAGCTCAGCAATAATCGTGTTCCGAACTTTTGTGGGGAGCGAAACAAAAGGAAGCGAGGAAACAATGCAATCAACAGGGGCATTAAGGTACGAAGACAAGTGAGCGGCATCGCCATGGATGATGTTTGCGTCGGGAAATTTTGTTCTGAGCAGCTTCACCATGCACGCAGAACGCTCAAGCACCAGCAGGCGGTTTCGGATGGCGCTGTTTTGCAACAGGGCAGCCGTAACAGCACCTGTTCCTGCACCTATTTCTACCACCAGTCCATTGCCGGAAGGAACCTTTGAAGCCATGGTTTTGGCTAAAAGGTCGCCGCTTGGACACAACGTGCCCATGGAACGTGGGGATTTGATAAGTTCTTTTGCAAACATCATGCATTGCGACAATTTGGGTCTTGTTTGTAAAAAGCTGGACATAGATAACCTTTTAAAACGGCGATATAATAATGTTGAATTTTTTATGGAATATCAAAAAAATGAGTAAAAAGTTTTCTTCTGCGCGCTAAGTAAGGTTTAAGCCATGGAAATTTGGCATGACAAAAAGCAACAAAGCATAATGGCGAGCAACATACAAAATTTTGCCAAAAAAAGCAAGCCATTCATGTCCTTATAAAAGGGCATTGCTACAAATCGCATAAAAAAACGCATCAAAAAAACAAAATATAAACAAGGTATTATACAGGGTGAATTTTTCCATGTCGCCATAAAAAAAGCTAACGTATTGTTTTTTTGTAAAAAGATTTCGTAGTCCTGTTGTATTGTATTTTTTAGCGTTGTCATTTTTACACTTGACAGACAGAAGGGAATGGTTGCAAAGTGGGAAAAAGTGGGAAAAAGTGGGAAAAAGTGGTCGGTATGTCGGCTTTTTAAAAGGCTCCAACTGTATCCACTTGAAATTACAAAATGTTTAAAAATGCTGTGCGCAAATCGCAACAACAGCACAGTGCGCCAACGCAAAATACGCCATGGATAGGGGCGTGTGATTTTGCAAACAAGGCGCAACTAGGTACCCAGTGTACCCAAAAATAAACAGTGAATGGTGGAAAGGTTATGTTGTTTCGTGGTCACAGTGTACGCAGTCTTGATGCCAAAGGGCGCCTCATGCTCCCTACGGACTTTCGCGACGCCCTTGCTGCCCGTTCAAGCACGGGAAGCTGCACTGTTATCACTTACGAGCAATGCCTTGTGGTCTATCCACAACCTGAATGGGATGAATTTTTTAAACAAATCAGTAATTTAAAAAATGCAACACGGCGCATGCGCGATTTTAGGCGGGTTTTGCTTGGCTGTTCGGAGGAATATACGCCAGACCCTCAAGGGCGTATCCGTTTGTCCAAGGAGCACATGCTCTATGCAGGGCTTGAGCGCAATGTGGCCGTGGTTGGACAGGGCAATATTTTTGAAATTTGGGATAACGAGGCCTTTGTGGCGTTGCAGCAGCAAGACTTTGGCGATGTGGCTGCAGAATTGGCCGGCCACGGCATTGAGCTTCCGCTTTAGCGCGTAAATCGACGTTTTTAGCATACCATCTGTTAAACTACCTGCCAAAATCCTTGTACAATCTAGCCTACAACACGAGACGTTCATGACTTTTCCCATGGAGCACAATATGGGCAGCGCGCCCGTAGCAACGGACATTGCAGCACAGCATATTCCGGTTTTACTCCATGAAGTGCTTGAGGCTTTGCAGCCGCAACGTGGCGGACGGTATTTGGATGGAACTTTAGGGCTTGGTGGGCATACCGAGGCGTTATTACAAGCTTCAGAACAGGTGGAAGTGTGCGCCCTTGACCGTGACGAGCGTGCGTTAGAGCTGGCAGGGCAACGGTTAGCTCCTTTTGCAGGTCGTGCGCATTTGTTCCACTCTTGTTATGACAACTTTGCCACAGCCTTGGACAGCCTTGGTTGGGATCAACTTGACGGGGTGCTCCTTGATATTGGGGTGTCATCCATGCAGCTTGATTCCCCAAATCGGGGATTTAGCTTTGTGCATGATGGGCCCCTTGATATGCGTATGAGCGTTGCCTTTGGTGATGCCCCTGTAAGTGCCTTGGTCAATCGCTCTCCCATAGCAACGCTCAAAGATATTATCGAAAAATATGGGGAAGACCCGCAGGCAGGGCGCATTGCAAGGGCCATTGTGACAGCGCGTGAAAAAAAGCCTTTGGAAACAACGTTAGAACTGGCCCATGTGGTTGAACAAGCGTATCCGCCTGCATGGCGTCATAAGGCGCGTAATCACCCTGCAACAAGGACGTTTCAAGCCTTGCGCATGGCTGTAAACGATGAGCTTGGCCAATTGGAAAGGTTTTTAGAACATATCCTGCCACGGGTGAAACCAGGTGGGCGTATTGCCATCATCTCGTTCCATTCGCTTGAAGACCGCTTGGTCAAGCATGCCATGAGGGGCTGGGCCAAGGAGGATGCTTTTGCAAAGCGTAGAGGCGCAGAAAAGATTTTGGCCCGTATATTGACGCCCAAACCGTTGGTTGCCAGCCTTGATGAGGTTAAGGTCAACAGCCGCGCAGGTTGTGCCAAGCTTCGCGTGGCTGAACGCCATGATGCAAAGGCACAAGGTAAAGACGATACGCGCACATCATGGCGCAAACCAAGGCGTCATGAAGGGGTGCTTGGCGGCACGTCCCCCAAGCAGCGCATGCAAGCGCAAAAGCAAGAAAAAAAGGGCATAAAGGACTAGCCATGAACTATGTCTGGACACCCGGTTGGAAGCTTAGCTTGATGATTTCATTGCTTTTTAGCCTTGTTATGGGCTTATGCCTTGTGTGGCTTAGCATTGAACGCACTGATATGGCTTTTGCTTTGCGTACATTACACGCACAAGTTGAAGAGCATTCTATGCTACAAAACAAGCTTGAGGTGGAGCGCGACAAATTGTTGGCACCTGCCGTGTTGTCCCGAAAAGCTGCAATTTTAGGCATGCGCGCGGCAAAGCCCGGGCAGATTCGAAAAATAGAGCAGGTAGAACAATGATGTTCCCATCACATACATCCAGATTTAAAAACGCAGAAAAGCGTTTGCTTGCGCAGCGATCGGCCTCGGCAAACAGCCGTGAACGTCGCAATAAACGCAATCGATCTATTCCTGCAAAAGGTGCGCGCAATGGCGCAGCCGGCTTTGGCGCGTGGTGGGCCGGCCTTGATTGGGGAAATGTGCGTTTTCATATGGTGAGCCTTTTCTTTGTGGCCCTTTGGCTTGGCCTTTGGGGGCGCGCCGGCTATTTGCAATTATGGGAAGGCCCATTTTTGGCAGAAAAGGCAAAACGCCAGCAAAGGTTTAGCGAGCTTGTGCAGCAGCCGCGAGGTGCCATCCTTGACCGCAACGGCAATATTCTTGCTCGCAGCATTGAGGTAGAGTCCGTATATGTAAACCCCTCAGACCTTGGTGATGCAATAGCAACAGCACAAACATTGAGCAACATTTTGAAAAAACCTGTTGCTGATATCCAGCAACTTTTGCAAAAAAAACGCCGTTTTGTCTGGATTGCTCGCCGTGTTGATGACGCAGCTGCCCAAGCTGTACGTGAAGCAAACCTTGACGGCGTTGGGTTAACCCAAGAATACATGCGCATTTATCCTTACCGTGAAGCAGCAGGGCATTTGCTTGGTTTTACCGGCATTGACGGAAAAGGGCTTGAAGGGCTTGAGCGTGTTTTTGACGATGACCTAACAGGCCTTGCCAGCCGCCAAACGTTACGCCGTGACGCTCGTGGTCGAACCTTTGTGGATGTGGAAGCAGGAACAGAATATCAGGCTTCTGGTGCAGAAAACATTCGTTTAACCATTGATTTGCATGTGCAAGCCCAGGTTGAAGAAGTTTTGGCCAAGCATGTGGATTCGTCAGGATCGCGTTGGGGCGGCGTTATTGTGGCCAATACACGCTCTGGTGAAGTATTGGCATGGGCTCAGTATCCATTTTTTAATCCCAACGCTTTTAACAAATATTCTCCGTCCGAATACCGCAACCGCTTGGCCCTTGACGCGCTTGAGCCGGGTTCCACCATGAAGCCCTTTGTGGTGGCTACGGGCTTAGAGGAAAAGCTCATCACCAAGGACACCGTGTTTTATTGCGAAAAAGGTGTATGGCGTACAGGCTCCAGCATCATTCGTGACGATAACAGAAGCTACGAAGATTTATCTGTTACAGATATTTTAAGTTATTCAAGCAACATAGGTATGGCAAAAATAGGCCTTTCCCTTGGGCCGGAGCGCATCCATTCTTACCTAGACAAGCTTGGCTTTGGGGAAAGAAGCGGCCTTAGCATGGCTGAAAGCCAAGGAATTTTACGAAAACCCCATGAATGGACCGAAGTTGACACCATGTCCGCTTCCTTTGGGCAAAGCGTATCGACAACCGCGCTGCAAATGGCACAGGCCTATATGGTCATGGCTAATGGCGGCGTAATGCGCCCCTTGCGTGTGGTTATGGAACAAAAAGAAGAAGCCAACGAGCGTGTTTTTTCCAAACAGGTGACCGATGAGGTCTTAACCATGATGCAAAAAGCCGTGGTTGAAGGCACAGGAAAACGAGCAGCACTGCAAGGTATCTTGGTTGCAGGTAAAACCGGAACCGCGCAAAAAGCCGATAAAGAAACAGGAAAATATGGGGATGAGCGTACGGCTTCCTTTGTTGGGCTTATGCCTGCAGACGATCCGCAGTATTTGGTAGTGGTGCTGTTGGATGAGCCTGGCAAGGTTAAATACGGCGGCGCCATTGCTGCGCCGGTGTTTCGCGAAACAACAGAACGTGTTTTAGCGTATTATGGCGAGCTTCCCGACGCCGTTGTGGTGGCAGACAATAAAAAGGCAAAACCGCAAACCCCCAAGGTTGTGCAGGCAACAAGCAGCAAGGCCGTGCAAGGTGAAGTGCGCCATACACTTATGAATCATCCTGCCTCTGATGTAAAACCGGGTGCTGTTCCCGATGTTGTGGGCAAATCAGTGCGCCGCGCTGTGGAAATATTTGCTCAGCAAGGGCTTGTGCCGGTCATTAAAGGCAATGGTGCCCATGTGGTGCGGCAGGAGCCAAGCGCAGGCAAGATTTGGAAGCAGATGGAAGATAGTGCTGAATGTATATTGTGGCTTTCGGAGAATTGAACATGATGTCCTTTGCTGTATTGTGTGAAAAAGTGGCTGCCGAACAGCTTGACCTGGTGACAGATTCTAGGGCTGTGCGTCTTGGTTCCGTCTTTATTGCTTTGCCCGGGGTTCATGTCAACGGTGCCGATTTTATTGAAGCAGCAGAAGATAGCGGCGCAGCCTATGTATTGTGCCGTGAAGAAGATGCCGCGCGTTGCACAAAAGCCATACCTGTTGCGTGCGAGGATGTGCATAAAGCCCTTGGCGATTTGGCAACGGCGCGTTATGGCACAGACACCTTGCCTTTTCCCGTAATCGGCGTGACAGGCACAAACGGCAAAACCACAGTAACCTATCTGCTTGACCATGTGCTGCGCCATAGTGGACGTGCAACAGGTGTTATCGGCACAGTGGCCTATCGTTGGCCGGGTTATGAGCAGCAAGCCTCCATGACAACGCCAGATTGTATACAAATGCATGCCATGCTTGCCAAGATGCGCGCAGCTCACGTGCAAGCTGTTTCTGTAGAGGTTTCATCCCATGCCCTTGAACAAAACCGCCTTGCAGGCATCCCTTTTAGCGGTGCTGTGTTCACCAATCTGACCCAAGATCATATGGATTACCATGAAACCATGGATCGGTATTTCATGGCGAAAGCCCGTTTGTTCACAGAAGTGCCGTTTGCTGACAAGGTCATGGCCGTATGCGTTGACGATGCCCATGGTGAGCGAGTGGCCCATCTTGTACAAAAGGCCAAAAACCTTTGGACCTTTGGCCTTGGCACAGCTCTTGAAGGGCTGCCCACCAATCGTCATTTGCAAGGGGAGCTTACAAATATTTCGCCAAAGGGTTTTACGCTAACCATGCGCCTTGGCAGTGAAAAAACGTGGTCAATAAGCACGAACCTTGTGGGAAAATACAACGCGCAGAATCTGCTTGCAGTGCAGGCCATGGGCCTTGGCCTAGGTCTTTTACCGCAAGATTTTACCTGCCTTGCTGATTTTATGGGGGTTCCTGGCAGGCTTGAGCGTATTGCCAACCCCAAAGGGCTCAATGTCTTTGTGGATTATGCCCACACACCTGACGCCCTTGAAAACATGCTCATTGCCATGCGCGAAGCTGGCTTTGCCCGTATTTTGTGCGTGTTTGGTTGCGGTGGCAATCGCGATAAAACCAAAAGGCCGCTCATGGGCGAGGTTGTGGCCCGCCTTAGCGATGTGGCTATTTTAACCTCAGACAATCCCCGTTTTGAAGAACCTAACGCAATATTAGGCGACGTGCGCCCGGGGCTTGCCAAGGCAAAACAGGTTGTAGAAAACGTGGACAGGCGCGAAGCTATCCAAGAGGCTCTGGACATGCTTGGGCCAAACGATGCCTTGATAGTTGCTGGGAAAGGCCACGAAAATACGCAAGAAATCAACGGGATAAAACATCCTTTTAGCGATCAGCAAACCATCAGGGAGCTACTTGGATGCGCTTAAACCTTGCTTTTATCAGCAGCACCTTAGGCTGCACACAGCACCCTGACGGGTTCGTCACCTCTGTGGCTATCGACAGCCGCAAGGTGCAGGCGCACTCTTTGTTTGTATGCATAAAAGGAGAACATACAGACGGGCATGCCTTTGTGCAGCAAGCTGTTGAAGGCGGAGCTGTCGCCATCATCGCCGAAAAGCCCGTCACGGCAAAAGTTCCCGTTTTTGTGGTAAAAGACAGCATAAAAGCCCTTGGGCGTTTGGCCCGTGCGGTGCGTGATACAAGCCAAGCTAAAGTCATAGGCATTACAGGTACAGCCGGAAAAACAACAATCAAGGAAATGTTGGCGCAGGTGCTGGCATTGCAGGGCATTACAGCAAAAAACGAATTGAGCTTTAACAACCAATTGGGCTTGCCTTTATCCATCTTAAATGCTGCTGACGACGCTGTGTTTTGGGTTATGGAAATGGGCATAAGCCATCCCCATGATATGGATGAGCTTGGCGAGATTTTGCGCCCGCATGTGGGACTTATCCTCAACGTTGGAGCTGCCCACACAGAAGGCCTTGGAGATTTTGGCGTTGCCCATTACAAGGCGCGGTTGTTAGATCATATTGTTCCTGACGGCCTTGCCGTTGTTAGTGCAGATTATCCTGACTTGCTGCAAGAAGCGCGTTCACGTTCTGTCAACAAAGTCTTTTTTTCAGGCACAGAACAACCTGCTGAATACCGCGCGTTTTTTGAGCAATCAGTGGAAGATAGGTCAGGGCTTTTCACCGTATGCCTTAACCATGAGTGCATAAAGATTAAAGCCCCATTACAGGGGGAAATAGGCGCAGAAAATATCGCGGCTGTTGCTGCTGTTGCACATGGTTTGGGCTTGTCATCAGAGCAGATTGTTGCAGGTTTTGCAGGCATGAGCATGCCAAAAATGCGTTTTTCCTGCTCCACATGCGGCGCGTGGCAGGTTATCAATGATACGTACAATGCCAATCCCTTGTCCATGGAGCGCACATTAAAGCTTGCCGCACACATGGCAAAGAGTGACCCCCTTGTTTGTGTCCTTGGGGAGATGCGCGAACTTGGCTCTATCAGTGCCATAGAGCATGAAAAGCTCGGCTGCCAAGTAGGTAAACATAACGCCGCGGTATTTTTATGGAAGGGCGCCCATGCCGATGATGTACAGGCAGGGCTTAGCAAGTCAGGGTTTACAGGCTATTTTGCCGCGATCAAGGACAGTGATGACATGTTGCAGCATCTGCGCACAAGCAAGGTTTGCAACGGCACCATATTGTTTAAGGGTTCGCGCAGCAATCAATTGGAAGAACAGGTTTTGGCGTTCACCCAAAGCCTAGGTTCGTACTAGAACGACAGACGTTTTTTTGGATACTGACAAGGTTTACAATTTGCCATTTGGACAAAGTAAGGACGTGATATGCTCTACAATCTACTCTATCCCTTGAGTGACGAATTTACGGTTTTAAACGTATTTCGGTATATTACCTTCCGCACGGTCTGGGCCCTTGTCATGGCCCTTGTGGTGAGTATCCTTGTTGGCCCGCACATGATTCGTTGGCTGACAAAGATCAAATGCGGTCAGCAAATCCACGAAGATGTTAAGGCTCACCAAAATAAAGCAGGCACTCCCACCATGGGGGGCGTCTTGATTGCCTTTGCTGTATGCACGTCTGTTCTCATGTGGGCAGACCTTTCCAATCCGTATATTTGGATGACTTTATTGGTGTTTTTGGGCTTTGGCGCAGTGGGTTTTATGGACGATTACTTAAAAGTTGTGCGCCATCATAATAAAGGCTTATCAGCTAGGGCAAAGTTTTTAGGGCAGCTCGTTGTGGCAGGGGTTGCGATGTATTTGCTTGTCGTTGAACCTGCATATTCCACCAATTTGGCCTTTCCTTTTTTCAAAAACATCAATCCGGATCTTGGCTATTTATACATACCTTTTGCCATGCTTGTCATGATGGGTTCATCGAACGCGGTCAACCTTACTGACGGTTTGGATGGTTTGGCCACAGGGCCCATGGTCATAGCAGGGCTTGTATTTGCCGTGTTTATCTATGTAACGGGGAACGCACGCTTTGCTCAGTATCTGCAAGTGGCCTACATCCCGGGCGTTGGTGAAGTGGCGGTTTTTTGTGGGGCTTTGGTGGGCGCATGCTTGGGCTTTTTGTGGTTCAATGCCTATCCTGCACAAATTTTTATGGGCGATGTGGGTTCGTTAAGCCTTGGCGGTGTGCTTGGCTTTTTGGCGGTGCTTTGCAAGCAGGAATTGTTGCTTGTGGTTGTGGGGGGACTTTACGTTCTTGAAACCATGTCTGTGATCATCCAAGTGGGCTTTTTCAAAATGTCGGGCGGCAAGCGTGTTTTTCGCATGGCGCCTTTGCACCACCATTACGAGCTTAAGGGCGTTCCGGAATCAAAAATCATCATCAGGTTTTGGATCATGTCAGCCATGTTTGGGCTTATGGCATTATCAGCCTTGAAATTGCGCTAATTCCCTTTGGTTGTTGTAACATTATTGTACACTTTTATCCCAGAGTCAGGTCATGTTGAGTCAGCATATTTCACCAAATCCACCCATTACGGTACGCCAAGGCCGCATGGCCGTTGTTGTCGGCGCAGGACGTTCCGGCCGTGCTGCTGTGCGCCTTTTGCACCAGCTTGGCCTGCCGGTGCGGCTTGTAGATCGCAAGGCGGTACCTCAAGATTTTGCCGCATGGGCGCAAGGTGCTGGCGTTGAAATCATTTGTAAAGAACATGACATGGCGCACTTTGCCGATGCCGATGTTGTGGTGCCAAGCCCCGGCGTTGCCATTGCCAAACTGGAACCTTTTTTTACAACAAACCCAACAATTTTGGCAGAAACAGAGCTTGCGTGCCGTTTTATAACCACAGAAAAGGTCATAGGCATAACAGGAACCAGTGGTAAAACAACCACCACCAGCCTGTGCGATGCCATGTTAAGGCAAGCAGGTCTTACAGTCTTTACAGGGGGCAACATAGGCACGCCCCTATCAGAATATGTGCTGGATCGCCTAGACGGCAAGGGAGCTGTGGATGTGGTGGTGCTGGAGTTGTCAAGCTTTCAGTTGCAAACCTGCCACACCTTGCGTCCGCACGTGGCCATGCTGTTAAATATTACCGAAAACCATTTGGATTATCACGCCAATATGGAGGAATATATTGAAGCCAAACGCCGCCTTTTTCAGTGCCAATGCGCCGAAGACGTGGCGATTTTAGGCCCTGATTTACAGCAAATCGGAACCAAGCTGACGGCACAAACACAATATATTACGAGGCAAAACGCCTTTTTGGATACCAAGCTGTTAGGGCCTCATAACCAGTTTAATGCTGAAGCAGCCTACCTTGCTTGCAAGGTGTTTGGGGTGGATGAAGGTACAGCAAAAGCCGCTGTTGCAACGTTTACCCCCATTGAACACCGTTTGGAGCACGTGGCAACAAAGCACGGCATAACCTATGTTAACGATTCCAAGGCCACAACCGCAGCTTCCCTTACCGTGGCCTTACAAGCGTTCACATCACCGATACTATTGCTTGCAGGTGGCACGTTCAAAGGCGGCGATCTTGCCGCACTCATTCCTTTACTTAAGGAAAAAGTGAAGGCAGTAGGTCTTTTTGGTGCAAGCCGTGAAGCTTTTGAATCAGCCTGGCAAGGTGCTGTGCCCTTGTATTACGACACAAGCCTTGAAGAAGCCATGCTGCGCTTAAATGCCATGGCGCACGAAGGCGATGTGCTGTTGCTTGCCCCTGCCACATCAAGCTTTGACCAGTACGCCAATTACACGGTACGCGGGCACGATTTTAAGCGCGTTGTTCATGAGGTGTTGCCATGACCAATATTCGTAAAACCACACCCTCACGTGGAGCTGCAATCCGCAATGAATCCCTAGGTTCGTTTGATTGGTGGCTCATATCCGCCACATTATTGTTGCTTGGGCTTGGACTTATGATGGTACTGTCGTCTGGCGGCATTGTGTCCGAACGGCTAGTTGGCGATAAATATTTTTTCTTCAAGCGGCAACTCTTTTTTGCCTGTGTCGGCTGTGTGGCCTTATGGATTTGCGCAAGTTTGCCGCGGAATTTTCTTCACAAACTGCAATATCCAGCCCTTGTGGCGGTGTTGCTGTTGCTCGTTATTACGCTTTCGCCCCTTGGATCAAAGGTCAACGGCGCGCAACGCTGGATAGCCTTTCCCGGATTTTCTGTACAGCCGCTGGAATTTGCCAAAATAGCTTTGGCATTATACCTCGCGTATTTTATGAGTACCAAAAAAGACCTTGTACGCACTTTTAACAAAGGGGTTTTGCCGCCTTTTGCCGTGACGCTTTTCATGTGCTTTTTGCTTTTGCAACAGCCTGATTTTGGCGGAGCCGTGGTTTTAGGGATGATTTTGTTTTTCATGTGCCTTATGGGCGGTACACGCTTTACCTATTTGTTTGTCGCCATTGGGATAGGTGTTGCTGGCGCAATAGCCCTTATTATTCATTCGCCGTACCGTTTTAGACGTTTGACTGCCTTTATTGACCCCTTTAAAGACGCGCAGGACGCTGGCTACCAACTTGTACAATCCTATTATGCCCTTGGTTCAGGAGGATTGTTCGGTGTGGGCCTTGGGGGGAGCGTGCAAAAAATGTTTTATTTACCGGAAGCACATACAGATTTTATCATGTCTGTGGTGGGCGAGGAAATGGGCTTTATCGGCATTACCCTTGTTATGGGGTTGTTTGCCTTATTCTTTATGCGTTGCCATCGTATCATTACGGGATTGACGGATTTGCGCGACCGCTTCACGGCCTTTGGGCTAGCCCTTGTCATAGCCCTTGGTGCCATTCTTAACATGGCAGTGGTCATGGGCGTTGCACCGCCAAAAGGTGTTGCCATGCCGTTTTTAAGCTATGGAGGCAGCAGCTTGCTTGCCACCATGATTTGTGTCGGTTTACTGCTCAACCTTTCACGTAGCGTGAAATAGCATAGAATTGTTGGTAAAGGTAACATATGAATAACCTGCACATCATCTTAACCACAGGCGGTACCGGAGGGCATATCTTTCCGGCTCTTGCAGTGGCTGAGGCGCTTAAAACCCTTCATCCTCAGGTGCGCATCACGTTTATGGGGTCAGAACATGGCCCTGAACGCGCTCTGGCCACAGAGGCAGGGCTGTGTTTTGTGGGCTTTGACGTGCAGGGGGTTTTGGGGCGTGGTATAAAGGCGGTAAAAAGCCTTATGCACATGGGCAAAGCCGTCATGGCAGCTCGCGCGTATTTGCAAAAAGATCCTGCGCAACTTGTTGTGGGTTTTGGCGCGTACGCGTCAGCGCCTGCATTATGTGCGGCACGGCTGTTAAAGATCCCCTACGCCTTGCACGAGCAAAACGCCGTGCCCGGCATGGTGAATCGCTTGCTTGGGCCAAAGGCTGCACAGGTATTTTTATCCTTACCGGATATGGAAAACCGCTTTGGCAAGCACAATATCCGCGTGACAGGAAACCCCATTCGTACTGCCATTGCTGCCTTGGCAGACGGTTCCAAAACACCGTCAACCACGCGGCATTTGCTTGTGATGGGTGGCAGCCAAGGGGCCAAAGCCATCAATTCCATCATCCTTGGTGGGATTGAACGCCTTGCAACAGCCCAAGTCGAGGTGTGGCAACAAAGCGGGCCGTCTGATTATAAGCGTGTCCTTGCCGGATATACGGGGCATCATGTTGATGCAAGCCGCGTTACAGCCTTTATTGAGGACATGCCGACAGCCTATCAATGGGCTGACCTTGTGCTTTGTCGCTCAGGCGCGTCCACCGTGGCAGAGCTTGCAGCCGTGGGATTGCCCTCAATTTTGGTGCCGTTTCCCCATGCAACCCACGACCATCAAAGTGCCAACGCCATGGTACTGGCAAAGGCAAAAGGGGCCGTGCTTGTTCATGAAAAAGACCTCAGCCATAACGATGTGATCGGGCAGATTATTGAGCTTATGGACAAGCCCTTGTTGCGGCAAGAAATGGGCGAAAAGGCAAAAACATGCGCCAATGTCCATGCTGCCACCCAAGTGGCTGCACGGATACTTGAATTGGCAAAAAATGCCTAAAATGTGTCATAATAGTCTGTAGATATAGTGTAAATTTAAAAATACTTTGTGTAACAGTCAACCATAAAGGATTTTCATGCGTCGGGTAGGTCGAGTACATATGATAGGCATAGGCGGTGCCGGCATGAGTGGCATTGCAGAGGTTTTGTTAAACCTTGGCCATGCTGTGGATGGTTCAGATGCAAGTGCAAGTGCCACGGTACAACGTTTGCGCTCTCTTGGCGCGCGTATTGCCATAGGCCATGATGCCGCCAATGTGGATGTGGCAGAAACCAGCGTAGTTGTACGCTCAACAGCTGTTCCTGATGACAATCCGGAAATCATGACCGCTCGCGCTCATGGTATTCCTGTGATTTCAAGGGCAGAAATGCTGGCAGAACTAATGCGTTTGCGCACAGGCATCGGCATAGCCGGTACCCATGGCAAAACCACAACCACCTCGTTGACCGCTGCTATTTTTGACGAAGCTGAGCTTGACCCCACGGTAATCATTGGCGGTTTGCTCAATGCCTATGGAGCCAATGCGCATTTGGGGCAGGGCGAATACCTTATTGCCGAAGCGGACGAATCGGACGGCTCCTTTTTATGCCTCACGCCCATCATCAATGTGGTGACCAACGTGGACCTTGACCATTTGGATCATTACTCTGACCAAGACGCCATTGACGAAGCCTTCGTTGCCTACATGAACAAAGTGCCTTTTTACGGCATCAATATCGTGTGCGGCGATGATGCGGGCGTGCAACGCTTGCTTCATAGGGTCAAACGTCCTGTGCGCACCTATGGATTTGATGAAAAAAACGCCATTCGGGCAAACATCATTAACCTTGGTGCGGTGAGCGAATTTGAAGTGTTTGTGGATGGCAATTGTTTGGGAACTGTTCGTTTGGGGCATCCCGGCAAACATAATATTTTGAATGCTTTGGCAGCTATCGGCGTTGCCCTTGAAGCAGGGATTGAACCCAAAGACTGCCTCAATGGCCTTGAGCGTTTTAGGGGCGTTGGGCGTCGCTTTGAAGGCAAAGGCGAAGTCAATGGCGTGATCATCGTGGATGATTATGGCCATCACCCTGTTGAGATTGCGGCAACCCTTGCCACAGCCAAACAAGCACATCCAAAAAGGCGTCTTGTGGTGGCGTTTCAACCTCATAGGTTTACGCGGACACAAGCGTTATTTGGTGAATTTTGTCATGCTTTTGAACAGGTTGACAAATTGTTGTTGGTTGAAATTTATCCTGCCTCAGAAAAGCCCATTCCGGGCGTGAACGGGCACAGCTTAGCCCAAGGGATCCGCCAGGTGTCTGACGTGGATGTGACTTATTGCCAAGACCTTGATGAGGTTTTGCACCTGTTGCCTGAGGTGTTACAGCAAAATGACCTTTTCATCACGCTGGGTGCCGGCAATGTGACCACCTTGGGGCCGCGCTATTTAGAGATTTGCGCAAACAAGGCCGCAGGCAGCAAGTAGAAAAAGCGAACTGCTTGAATATAACAATTTTACGGAACAGATACTTTTTTACCATCGTTGCCATTTTTAGGAGTTTGATCATGCGTGTATACCATGCCCCCATATTGTCAGGCCTTACCACCTTAAAGGTGGGTGGGCGCGCCATGGCATTGGTGGTGGCAGAAGATCGCGCAGACCTTGCCCGTTTGCCTGAAACCTTACACCCTTTTTGCAACCAAGGGGCACGGATTGAATGCATCGGGTATGGCAGCAATCTTTTAGCCCACGAGGGCGAGCTTCGTGTGGTTTTGTTGCAAACAGCCATAAAAGACGAGCCCAGCGTGGTAAAGGCAGAACGCGCAGACGTGCCTGATGGGGATGTGCTTGTGCGTGTGGGGGCAGGCGTTGGACTGCCTAAACTCCTTGCCTTTTGCGCGCGTCATGGCTTTCGCGGCCTTGAGGGCTTAGCAGGAATCCCGGGAAATGTTGGCGGAGCTGTGGCTATGAATGCCGGATCCTATGGCTGCCAGATGGGGCAAGTGCTTTATGAAATTGAGGTGTTTTTACCCAAAACAGGGCTTTGTGTTTTTACAAAGGAGCGATTTTCAACAGCGTACAGGCAGCTTTTGTTAGAACACGATGAGCCTTGGCAGCTTATTGTCAGCGCTACCTTAGCTTTGCAAAAACGCCACGAAGACAGCACCATGGCAACGCAGCTGATCCAAGAAAGCATGCGCAAAAACATGGAACAAAAACGCGCCACCCAGCCGCTTGGCGTTGCCAGTGCAGGTTGTGTGTTCAAAAATCCTAGTGGTGTTTCTGCTGGATTGTTGCTCGATCAAGCCGGTTGTAAAGGCTGGGAGGAAGGAGGCATGGCACTTTCTTGCCTGCATGCAAATTTCCTTATCAACAAAGGGGGCGGAACTGCCCATGAAGCCTTAACGCTTCTTGAACGTGCTCAAGAGGCTGTGGCAAAAATCCACGGGATTGCATTGGAATATGAAGTGAGGCAGATACCATGCTAGGTTTTGGCAAAAAAAAGAAACGCAATATAAATAAACGCCCTGCGCCACTTCAGACAACGCGGCTTTATAATAAAGCCGCGCATGATAACGAGGGTGGAAGCAGCGCAAAGGTGTGGTTTCGTTGGGCAGCAGGGCTTAGCCTTTGCGGGGTGATGTTGCTTGCTTTGGTTGTGGGCATGTTTCAGATGCACCGTACCGCAACCAACAGTTCCTTTTTTGCCATTGATCGGCTTGAGGTTAGGGGGGCAACCCACTATACCCGTGACGCCATTCTTCAAGATACAAAGTTGCATATGGGCAGTAATGCCCTGCAATACAATATTGCAGAGATCAAAAAAATCTTGTCACAAAACCCTTGGGTTACAAGCGTGGCTGTAAAACGTGACCTGCCAGACGCTTTTGAAATTGTCATTGAAGAAAAAGTTCCCGCTTTTTGGGTGCTTCAAGAAGGAATTTTATATTATGCAGACAGTCAAGGAAGGATCATTGACGCAGTACAGGCGGATAATTTTCTTTCATTGCCAACGCTTAGCGTTGTTCAAGGGGGCGAAGAGTTGCTAGCGCAAGTAGAGGTCGTCACAACATATTTGCACAAATCCCAATTGCCCATAGATTTATCTTTGGTATCGCAAATACAATTAAGTGCCGGACGAGGGTTTGAGCTTTTACTTGCCAATCATAACTTGACCTTATGCATCGGTGCCGTCCAATGGGCTAAAAATGTGGATCGTATGGGGCAGGTGCTTACAGACCTTGCCAAACGTGGCGAACTTAAAGAGGTTCGAGAAGTTTGGGCTACAGATGACAATGTATGGGTTGTTCAGGCAGCAAAAGCAATCTAAGGCTACTTTATTTTGAACTGTGTAAAAAATGTTACAGATGTTTTTACTGTGCAAGCGTGAGTGTGTAAGGGTTTTTAGCAAAAAACTAAAAAAAGGCGTCATGGTCAGATGAGGGGAACATATAAAAATCTTTATAAAAATTTTTCTAGACTTTTTCATAAAATTATGGTGAAAATTGAATCGGTGCATACTTGTAGTTGAAAAGATGCATTTTGGATGAGCAGCAAATGAGTTTTTAGGTGTGCGTTGCATACAAATAAGAGTGGCTTTGTTGTTTTTATAAATAAAAATAGTGAGTTATAATTTTTGCAGGCGAAGGGTTTTCTACTGCATAAACAGCGGTCAGCGGAGGCAATAAATGGCTAGGTCAGAACTCCTTGTAGGTCTTGATGTGGGCACTACGAAAATTTGTGCGGCTGTAGGCCAAGTGAGCGAATCCGGAGGCATTGATGTGCTTGGTGTTGGCATAAGCCCCTCCACAGGATTGCGCAAAGGGGTTGTGGTTAATATTGAGCAAACGGTGCAGTCCATCAAAAAAGCGCTTATTGAGGCAGAAACCATTGCCGGCTGCGAAATCCGTTCAGTCTATGCAGGCATCGCCGGAAGCCATATTATGGGTTTTAACAGCGACGGTGTCATTGCTGTAAAAGGCGGTGAGGTGACAGCTCGTGATATGGAGCGCGCCCTTGATGCGGCAAAAGCTGTGGCCATTCCCATGGACCGTGAAGTCATTCATATTTTACCGCAAGAATATATAGTGGATGGTCAACGGGGGATTATTGACCCTCTTGGCATGTCCGGGCTGCGCCTTGAAGTGAAGGTGCATATTGTAACAGGTGCAGTAACGTCTGCGCAAAATATTGTGCGTTCGTGCCATAAAAGCGGCCTTGATGTGTCTGACATTGTGCTGGAATCCTTAGCGTCTGCCAAGGCAGTGCTTACAGAGGAAGAACGCGAAATCGGCGTCGCGCTCATCGACCTTGGTGGGGGAACCTGTGATATTGCCATTTTTGCCAATGATTCCATCAAGCACACCAGCGTGTTGGCACTTGGCGGGCAAAATTTGACCAACGACATTGCGTATGGGCTTAGAACCCCCATGGCTTCTGCCGAAAAAATTAAAATTCAGCACGGTTGTGCCATGGCCGGCATGGTCAGGGCCGATGAATATATCGAAGTACCCAGCGTTGGAGGGCGTGAGCCGCGCAGATTGTCGCGTCAGCTGTTGACAGAAATTTGCGGCCCACGCATGGAAGAAATTTTGATCCTTATTGACCAAGAGCTGGAAAAATCGGGATTCAAAAACACCATTGGCGCCGGCATTGTGCTGACAGGCGGAACGTCCATGATCCCCGGCTGTCAGGAGCTTGGCGAAATGATTTTTGGCTTGCCCACAAGGATTGGATATCCGCGCAATGTGGGGGGGCTTAAAGACATGGTGAACAGTCCAAAATACGCCACAGCTGTGGGGCTGTTGTGTTTTGGTGCAGAAAAAGAAGGGAGCGAACAATCGTTTCGTATACGAAGCGATTCAACGCACTTTAACACCATTTTTTCGCGTATGAAGAAGTGGTTTTCTGAAATCTCATAACCCGTGCCAAGGATTGTTTGTGCAGTCCATGGGTTAAGGCCGTTTGTGCCGCACGTGTGAATATTGAAGGGGCCTGCCTGCGTATAAGCAGGCATAATAAGCGTTTGCAGGATATTTGTTCAAGGACGTATCGAAAAAAATGCAAATGATCCGGCAAAGGTTTTTGTGGCAAGCGAGCACAAAATTTTTGCAGTCAGACGCCATATTTGGGAAACGTTGACGAGGAGGATAGTATGAATTTACTGGAAATGGGCATTGAAAACATGGCCAGAATCAAAGTGGTAGGCGTTGGTGGTGGTGGGAGCAATGCTGTGCAGAGCATGATAGAATCTTCCTTAGAAGGCGTTACCTTTATTTGTGTCAACACAGATGCCCAAGCACTTGCGCGCTCAGGTGCGCATATCAAATTGCAACTTGGCGAAAAATTGACCAAGGGCCTTGGGGCCGGTGCAAAGCCCGCAGTGGGCAAAGAAGCTGCCCTTGAAAGCATAAGCGCTATTAAAGAAGCCATTGGCGATGCCGATATGGTGTTTGTGACAGCCGGCATGGGCGGCGGCACAGGTACTGGTGCAGCTCCCATCGTGGCACAAACAGCCAAAGAGTTAGGAGCCCTAACCGTGGGCGTAGTGACCCGTCCTTTTGCCTTTGAAGGGGAGCAGCGCAAAAGAGCTGCCAATGAAGGGATTGCCGAATTGCGCCAGCATGTGGACAGCTTGATCACCATTCCCAATGATCGCTTGTTGACCATTGGTGCCAAAAAAGCGCGCCTGCGCGACATGCTGAAAAAAGCAGACGATGTCTTGCACAGTGCTGTGCGTGGTATTTCTGACCTTATTGTGAATCCTGGTTTTATGAATGTGGACTTTGCCGACGTGCGCACTGTCATGAGTGAGAGCGGCGGCTATGCCATGATGGGTGCAGGGGTTGCCTCAGGCGAAGGGCGTGCTCTTGAAGCTGCTCGCCGCGCCATTACAAGCCCCTTGCTTGAGGATGTTTCCATTGCAGGAGCCAAAGCCTTACTTATCAATATTACAGCTACCGATGATTTGGGCGTTGACGAATACCATGAGGCCTTGGAATATATCACAGCTTCGTCTCAAGGTGTGGATGGCAATACGCAAATCATTATCGGAACTGCCTTTGACGAAACTGCAGGCGATGAGATTCGGATTACGGTCATGGCAACAGGCATTGAATCGCACAACGCCATTGCGCAACCAGAAACCATCAATATCGCTGCTCCACAAGCGAAAACAGCCAGCATTACGCCGCTTTCAACGCACCGTACAACGTCACCTGTGTTGCCACAAACCGTTATCAGGCCGGTACATGAAGCGCCAACAGCAAACACCAGCTGGATTTCTAACGATGAACAAGTGCCTGCGTATATTCGTAAAAACGCGCAATCCTCGGCCCATACTCCTGGGCATGACTCCTTTATCCTTGATGATGAAGACGAGGATCTGCCTACCTTTATCAAGCGGCAAGCCAATTAAATCAACAAGTAGCTAAGCCATAAAAAAGCCCCTTTTTTTGAGGGGCTTTTTTATGGCTTAGCTATGAAATATTATAACCAATGAAACCAGTCTCGTCTGATTGAGCCTTCTACCTCTTCACGATTGTCTGCCGATTCAGTTTCGCGGTATTTGTAGTAGGCTGCTAGGGCTTTTTCTTTAGCATGTTCTGCAACTTTTGGCACATCAGGAAAGTTATCGACCACATAGGTATAACGACGCCATGCAGGGCCGTATTGTTCCATATGCCAATAGGTATCACCAAGATAAAGTTCATGCTCGGCAATGATCGTGCGTGAAGCTACAATCTGTTCCGGCGCGTTTTGCGCATATTCTGTATTTGGGTAGGTTTCTATCAATCTGTTAAAATACTGTATGGCTTCTTGAACCATGGTTGTGGGCCTGTCTATGGATACAAAGCTTTTCATTTCTGACATACCGATCTGGTATAAAACATAGGGAATACTTTCATGGCGTGGGTGTAAGCTTTCAAAATCTTTGTACGCATCAGAGGCTTCCAGATATTCTTCATCAAGGTATAGGGCATCGGCAAAGGCAAGTTCTGCATCAACCGTATAAGGGCTAAAGGGGAAGTTGTCTTTAAGTTTACCATACGATTCGGCAGCTTCACGGTAATTCTTATCACGCATGGCGTCATTGCCGTTTTCAAACAATTCTAAGGCAGTATCTTCCGGAGGTGGTAGAAAATACGCATCAATGATCCCACAGCCAGGTAAAAAAACGAGGCTAAGCAAGAGCATGAGGTGATGTATACGCATAGTTATATCCAGGTTAGAGTATAAAAAAAGGGATGTAAAATGACCATAGCACCATTAGGGAATAATTTATAGCACAAAATATTTCAAATTTCAAGAAAAGCCATTGCTGAGAATTGTGCAATTTTATGACATTCGATTTTGCTTACCTTTGATAACACGTGCCCGTTAAGGAGCAGACTTCATGTCCAATAACGGATCAGCTTCAAGCATGGTTACAGCTTCATCAAGCAGGCGCGGTGCCAGCTCAAAGGAGTAGTCAAGCTCAAGACGCTCTACATCTTTATGGGCATCTTTCCCTGATGGGCCCATATTGGCAATGGGTACGTCCAGTTGCATAAGGCTTTCCATGGGTAAATCATATACAAATCCCCAGCCGGGCATGTTCTTGGCTAGGCTGTGCAAGGCTTTGGCCTCCCCCTGAAAGCCCAAAAAACTCAAATCTGTGATCCCACCAAAACATTCCACCAGTTTTACTTGACCGCAGCTTGCATCAGCTTTTGCCGTTATGGTTTGCATGATGTTTAGTAAGGTTCGTTCAGCGGCACTGGCACGTGTATTGATCCGAGGTGGATAGTATGGAGGTACAAAACCTACTATAATAGCAGGGCCTTTAAGGTGAGCTAGCGAGATAAGGCAATCCATCAAAGCAAGGCTTTGCTCGCGCTGATCGCTGTTTTTTGGTAACGTTTGTAAATGCTCAGATAAGCGTTTTTCAACCACTTCTGCCCCAAGCTCTTTCACAGCCATTTCATAAACGCTACTGTAGGTTATAACGTGTACGGGCCATGAAGGCACAGGGTTTTTTTGCCCTGTGGCTTGTCCATAGGCAGCTCCTGCCTTTTTCCAGCGATCAAGGCATAAGGTCATGGCTTTTTTTGCCACATCAGAGCAGGCATGAAGCATCTCGTCCGGAGTGCGTGTTGTGGTCAATACATTAAAATAGGCAGCCGCTCGTTCAGCTAATGTTACGGAATAGGGCCTTGGTCTGTCGGCCAAATGCAGGCATACAGGTGGGCACAAGGCGTCATTGCCGTGGCTTTCCATAAAATCTGTGTTGCCTTCCATCAAAAGGGCCACTTGTGCAGCAAGGCTTGACGCATTGATACCATCAAAGGCATAGCCTACGTGCGCCTCAAGGCCAAGGCAGTAAAACACAGGCATGATTTTGCCTGTGGTGCCTGTATAATACGTTCTGGCAGGATTTGGCCCTGACGACCAAAAGGCTGGCTCGCCTGTAAAGGCTGCCACAAGTTCCAGATTGTGCTGTTCGATAAAACCTACAAGGCTTGGCAAAACGCCGCGCATGCCTACAGAATCGGCTTCTTCGTCAGGCACGCTCAAGAAAAGCAGGTTGATATTTAAAGGGCGTGGAGTAAGGCCGTGCTGGTCTGCCATGTCTTTTTTGTGCCTAGCGCGCTGGGCAAGGTAGGCCATGTGCATGGCTAAGCCGGCCTTCATGTCCATGGTGCCTCGTCCGAACAAATAATTGCCCGAATCCATATCGCAGCGCACATCAGGCGCTAACTCTTGCAACGCTTTTTTGGCAGTATAGCCCATGGGATCAAAGGCCAATTCGCTCAATTCGCCATACACAGTAGCATCTACAACATCATGGTGGCCTGTGAGCAAAAGCGTGCGTTTGCTCGGCGTATCAGATGCCACAAAAGCAAGCACTGCGCTTCGCTTTAAGCCGTCAGATTCAGTGGGAATACGCACAAGGTGCTTGGGATGCTTAATAAAATAGCTTTCAGCTGCCAAGAGTTCATGGATACGTTCTGCCATGCGCTCTTCATGGCTAGTTCCTGAAACACTGGGTATACGCACAAGGTCAAGGGTTAAATCAAGCAGACCCTGCCGACTAAAATCAAGCATCCTGATAGGCCTTTATGCCAGCCAAAATAGATGGCCGTATTAGCGGCTTTCTGCCGTAGAAATATTGAAGGAAAGGGAGTATAGATAGTGGAAAAAATCCACATGCTCCACAAACATGGTATCAGGAACGTTGATGCGCGTTGGGGCAAAGTTTAAAATGCCTTTAACTCCGGCATCGACCAAATGATTGGCGGCACGTTGCGCGCGCTCAGGCGGTGTTGTGATGATACCAATTTCAATGTGTTCGCTGGCAACAATGGTTTTAAGGTGGCTTGTGCAGGAAACTTCAAACCCATACACCTGCTCACCAATTTTAAAAGGGTCGCAGTCAAAGGCGCCCATGATGCGGAAGTTTCTGGCTTTAAATTCTCCAAAATGGAGCAATGCCCGTCCAAGGTTACCCACACCCACAAGGGCTGCACGCCATTCGCGGTTCACCCCTAAGGATGTTTTAATGGCATCAATAAGGCTTGCAATATGATAGCCCACACCACGCACGCCAAATTCACCAAAGTACGCCAAATCTTTGCGAACTTGTGATGCATTGACATCGCAAGCTTCAGCCAAAGGGCCTGATGAAATGACTTCAGTGCCATTGCGAAGCATGTTTTCAAGCACCTGGATATAGGTGCCGAGCCTGCGTATTGTAGCAGGTGGGATTCGTTGACTTTTTTGTAAAAACATAATGTGTGTGTTGTTAGATAAAAATGGCACGAAGAAAGGCAGCACATGCTATCCCTTGCGCGGATGTTCTATGATTTTTACATATTATGAAAACAGTAAAAAACCAGAACCTGCCGCAAGGCGTTTACATGGAAAAAGCTGCCTTTCTTCGGTATCAAAGATTAGGTTTACGCAAAAGGATTCACGAAAAGAACGATAAGGTTTACTACCAGTGCGTAAATGGCCAAGGATTCAATAAAGGCCAGACCAAGGATCAAGGCCACTTGGATTCTGTCCGCAGCGTCAGGGTTGCGGGCAATACCTTCACAGGCACCTTTGATGCCCATGCCTTGACCGATACCACAGCCTGTGGCGGCAAGGGCCATACCAATGGTAGCACCAAAAAGGGTTAAGCCAAGGCCGGCTGAATCAAGTTTTACGCCTGTTTCAGCTTCAGCTGCCATGGCGATTCCTGCAAAACCAAGAACAGCCATTGTTGACAGTACCATCATAACAAATTTACGCATAAAATGCTCCTTTATAATGTATACATTAAGGTCAGTTGACCATTTCCCCTTGTGTGAGGCGCTTGCGTTTGTGCAAAGCACCTGTCGCCTACGCTAAAAAACCGTTCCGCATCAATGCGCAGGTTCCAGCGCGCTTTTAATGTAAAGCATGGAAAGCATGTAGAAAATAAAGGCTTGAAGCATCTTGGCAAAGCCAAACAAAAAGTAAATAGGCAAGGTGCCAAGGAGCGGTGCCATAAGGAAAAAGAGGATGAGCACAATTTCCTCACCCCTGATGTTCCCGAAAAGACGCAATGTGAGTGAAGCCGGACGTACCAAGTGCGACACAATTTCAATCACAAGGATAACCGGTGCAATGGCAGGCATGGGCCCCATAAAGTGGTGAATATAATGACCGTGCCAGCGCTTAATGCCTAGGTAATTGTAATAGGCAAACACAAACAAAGCCATGGCCGCGTTGGTATTGATATTGGCAGTGGGCGCGTCAAACCCCGGGATAAGCCCCATAAGGTTTTGCGTAAAAATAAAAAGGAACAATCCCCCTAAAACAGGGTAGACCTTTCGCCCGTCTTCGCCCATGGATTGCACGGTAAATTCTTCTAGGCCGTCAATAACCGTTTCAAGGACACTTTGCACTCGCCCGGGTACAAGGGTTAGGCGATTGCGCATAAAATAGCCCAAGGCAAAAAGGCTAAGCATGGCTACCCACGTGTAGAACACATGCCTAAATTCAACACTTTGCCCAGCAATGGCCACCCTGTCTAGGTGAACAATTTTAGAGAGTAAAATAGGTTCTGGAAGTCCGCCAGCCATGCGCACACTCCTTTAAGTTTATACTTTTTTTGAAAAAAAGCTAGTAAAAACAACAGGAACCATGGAGCATAAAAGCCCAATTACAAAAGCAGTTGGAGACGCATTGCACCAAACAAAAATACCATACATGAAAATTCCACTAAATAAAAGCCTCCCTTGGAACCGTAAAAGCTGCTGAATGAGCAGTTTTTTACTCCAACCATATGAAATTTCACGCATAAAAAAAATTGATAATCCAAAAAAATTCCATGATCCTAATGCAAGTCCAACACCTATCCATAAAATCCAGGTACTTACAGGCAAAAGGCAAAATCCCAAAAAAAGAGTGAGCACCGTTAGAATAATTTGCTGCGATATGGCCCTGCGGATGGGCGCAAGGCGCACGCCTTTTTGCCCAAGGAAGCTTTGAAGCTGTGCCATGCGCGCAATACACCACGTTTTGATCATGGGGTAATATCCTTTGTTTCGCGCAATAAACGCTTGGTATCGCGCCAAACATTCATAAAACCTGCTGCAATGCCAAGGATTAAAAAAATGGCTGTAAACCAATGAGCTGTGCCAAAAACATAATCAAGCCCATACCCCATAAGGCCGCCCACTAAAACCCCTGCAACCATATGCATGCCCATAGTACTGGCAAGGCTCATGGTGCTCCATAATTGTGGTTTAGATGGGGCTTTCTTATTCATAGGCTTTGCATATCCTCAAGTAAAAGCGTTGCTGCACGCAAGGCACTGCCACAGGTTCCGCATGCAGCGCGCACGGCATCCATATCGCAAAAGATGTCTTGCCGAACCTTTGTGTCGGTATACAGCCTTTCCACAGATTCTGCCACAAGTGCGGGCGTGGCGTTTTCTTGGATGTGTTCGGGAAAGACTTCCTTGTTCATGATAAGGTTGGTCAAGCTTGCATAGGACACCTTGATCAAACGGCGTGCTATCATGGCTGAGAAAGGTGCCATTTTATAAGCAACGACTGTTGGTACGCCTGCAAGGGCTGTTTCAAGCGTCGCTGTGCCTGAAGCTGCCAGCATTACTGTACACGTGCGCATGAATTTGTACGGGTTTTGCGGTGTTTCCACAACTAAAGGGATATCCGCGGGCCACAGGGAGCGTATCTGCGCTTCATCAATATTAAGGGCTTTTAAGGCGTGGAAGGTGTACGCCTTGTTGTTGCGCAATAGCAAGCGCGCAGCTTCGCCAAAAACGGGCAAAAGCGTTTGCAATTCTTTTTTTCGGCTGCCCGGCATGATGCCGATACGATGTGGGGTGGGCGTTTGATCGGCTATACTTGGATAGTTTACCTTGTCCACAAGAGGGTTCCCCACATAGTGTATGTCCATACCGTGGGATGCGTAAAAATCAGGCTCAAAGGGTAAAATGCTATAGATTTTACGGATATATTTTTGCAAAAAATGCACGCGATAGGTGCGCCAGGCCCAAACCTTTGGGGGGATAAAATAATAGACGGGAATGCCAAGGCCATGAGCTATGCGCGCCACCCGAAAATTAAATTCAGGAGCGTCCACCAAAATAACGGCATGGGGGCGCATTTGGGTTAATTGTTTTTTGATTTCGCACAGCATGGCATAGGCTTTTGGCAAAATGCTCAAAATTTCAACGCCGCCCATAACGGATAAAGATTCCATGCGCAAAAGCGTGGTAAGCCCTGCCGCTTCAAGGTATGGCCCCCCCATGCCCACAGCACGAAGCGAAGGACATAGGCTGTGCATGCTGCTAAGCAACGCTGCTGCCTGCATGTCGCCTGAAAGTTCGCCCGTATTGAACCACACGGTTAGGGGGGGTGTTGTTGCCATAATAAAAAGAATATTTTTTTGCGATTGTATGACCGGATGGCCTTTTATACACGATGGCTTTTATTGCATATATGTACGGCTTCAAGCAGGTACACAAAAAAATCTGTTATTTTGAAGGCAGAAAATCGGTAAAAATATAATCCTGCAAAGCCTTCATCCAAGGACGCATGCTATGTGTTGTCAAAGCTGTGTAGAGCTGAGTATCAAGAACAGAATACGTAGGGCGAGCGGCTTTTTGCGGCCATTCATTGGAAGGAATCGGATGCACCTTGGCAGGAAGGTTTGCAAGGCGCACAGCCTCTGCGGCAAGCTCGCACCACGAGGCCTGCCCAGCATTGACCACATGACACAAGCCCTTGGCACGGACAGTGGCAAGGTTGAGGCACGCCTTTGCAAGGTCAGGCGTGTATGTGGGCGAACCCAGTTGATCGGACACGACCAAAAGTTCCGGCTTTTGCTTGGCATGCTGTAAAATGGTAGAAACAAAATTAGGACGCCCGGGGCCAAACAGCCAGGCTGTACGCACAATGGTACAATTGGGTAAATCCATGGCTAAAAGGGCTTTTTCTCCTTCCGCCTTGGTTTTTCCGTAGATATTGATCGGGTTTACGGGGTCACTTTCAACGTAGGGGGATGAACCCTTACCATTAAAAACAAAGTCGGTGCTCAATTGCACAAGGTGCATGGCTCTGTGCTGATATACAATGCGCCCAAGCAAAAGGGGGAGCGTGTGATTTACACGCCTAGCTTCTGCTTCGTTTTCTTCTGCTTCGTCTACTTTTGTATAGGCTATGGTGTTGAAGATGACATCAGGCGCGCTATTTTCTATGTACTTTGCAACGGCTTCGGGGTTGGCAATGTCAAATTCTGCTCTTTTGGGGCTGTCCAGAATCCAGCCTTGTTTCGTGATGGCATGGGTTAAGGCTTGCCCAAGCAAGCCTTGACCGCCTAAAAGTAAGGCTTTCATTGGCGCTCTCCATACCATGTGTCCATAAAGGCACGGTACGCTCCTGATTGGACTTGCTCAAACCATGCGGCGTTGTTTTGGTACCATGTGACGGTGTCACGCAAGCCCTCTTCAAAGCTTTGCTGTGGCGCGTAGCCAAGTTCCTTTTCGGCCAAGGTGTAGTCCATGGCATAACGTCTGTCATGGCCGGGCCTGTCTTGCACATAGTTGATAAGGTCCATGGGGCGGTCAAGGAGTTTTAGCATGGTGGTGACAACATCAATATTGGTGCGCTCAGCATGGCCACCAAAATTGTACACAGCGCCTGAAACACCTTTTTCAAGGGCCAGCAAAATACCGCGGCAATGGTCTTGTACATGGATCCAATCACGCACTTGCAACCCGTCACCGTACACAGGCAAGCGTTCATGGTGCAAGGCTTTATGAAACATTAAGGGAATAAGCTTTTCTGGGAATTGATACGGCCCATAATTGTTGGAACAACGGGTAGTTACGGTATCCATGTTATGGGTTTGGTGAAAGGCGCGTACCAAAAGATCCGAAGACGCCTTTGAGGCTGCATACGGGCTGTTGGGGGCAAGGGGCGTTGTTTCGGTAAAAAGTCCTGTCGGCCCCAAGGAACCGTACACTTCATCGGTAGACACATGCACAAAGCGCGGCACACCTGCTGCACGGGCAGCTTCAAGCAAAACATGGGTGCCCAGCACATTGGTCATAATAAAAGGGGAAGCATCACTGATGGAGCGGTCCACATGGCTTTCTGCCGCAAAATGCACAATGGCATCCACGGGTTGGGTTTTAAAGAGGTCTTTTATGGCTTTTGAGTCAATAATATCAATAATTTCAAGCTTGTAACGGTTTTTGCCGTAAAGCTTTTCTATGTCAGCCAAATTGGCAGGGTTGCCTGCATAGGTGAGCTTGTCAACATTTATGATCGTAGCGTTAGGCCGTTCAGCCAATAATAAACGAATAAAATTAGTGCCTATAAAGCCGCAACCACCGGTAACCACTATACGCATGATCTTCCCCCTCTCTTTGATGCGACACATATATCAGGGTCATGACAAGCGGTCAATGAATGAACGTGGCATACATGCGTGCATCTGATATAGACAAAACAAATCAATCGTACATGGATAGTACGTAAACATCATATTTTGTTAAACATATCTGTAATGAATCAAAAAATACAATCGTGGACGTAACGCATTGAAAAATATATAAAATTTTACTACATTAACACTTGCTTGTTGGCTAGACAAAAGTGTATATTGTACAAAACAAAGCCGTAAAAAAGCGCGTGCCCTACCATTATTGGGAAAAGGCATGAAAACCGTAGCGCAATCTTGCCTACAAATAGATATACCATTATGGGACAATTACAAAAAATATTTGCCGCAGTGCTTAGCGTTATTGTGGGGATAGGGCTTTTTTTCTTTGCGACAATAGGGGTTGTTATTGCCTTGATTGTCGTCTTGATTCTGTTTATTGTTTTGTGGATTGGGCCTGGTCGGGGAAAATTTGGACGAGTTGTGGTTATTACCAATAAGCCGCAAGGCAATAATCCTCACGATGCCCTTACAAAAGAAACGAAATCTGCACAAAACCCTGTCTATGACCTGACACCGGATGAGTATAAAAGTCATGACAAAACATCCGATACTCGTGAATAATTTTACCTAGTAAGGTAAAAATGGACATACAATCCGTCAGTTTGAAAACGTAATGAAGGAGAACGCATGGATAACAACGAAAACCAATACACAGACAACGATTCCCAACACATCGACGAAGGCGGACTTATTCAGCTTGTAACCTTCAAGCTAGGTGAAGAAGAATTTGGCGTGGATATTTTAAAGGTGCAGGAAATCATCCGCATGCTTCCCATCACCAAGGTACCCAATGTGCCGGATTTTGTTGAGGGGGTCATCAACCTGCGCGGTAAAGTTATTCCTGTTATTGACATGCGCAGGCGTTTTGGCATGGCAGCCTCCACCCATGACAGCGAAACGCGCATAAAAGTTGTCAGCGTGCAGGGGCAGGTTGTGGGTTTTGTTGTGGACGCAGTGTCTGAAGTGTTGCGCATTTCTGAGGCCACAGTCGAGGATCCACCTGCTGTTGTTGCAGGCATTGGCTCTGAATATATGAGCGGCGTTGGCAAGCTGCAGGATAGGCTCCTTATCTTGCTTGACCTTGATAAACTGCTTTCTGAAAGCGAAGTGGGATCCCTTGCAAACGCCTGATTCTTTTAAAAATATGCGCAGGTAATTTGTAAAAAAAATGGTTTTTTAGCACAGCCCCATAGGCATAATGTCTATGGGGCTGTGCTTTAAGCAGGCTGTTCAAAAAGGGCTCTTTGTATCCGTAACACGTATTCCTTGTGCACGGCTTCGCCGCCCTTTAGGTAGCCGACACTGAAAAACACACTAAACTTTTGAAACAAATTGTTTTTATAGTTAAAGTAAACGAATAAAAGTGCCAGAAACAAGGGCATGGAATGCACGTTTCTGCACTTTTATGGTGTAAAAAATATGTTTTTCAGGTGTCGGCTAACGGAATTTTTTTGTAAGAAAAATTTCGCGTGCCGTAAAATAAGCCAGATTTAAAGTCATACCCTAAAGGGCACAGGTGGACTGCCACGTCATGCCGCACATAATCCTTTTGTTTTATGTGATAGTTGGGCGGCATTTCCTCGCAGTGACTTACGGTAACACACAAGGTCACTGCGAGGAGGTGGCGCCGTTATTCACTTAAACAATGAAAGGAGTCGCCACCGACGTGGCAGTCCATGTCTTTTATATTTTATCCGAAGAATCAAAAATACATACTTAAAGCACCTAGAGCCAAAAAAATATTCATGCTTTTCAACAGGCTGTTAGTAGCTATATCCGCTTGCTGTAAGTTCTGCCATAATGGCGTCCATCTTATCAGCAGGGCATGGCATGAGCGGCGGCCTTGGCGTGGCCCAAGCAGGGTCTTTGAGTTCACGCGCGATAACAGCCTTCATGGAGGCAATCATGGGCTGTTTGGCAAAAATAAGGCGTGTGGCTGTGATCGCAGCTTGTTTTGCATCGGCATCGGGGCTTTGCCATGTGTTGAACAGATCCATAATGGCGCGGGAATTGGTGTTGGCTGTGGCTGTAATGCATCCTGCACCGCCAGCGCGCAAAACTTGCAACAAAAAGGTTTCGCTGCCGGCAAACACATCAAAGCTGTCAGACTGAAAGTTTTGTAACAGCATTTGGGTATGGTTCCAGTCGCCTGAACTGTCTTTTATGCCGGCAATGGTGTTTGGATATGCTTTTATAAGGCGTTCGATAAGTTCTGCTGCAATGGGCACAACAGCCACAGGGGGCATGTGATACAGGTACAGGCGCAAATTGCTATCAGCAACACGTTGAATCACTTCAGAAAAATAGGTAAAAAGCCCATCAACCGTCACGTCTTTATAATAAAACGGCGGCAACATGAGCGCACCGCCGCAGCCTGCCGCCACAGCTTTTTGCGTCAGCTCGACCGTTTCAGACAAAGCACAGCACCCTGTGCCCGGCATCATGCGTGCTGCAGGGATTCCTTGTTCAACCAAATATTCTAAAAGCGCGATTTTTTCCTTAACAGATAAGGAATTGGCTTCAGAATTGGTGCCAAAAACAGCAAGGCCAACCCCGTCATCAAGCAGTTTTTTGCAATGCGCGTAAAAGCGTTTGGGGTCTGGAGCAAGATTCTCATCAAAAGGGGTAAGTACCGGAGACAACACGCCTTGAAGGCGCGAGGTTGCTTGTGCCATGCAAAGCTCCTTATAAGCTGAATAGGGATGTGAAGGCGCCAAATGTCTTTAGGCAACCTTCATATTCATTTTGTTGTGCCATAACGCGCCCGTAAAGGCAAACTGCCCTCAATATGTCAAGGCAAGGCCGCAAAGTGTTTTTCCATGGCACGCATGCTTGCAAGAAGGCCGTATAACGTATCTGCCCCTGAAGTCGCTCCAAAATCCAACATGTTTTTTGCCGCATATTCAATGAGCTTTTGCGGTGAGGCAAGGCAAAGGGCCTGCACAATTTTATGCAAATGCTCTGAAAACGCGCCAAGGCAAGCGTGTTTAAGATAGGTTGCCGCCACAGGATGGGTTTTTCGTGCAGCCTTTTGGGCAAGCCAGGCACGCCATGTTTGTAAATACGTTTGCTGCTTTGCCGTCAAATCATAACAATGCAAACCTGCAAGAACACCCACCAAAAAATCGTCACCTGATGGTGTTAGTCCGGGGCCAAGGCCCAAAAGATTTTGGCTTGCCTCATACAGGTACTTGTCAGAAAAATCAGGTTGGTACAACAGCTCATGCAAGGCCATGATCATATCTTTTGCAGCTTGTTGCAAACGTTCAGTGAGGCCGTAATCAAGGATATATTCGTGGTGCTGGCCAAAGCCTTGCCAGCCTGCTTGGCAGAGCGCGTGCTGTACAAATTGCTTGGCCTGTTGCGTTGGATGGCAAGGGCTAATGCAAAGTGCGGCGTTCCAGATGCTTGCATGGATAAAGGAAAAATAAAGGCCACTACGGGGCATGATAAGCTGCCCTTTGCGGATATAAAAGGCATCGCCCTGTGCGATATGATCGCTAAAAGCAGCCATGGGCTCTTGCAAGACGCATCCCCATGGCACGCGTTGTACGTCATGATGGAGCAGGCAAAAAAGCTCATCGTGGCTGCACGTGATATTGCACGCCTTGTCAAAGACGCTGTGAACGTGTCCTTGTAAGGTGTGTGCGGCAGGATGGGCACAGTCAAAAAGCCTTGCAGCAATACCTGATCCCACATGGGCAATAAGAAGGGGAGAAGTCACGAACAGGCACCAAGGTTAAGAAAGGTTTAATGACAAGAAGGCCGTTGCCGTTACAGGCACATATCAAGAGAGGGTGGAAAAGTCCATTTCCAAAAAAGGACACATCTTTAGTATAGTATTTTTTAAAGGCTGTTCAAAAAGGGCTGGATGCGCAGCAAGCGAAGTTTTTTATTGAAGGCATAGGACTGTTTGGTCCATGCCAAAAGAAAAAACAAGCTTAACAAAGCAAACAGCCCTTTTGGGGCAGCCTGTTAACGAATCCTTGTGATAAGTTGTCCTTGTCCTTCTGCAACCATTTTGCCATCACGGGCCACCATTTGACCACGAACAATGGTGCCTACGGGCAGGCCTTTGCCTTTTAAGCCCACAAAGGCGGAAATGGGGTTCAGGCATTGTAAAGAGGCAGTTGTTATTTCCCAAGAAGCTTCCGGGTCAACAAGCACAAAGTCTGCATCTGCACCAACAGCGATACGACCTTTACGCGGCGCAAGCGAAAACACATCGGCAGCCGCAGCTGTTGCTTGAGCAATAAAACAGGGTGAAAAACCACGTTTGTGGACGCCTTGGTCAAAAAGCACTTGCACAAGGTGTTGTATGCCGCTCATGCCGCCCCATGTTCCAAAAAAGCCTTGCAGCATTTCGTCTTTTTCATCGGCACGGGCAGGGGAATGGTCTGAACCAAGGCAGCTCAAGGTGCCGTCAAGCACGTATTCCCATAGGGCTTCTCTAGCTTCTGCACTGCGAAGAGGAGGAGCGCACTTGAACAAGGCCCCTTTTTCCAAAAGGTCGTCTTCGGTAAAGGTCAGGTAATGGGGGCACGTTTCACCTGTCAGCGGTAAACCTTCAGCAATGGCGTAGCGGATAAGCTCGGCTACCTCCGGATGGCTTACATGGCAGATGTGCACTCGTGTTCCGGTTTCTCGGCACAATTCAATAACGCTTTGCGTGGCGATAATTTCGGCAATCAAGGGGCGGCTTTCAAGGAATCCTTGGCGAGTGTTACGCCCTTCTGCTAAGGCTAAGGCTTCCTCAGTTTTGATGATGGAAAAATCTTCACAATGAAAGCCAGCCAAGCCGTCAAATTCGCCAATGCGTTTGAGTGCTTGTCGAATATGTCCATAATTAACAGAGTCATAGCCATCGCCTGCTGGGCTGGTAAACGCTTTAAAGGCCACTACGCCTTTTTGATCCATGGGGGCGTAGTCGTCTAAATTATTAATAAGAGCACCCCAAAAAGCGTAATCCACGCTCATGCGCCCGCCAAGGGCTTTCTTTTTGGCGTCAAAAAGAGCGGCCGTTGATAAGGCAGGCTCGTTCAACAAAGGCATGTCCACAATGGTGGTAACACCGCCAACAGCCGCTGCTGCTGAGCCGTGTTCTGCATCTTCGCGCCAAGTATAGCCCGGGTCGTTCAAATGGGCATGAGGGTCAATGATGCCGGGAAAAACAAGTTTTCCGTCGGCGTTAAGGCGTTCTTTGGCTTCAGCCTTTACGCCACTGTCCAAAATGGCGGCAATGATGCCGTTAGTGATGCCAACATTGGCGTTATACATGCCTTCAGGCGTTACAATGGTGCCGTTTTCAATAAGAAGATCGTACATAAGACCTCACAAAAAAGAAGTTTAAAGGTAGGATAGCGGCTTTGGCAAAGCCATGTTGCTGATTGTGTTTTTTCAAGCATCATTTAGGGGCAGGCTGTTCAGATAAGCAAAAGCTCTCCAAAAAAACCTTCATCCAATGCCAGCCTGTTCAGATAAACAAAGGCTTTTCCCAGCAAAACCTTCATCCATGGGCAGGCTGTTGAAATAAGCAAAGGCTTTTTCCTACAACAACCTTCATCCATGGGCAGGCTGTTGAAATAAGCAAAGGCTTTTTCCTACAACAA
>CAYJIX010000015.1:0-42426 GCA_964370375.1 uncultured Desulfovibrionaceae bacterium | reverse complement strand
CAAAATGAAACAGAGATAGTGCGTCAAACAAATTTTCCTGTCAAGTGCGCCATGAACAGCACTTTGCTACGCAGCTTCTACTGTATATTGTAGCAGACAGCTCTTTTTCAAACAACGCTGGGGACAGCCCTTTTTGAACAGCCTGCTAAACCTGCTATTCCCCTTGCACAGGATAACGCCCACAAGCAAAGTGCTTGCCCTCAGGGCAATAGCCAAGGCGTTCACATTTTGCCCCTGCAAGGTCAAACAGTTCTGGACACACCCCCTGACAAAGGGACAACATGGCGTTGGCAAGGTTTCTGATTTCCCATTGAGCCCGTGTGCAGCAACGGTGCTCAAAAAAATGCAACAAACTGCGAACATTCATGGTTACAACAATATTGCTGTTGGCGGCTTGGGGCAGCACAAAGCGCGCGTCCTCATTGCCGCTCCCCCGTGGGCTGTCAGCCTCAAGCACGGCTTTGATTTTTTTATAGGCTTCTCCAACGTATTGCATAGTGTCCTCAAAATAGGCTTTGGCCTCAGGGTTTGCAGCAATTTTGGGAGGTATTATATACTCAAAATCCGAACCGTCTACATAACGCTGGCTTTGCTGTGAATACGAGGCTATTCGATGCCGCACCAATTGATGGGTTAAAGCCCTAGATACGCCTGATATGGCAAAGGTAAAGCTCACATGCTCCACAGGGCTTGCATGACCGGATTCAAGCACAGAACGAACAAAAGCAGATTGCTGTTCATGGGAAATTTCACCCTGAACAATGCGCGACCACATGTTTGCAGCTGTTCCAACATGATAGCACTGACGAAAGGCAGCGTACACCAGCTCCAAAGCGTTTGGCGTATGCGCTAACAAGGTAACATTAGGAGTGATAGCAGGCATGATGTAACTCCTTACCGGTGCTCCGGCAATACAAAGAAAACAAAAATTTTTTACATAACATCTTTTGATGTTGCCCTAAAGGCAACATCATTCTTCTGTACCAAAGTCCAATAAATCACCCGGCAAAAGCTCGGGGGCTGCCCCAGCCATGTTCAAATGTCGATACGCCCTTGTCGTTGCCATACGGCCACGGGGGGTACGCTTCAAAAAGCCACACTGGATAAGGTAGGGTTCGTAAATGTCTTCCAAGGTGCGCACGTCCTCAGCGCAGGCTACAGCCAAGGTTTTAATGCCAACGGGGCCACCGCCATAAAGCTCAATAAGGACCGAAAGCAGCTTTCTATCCATTTGGTCAAGGCCCAGTTCGTCAACATCCATACGAGCAAGAGCATGCTCTGCCTGGTCACCGTTGACAACGCCCTCACCATATACTGCGGCAAAATCACGCACTCGCCGTAACAGACGATTGGCAATGCGTGGCGTGCCTCTGGATCTGCGGCCGATTTCCCGAGCGCCGCAAGGCGTGATCTCTACTCCAAGAATACGCGCCGTGCGTGTTACCACTCGGGACAATTCTTCAGGGCTATAGTATTCAAGGCGATTAATGATGCCAAAACGGTCACGCAAAGGTGACGATAAAAGGCCAATGCGCGTTGTGGCTCCCACAAGGGTGAACGGCTCTAGGTCTATTTTTACAGTACGTGCTGATGGCCCTTGCCCCACCACAAGGTCAAGTTTGTAGTCTTCCATGGCAGGGTATAAAATTTCTTCAACAGCTATGGGCATCCTATGTATTTCATCCACAAACAAAATATCATGGTGCCCCAAATTTGTAAGAATGGCGGCTAAATCTCCGCCCCTTTCAAGCACAGGGCCGGAGGTGCAGACGATGTTAACGCCAAGCTCTTGCGCCATGATCTGAGCAAGGGTTGTCTTGCCAAGGCCGGGATTGCCGTAAAACAGCGTATGATCCATGGCCTGGCCTCGGTCTTTGGCTGCATTGAGAAAAACCCGTAAATTCGCCCTAAGGTCCTCTTGCCCTATGAACTCTTCTAGGCCCCCCGGGCGCAACGTTTCTTCACTAGGTACAGGTATTGTCATCAGCGCCCCTTAGCCAAGGATTTAAGGGCAGCGCGCAAAGCTTCGCTCACATCCAGATCAGGATCTGCTTTGAGGAGCTGCCGAACTATTCCCCCTGCCTCTTCTTCTGAATAGCCAAGCCCTGCCAATCCTGTCACCGTATCCTTATACACAGAGCTTGCCTTACTAGATGCCCCACTTCCTGTAGTAGACGATACGCTGCTGATATTAAGCTTATATTTAAGCTCTAAAAAAATATGCTGGGCCGTTTTTTTGCCGATACCGGGTACCCTTGTAAGGCTGTCCGGATCGTCATCAATAACAAGATTGCGTAAATCATCGGGTCTAAAAACAGAAAGCATGGCAAGGGCTGTACGCGCGCCCACCTTGGAAATACTGGTAAGTATTAAAAAAGTGCTACGCTCATCCCACGTTTCAAACCCGAACAATTCCTGAGCGTCTTCGCGTACCACATGCACGGTATAAAGGGCCAAAGGCTGCCCCACAGCAGGAAGACGGGTTAATGAATGTCCCGGGATGTAGACCTCATAGCCCACACCTCCTGAAGTGTTAAGCACAACACTATTGTCTGTAACCTGAACCAAGGGGCCTTCTACATAGGCAATCATACAAAATCTCCCGTCTCTTTTGCAATAGCCGTTAAAAAATAGCCTTTACCGTATCAAAAGACAAGGAGCAGACAAGACAAACAACAAACGGTGTTTTTCATGGCATCCCCATGGGGCGCCAAGGACATCGTATGTATATCAGTAAAAATACCAAAGCACCACTACAGCCAATAGCAAGCGGTACCAAGCAAAAGGGCGCAAACTGACTCGCCTTACAAAATGAATAAAGGTTTTTACCGCAATCAAGGCAAACAAAAAAGCCGACACCAAGCCTGAGGCAAATAAAGGCAAATCTTCCGCCGAAAACAGCGACCAATGCTTGAGCATAGCATAGCTTGTAGCAGCAACCATGAGCGGTACAGCGGCAATAAAGGAATACTCAGCCGCCACCCCACGCTTTGCCCCCAAAAGCATGCCTCCCATGATGGTGGAGGCCGAACGGGAAAATCCTGGCCACAAGGCCAAACATTGGCAACAACCAATTCCAAAGGCAAGCTTTGGCGTCATCTCGTCAAGGGAGCTGCAGACGGCCTGCCCTTGGCGGTTTTCGCTTTTCCATTCCACATAAAAAATACACAAGGCCCCAACTGCTAAGGCTGCAGCCACAGCTAGCGGAGAAAACAGCTCCTGAATAAACGAATAAAGCAAAAGCCCAACAATAGAAGGCGGCAAGGTGGTCAACAAAAGCATCCAAAGGCCGCGCCAGCCGGAAAACGGCAAGGACTCTTCCACACACTGCCCACGTAATGAGGCAAAAATAGGCGTCACAAGCCCCCAAAACCTAGGCCAATAAAGCCATACAACAGCCAGAATCGATCCTAACTGAATGGATACGGAAAAAACCTTGGCCTTATCACCGGTAAAATGCAAAAGCTCACCAGACAATACCAAGTGCCCCGTTGAAGAGATCGGCAGAAACTCGGTCAACCCCTGTACCGCACCCAAAATAAACCCAATGACCCACGAAGAATGTTCCATATGCTTCCTTGTAAAACTGCCTATATCAACCAGTCAAAAAATATCTTCTTGCGTGCCCACACTAAGCCTTGCCTAATGATTCCGTCAATGCAGAGCCCCCACGGAAAACGGTTCCACGTTAGAACATGTTACCCTTTGGGATAGCCTGTTAGGGTATAAGCGCATGTGCTCATGTAAACACCAAAGTAAACGCTAAAAATAAAAATTTCAACGTTACATTGTTCTAAGGAGGCTACTTTCCAGCTCCATATTAGGCTGCACAGGTATAGAAGGGAGCTGTTTATCAATACGCACCATGCCCACCTTGGCCCCCTTCATGGGGCGCACATGACGCACTTCTGCCACCATGACCTCTGCTCGTAGGGCTTGTTGAAAAATACTTTTGTTGGCTGCCAGAATAGCTGCTTCTTGCAGGGTCAAGTCAGGGACTTCATGGGCAGGATGGTCTCGACGAATGAGCACATGGGCACCTGTACCAAGGCCGGTATGCAGCCACAAATCATGGGCGGCCCCAAGTTTAAGCAAAAGGGCATTGCCCTTGGCGTCTCGTCCTCTATATAAGGTAAAGCCGTCTGACGATTGAAAGCATTGGATGTTTTTAGGGAGCGTGTGCTTGCGTTCTTGCCTATTGTGTTTGCCTTGCAAAGGTTTTGTTTTCACACGTTTTGGCAAGGCCTGCATGGTCATATTGGCCTGCGCGTTAGCAAGCTCTGCTTGCACCTGTTCGCGTCTTGGGCTGAGCATGGCTAGCCCTCTTCGCCCTCTGGCAGCTTTGTGAAAAAGAGCCGCCATGTTTTCGCGCACCGTCAAACGGGGGTTTAACGCAATCTCTCGCAAAGGTTCGGTCATGGTTGTTTGCACGGCTTCCCTTTTTTCCTCAGGGGCAAAAAGGAACAGTTCTCTTTGCAAGGCTAAGGCGTCTTGTTGTGCGTCTGCCATTTTTTGAAGGCGAGCTTCTTCGTCATCAAATTTACGCAGCAAGCGTTCAAGGCGCGAAAGCTCTGCCTTGCGCGATTTGTCAACGTGCGCCTGCTGCTCTGTGCCAGCCTTGCTAAGGATGCTTTGTTCACCCACAAACGTTAAGGCTTCCAGCGCGTTTTCAAATACATGTTCATGAGCATGCTTTCGTAAAGAAGAAGGCAAAGGCCATGCCCAAAGTGTTTTTTTTCCCTGTTCATCCTTATAGCCAAACAGATCTCCTCCGCCATACTGTAGGTCGCACAATAAGGCTTCGGCATCTTTAGGCCCATCAATGGGATTTTCTGAACACATGCCTACCAAGGTACGCCGCAAAGACGGAGAAAACGCAGGCCATTGTCGCCAAATCTCTTGTAATTCTTGTGCTTTATCTGAGTCGATGAGGGTAGAAAGAATGTTAGCCGGCCAAAGCAAGGGCTGTTCGTCTTCACTTGGTAACATCGCCGTATCACCAAAAGGCAAAAGACGCACACCTTCGCGCAGGTTTATTTCAAACCATGTGGGCATACCGCCATGTTCGCTATTGTTTGCAGCGCAGAAAAAAAGCGCGCGCCCGATCCAATCCACTCGAGCATCGATAAGGCGACGACCGGAAAGATGCTTGCGCAGCCGCATGACAGGAGCGGGAGGTTCTATTCCGCTGTTCATTTTGTGGCTTGAAACCATGATAAAGGACGAAACAGAACGCCCCGTTCGACACTGAAGGTATTTTTTTTGGTGGTGCGTGTAGATTGCTATTTGAAGTGTATGTTCGGCTATTTGGTGGATTTTTTCGATTCTAGCACCTAACAGCGCAACAACGAGCTCCTGACAAGCACGGCGAAACACATGGCAATCCATAGGCAACCTTTTAACCATGTCTTGAACAAGCTATACTTACACAGCTTGCGTATTCCCAATAGGTGCTAGGTCGTTATAACAAAGCACCAACCTTAACAGCTGCCTAGGGCAATTCTGTTTTGTGCGCGAACTACAAGAGCTGGAAAGACGTAAGCCTATACCAAAAAAAGTTTGTGTCGCAAAAAATTACGTATATAGCCTGCTATACGCGGTTTTTTTATTCTCCGCGTAAAGACTCGCCCTCTTCTTGACGGCTTTTGCAATTGATACAAAGCTTTGTCACTGGCCTAGCCTTTAGCCGTGGAATACTGATATCATCACCACAATCTTCGCAAATGCCATAGCTGCCATCTTCAATTCGCTGTACTGCGGCCTGAATTTTACGGATAAGGCGACGTTCTCTGTCCCGAATACGCAAGGTAAAAGCGCGGTCTGACTCAGCCGAAGCCCTGTCTGCCGGATCAGCAAAAAGCTCATTGCTATCGGTCAAATCTTCCAGTGTGGTATCGCCTTTTTGTTGGGCCTCTTCAAGCATTGTTGCAAGAAGATTACGGAAAAATTCCAAATCATTCTGATTCAAGTGAAACCTCCTCAAGGCAGTATAAAGCACCTTTTTCCTCATGGCACGTGGAAAGCTCTATACTATTTAACGTGAAGCTTTTACACGAGGCATGAAAAAAAGTAAAGTCCTCTAAAACATTGTTTTGCCCAATATCTTAAAAAGTATCTCTTCACAAGATAACAAGCTAACATATGTAATATTTTAACAAAAAAGACACACAAAACATATACCCTTTGCTATCAAAAGGCGCCTGAACAGGCCATTTGCCTAGTGTACCCGCTTGTAGCTGTGCGCCTTATGGGCATATTGTCACCTGCCCGTCTTTAGCGTATTCTTGCAACACAAAACTTTACCACATAAGGATTATTATGACTACTGCCCAAGAGCTTATCAAACAACATGCTGAAGAAGGCGCGCGTTTGCGCCTTGAATATTTTGCAGCTCGTGCAGACCATATTGATACCGCAGCTAAACACATGGCTGTTGCCATTGGACGCGGCGGTAAGCTCCTCCTTGCCGGAAACGGCGGAAGCGCTGCCGATGCCCAACACTGGGCTGGGGAATTTGTCAATCGATTCATTATAGATCGGCCTCCTTTGCCGGCTATGGCTCTATCTACAGATACATCTGTGCTGACTGCCATTGGCAATGACTTTGGCTATGAGCAAGTTTTTTCCAAGCAGGTAGAAGCCTTTGGCAAGCCTGGCGATGTGCTGTTAGTTATGAGCACTTCCGGTAACAGCCCCAACATTCTTGAAGCTGCAAAGGTTGCACGCCGTAAAAACATGGTTATCATTGCCCTGACAGGTGCCGGCGGTGGACAATTGGGCAGCCTTTGTGACCTGCTTTTGGATGTGCCACACAGCCACACGCCCATTATACAGGAAATCCATGCCACAATAGGACATTTGCTGTGCGCGCTTACCGACCATTACCTCTTTGAAAATGTCATGGCCATTAAGGCCCAGCTGGAAGCTTAACAACTGTATATCATAAGGAATATATTGTATGCCTTTATTTGAATTTCAATGCCATGCTTGTGCTAGCCGCTTTGAAGAACTTGTTTCGGGCGACACCCTTCCTGCATGTCCTTCTTGCCTTTCTGTCAAGACCGAGCGGCTTATCTCAGCATGCCGCATCCAAAGCACGTGTGCCACAGGAAGCTATACGCCGGATTCCGCCTCAGGCACCTCTTCCGGAAAATGTGGAGGATGCGCAGGCGGTAATTGCGCCTCTTGCCATTAACAGCCCTGTAGCTTGTTGCCACCTTGTGCAATCAGCATGCGTGTCTAAAAAAGAAAGGATGTTTAACAAGTATATATCATAAGGAAAACATGGTATGAATATTCATAATTTTCGCTGTCGTGATTGTGCTAACCGTTTTGAAGGGCCTGTTTCAGGAAGCAGTCGTGCCAGTTGCCCCTTTTGCCTTTCTGCCAACACAGAACAAGTTATTTTTACAGCCACACATGCAACAGAAAAGAACAGGCTGGATTCTCACTCAGGCAGTAAAACAAAAAGGTGCGAAGGTTGCATTGGCAGCCATTGTGTTTCCTGCCATTGATGCCCTTTACGTTGCCAAGGTCGTACAACAAAAGCGCTCCATAAACGATCTCTGTACAAGACAAACATGACCATGCGCTTTTTTTAGAAACACATTGAACGCCGCCCCCTGCCCATGATGCAGGCAGCAATAGGATTAGCATGAAATCTCTTCGCCACATAACCATTGCCACCAGAGGAAGCAGGCTAGCTCTCTGGCAAGCAGAATTTGTCAAAAACGCACTTCTGACACGCTATACAAACCTTTCTGTGGATCTGAACGTCATTAAAACGCGCGGGGATATTATTTTAGATGTGCCCTTGTCCAAGGTTGGAGGCAAAGGCCTGTTTGTTAAAGAGATTGAAGACGCCCTTTTAACAGGCAAGGCAGACCTTGCCGTACACAGCATGAAAGATGTCCCCATGGTGCTACCCGAAGGGCTGACCCTTGGAGCCATGCCGTGTCGAGAAGATTCTGCGGACCTTTTCCTTTCGTACAAGTGGCCCTCGTTAAGCTCTTTGCCTGCAGGAGCCGTTGTGGGCACAAGCAGCTTGCGCCGCCAAGCTCAGGTGTTGCGTCTTCGCCCAGATCTTACCGTTATGTCGCTGCGTGGCAACGTGGATACACGCCTGCGCAAACTTGAAGAAGGGCAGTTTTCCGCCATTATCATGGCAGCGGCCGGCATGAAACGCCTTAACATTACCCTTCCTTTTGAGGAGCGTTTAGAGCAACCAAATTTTATTCCTGCCGCAGGGCAAGGCGCCTTGGGTATCGAATACATGGCTGAACGCAGCGACCTTAAAGAGGCCATAGCGTTTTTAGATCACGCAGACACTCGCGTATGTGTTGAAGCAGAACGTAGCTTTTTGGCGGGCCTTGACGGGGGTTGCCAAATCCCCATTGGCGGTCACGCTGTCATGCTTGACACCACGTCTTTTACCCTTGAAGGGCTTGTGGCCAGCGTGGACGGTACAAAAGTGCTACGACGCACCATTACGGGGTTGCGAGAACACGCGTCCGAAATTGGACTTGCCTTGGCAAAAGAAGTGTTTGAGGCAGGTGGCAAGGAAATCTTACAAGAAGTGTATGAGGTTAAGTAGGGATACAACCTCACCCCTTTTAGTCTGAATTCTGTGTTATCGCCTTGTTATTTTTATGGTGTTCTCTTTTTTTATGATGTAGGTTGTGTATCAACGTTTCGTGTTCCAGACATCTTACAACAAGTAGTATGTTATGCCTAAAATAAAAGCTCTTTCCCCATCAAACTTATGTGCAACATGCCCTGCGGAACGTATCCCATGGCAAAACAGTGATCACATTCCACGTAGCGGAACCCGTCGCCCCTTGCCTCAGCCGCGCGCGCTCAAGGCTTTGGAGCTTGCCTTACAAATTGAAGACCAAGGTTACAATGTCTACCTTTCAGGCAGTCCTAACCTTGGACGCACGTATATGCTGCGTGAATTTTTAACACCGCGTGCAGCTAAAGCAGACGCTCCACCTGATCTGTTATACGTTAACAATTTTGAAGAACCGGACAAACCAAAACTTATCACCTTGCCGGCAGGGCAAGGACGTAAGTTTCGTGCTGTTTTGGCAAAAGCTCTGCAAGCCGTCCGTAAAGAGCTGCCATCACTTCTTGAGAACAACACCTTTGTCAAACGGCGCGGTGAAATTCAAGATAAATTCCATAAAACCCGTTCCAAGCTTTTACGCGAAATGAACAAAATGGCTGTGGGTCACGGTTTTAACCTTGACATGGATGAACAAGGATCCTTGACCCTTTACCCACTTGTAGAAGGCAAGCGCATCAATGAGGAAGAATTTGAACGACTGGACAGTGGCATAAAGCAAGGTTTTAAACAAAAAAGCGATCTTTTACTGCGCACCATGTCCGGCATGGTACGCAAACTCAACAGTGCCGAACAAGTGCTTCGCTCAGACGAGCGCGGCCTTGACCGTGAAGCTGTAGCTGAGGTTTTGGAAGCTGTGCTGCGCCCTGTTATTGAGCGCACGACCAAGATTGACCCTGATAACGAAGGATTACAGCAATTTTTTAGTGCTCTACAAAACGATATATTGGAAAATCCTGATTATTTTTTGTCCCGCGATCAGCCGCCACAAACAGGACATCTGTTACTGGATGGGCCTGTTAGCGACGAATCCAGCCGTTATGACGTGAATGTTTTTGTAGACAATTCCCAACAGCGCGGAGCCCCTGTTATTGTAGAATCACACCCAACAAGCAGCAATCTTCTGGGCAACATTGAACGCGAATCAGAAATGGGGGCTCTGGTAACCGATTTTACACTTATAAAAGCAGGGTCTTTACACAAGGCCAATGGCGGTTTTTTAGTCATCAACGTGGAAGACATTTTGCAACACCCCCAAGCATGGGAAGGGCTTTTGCGCGCCCTTCGTTCCGGCTTTGCCAGGTTTGAAGAAAACACCGACGGGCCGGAAATGGCGCGCACCAAGGGAATTGAGCCTGAAGCTCTGCCCCTGCGACTTAAAGTGATCCTTGTTGGCGATGAAGGCCTGTACGAAACCCTACTTGTCCATGATCCACGATTTTTTAAGCTGTTCAAAATAAAAGCGCACATGAGCACAACCACAGAACGCACCGCCAGCACCATTCGGGCATGGCTTGTGCGTTTGGCCCGCATCATTGACGAAGCCAAGCTTTTAACATTTACCAAAGAAGCCCTTGCAGGCCTTGTTGAACACGGTTCACGCCTTATAGATGACCAACGCAAGCTATCGCTCATGTTTCCGGTACTCAAAGATGTTATGATTGAGGCAACAGCCCTAGCTCGTCGCGACAACGCCACGGCTGTGGAAAGACAACACTTAAATGCCGCGCTAGATGACCGAAAATATAGGGCCAGCCTTGTAGAAGAGCTGTACATGGAAGAATACGATCGCGAAATGATCAAGGTGCGCACAAGCGGTGAAGCTGTAGGCAGAGTTAATGGACTTAGCGTCACATGGTATGGGGATTTTGAATTTGGCCTTCCCCATCAAATTTCCTGTACAGTAGGAGTTGGTCACGGCGGTATCATTGACCTTGAACGTGAAGCAGAGCTTGGTGGCCCCATCCACACCAAGGCCATGTTGATTCTTAAAAGTTATCTTGTGGATCAATTTGCTCGCAATAAACCTTTGGTGCTTACGGGAAGTTTGTGTTTTGAGCAAAACTATGCAGGCGTTGAAGGTGACTCTGCGTCAGGTGCTGAATTAGCGGCCCTGTTGTCTGCTATTTCCGAGGTTCCCTTGCGCCTATCCTTAGCCTTCACAGGTGCTGTGAGCCAGTCCGGACAAATCATGGCTGTAGGCGGTGTTTCGCGTAAAATAGAAGGTTTTTTCAATGTTTGTAAACGCCGCGGACTAAGCGGACAACAAGGCGTCATCATCCCCTACGACAATGTAGACCACCTCATGCTTCCACCCGAAATTGTAGAGGCAGTGAGCAACGGGCTTTTTGCAATCTATCCTGTCAACCACATTAACGAAGCCCTTGAGCTGCTCACAGGCATGACTGCAGGACGACAGCTTAAAAACGGAAGCTTTAGCAAGGGGTCGCTGTACGCCCTTGTTGATCAACGCCTGCACGAAATGGGCAGACTGGCTGATCATGCTTACAGCAAACCACTTCGCCGCCCAAGGGGTAAAGCAAAGCAATAATTCAATACGTCCAAACGGCAAGCAAGCCATGAACAGGTGAAGGGAGCGCACTAAACCCACAAGGGTTTTACATCAAACACAACAAACACACACGCCTGTAACAGCAAACAACTGCTAGCACCCTATGCATTTGTTGTCACAAGGCAAGTACGGCAACCATGATACGTATACTTTGCCAAACAGGAGCCCCATTACTGGGACTCAGCTTGTTTTTCACCATTGGATACGCCAGTGCAACGGCCATACCGCCGATTACTGACGATACTCCTTTATTGTCTGTACTTGATTTTACTATGCTTGGTGTTTTATGCGGTATTTTTGCCACCCTGGTCACTCCTCGTGTTTTACGCCAAACAGCGTGGCTAACGACCATTGTGACCCTAGCCCTAGGCCTTGGGGGAGTCATCACAAGCGCTGCGGTGTCCCAAAACCTTCTTCCTTTATCCGGCTATTTTACCTCAGCTTTTATTTCAGGCCTTTTGTTTCCTGCCATGTTGCGACAGCTCATGCGCGAGGCACACTACCCCGGCTTAATGCTTGGTGTGGCTTTGGCTTTGGGCAATGGGTTGTGGGTTTTTTTGCTGCTGACGCTCCAAAATCTTGACGGAGGGCTGCTCACGTGGCTTTTAGCCCCATTCGCCCTTTTTGCGAGCATGGCTCAGCTCCACAAACCCACAACGGTAAAGCCAAGCTCTCCTTTTCCTGGAATGCAAATAAGGCTTGGCGCTATTGTCTTGGTAAGTGCGTTGCTGTTTGTGTTTAGCACGCTGCTGGACATTTTGTTTTATCGTGAACAACTCGTTGACTTTTCTTTAATCAACCCTGTTCAAATGATCGTTTGGATAGGGTATCCATTGGCAGGGTTTTTGTTTGATCGTCGCACGGTCCAAACCACTGCTATTTTGATTACCATCTTGTTGTTAGCCCTTATAACCAGCGTTGCCATAGGCCAAACAGAAATCAATGTTCTTGTTGCTTACCGCATGATCTACGCATTGGAACTTACCATCCATTCAGGTATTTATGTTTGTCTTGCCCTTGTGCTTTCCCGCGCTCAAGAAAACACCACGTTAAAATGGGCCCATCCTGGATTTGTACAGGTTTTACAGGGGGCCATCACCATAATACTTTATCGAAGCAGCGCTTTGGCTTCACCAAACACACCGTATCTTTTGCTTGGCGTTGTCTTGCTCTTTTCAGTAGGATTTATGATCTACTGGGTGTACGATCAAACCCAAATATCAGACCACCTTGCCCTACACAAACCCCAACAGCCTGAAAAAACAAAAATCGCACCTGATGAGCGCACGACAACACAATTAGACCAATTTGTTGCGCCATACAACCTTTCTCCTCGAGAAAAAGAAGTGCTCACTCTTATGGTTGATGGCCTTGATACCGAAGCTATCTGTGCTACATTGTTTATTTCTGCCAACACGCTCAAGGTTCATATCCGCCAGCTTTTACGAAAAACCCAATCTCGCAACCGCAGAGAGCTGCTTGTTCGTTTTTTTCAAAACACCACCCCCAATGAGCTTATGCAAACATCTTCTCATGAAAAAATTCCTTCATCTTCATAAACACAAAAACTATCTCAAACGCACTTCTGTAGCCTGAGCTCGGCATTACACCATATGTTGCAAAAAAATTGCGGTACTTTTTAGCCTTTACCCCTTTGACGCTCAAAAAAGTTCATGCTATTTTTTCTTAAAGCAGTCGTACATTACGGCTCTATTTGTTTGTGCCTAGGAAAAGGAGGCCGTATGCAATTTCAAGGAGCTTTTACAGCACTAGTGACCCCATTCAAAAATGGTCACATTGATACAGAAAAGTATCGCGAGTTTATTGAATGGCAAATAACTCAAGGAATCCATGGCGTTGTCCCCTGTGGCACCACTGGGGAATCTGCCACGTTAAGCCATGAAGAGCATGAGGAAGTTATCCGAATTTGCGTTGATCAAGTCAAAGGACGCGTGCCCGTTATTGCAGGCGCAGGCTCTAACAATACCCTTGAAGCTATCCGCTTGACAAAGTTTGCCAAAAACGTGGGCGCAGATGCTGTTCTGCACATCACCCCCTATTACAACAAACCCACGCAAGAAGGCTTGTTCCAACACTTTAAAGCTATTGCTGACGAAGTATCCATCCCTACTATTTTATACAATGTGCCGGGCCGCACAGGGTGCAACATGTTGCCCCCCACAGTGGCTCGTCTTGTGCGCGAAGTGCCTGATGTTGTTGGTATCAAAGAAGCAACGGCAGACCTTATTCAAATATCCGACGTATTTGAACAATGTAACGGCAAGATCAGCATCTTGTCAGGTGACGATTTTACCGTATTGCCTATCCTTTCTATTGGCGGGGCAGGTGTGATTTCAGTCACATCCAACATTGCGCCGGCCATGGTTGCCGAACAATGCAATGCCTTTTTCAAAGGCAACCTTGAGGAAGCTCGCCGCCTGCATTATGCTCTTGCACCGCTTGACAGGGCCATGTTCTATGAAACCAACCCCATCCCTGTTAAAACTGCCCTTGCCCTTATGGGGTTAATGGAGCTTGAGTTCCGCCTCCCCCTTGTTCCTCTGCAACCTGCAAACCTTGAAAAGCTGCGCACGGCTCTTAGCGACGCAAAGCTTATATAAGCAAAGGCTGTACGCCGGCAAACGCAATGGCTGGCGTATGGTTTTTGACATTTTAAAGGGAGCGCCACAATGTTTTTCGGCTCGCTCCCTTTTGTAACAAAGACAGCGCACACATTTTGTGCGCTGTGACACGATATTGTCATATAATGTATGTATTGAGGACTGCATGGATTTTACACCTGATTTTTCCAAAAGCAACGGCTTGATTGCTGCCGTAGCGCAAGACCATGTTACAGGCGAAGTGCTCATGCTCGCCTGGATGAACGAGGAAGCCTGGGAAAAAACCCTAGCCACAGGCGAAGCCCACTATTACAGCCGCAGTCGCAAATGCCTTTGGCACAAAGGGGGCACATCCGGCAACATTCAAAAAATTATATCAATCCGCCTTGATTGTGACTCTGACGCCGTGGTATTGCGCATTGAACAAATAGGCGGAGCTGCCTGCCACACAGGGGCACGCAGCTGTTTTTATCGTGAGCTGTGCGACGGCACAATAACAGAATTGTATCCGCACTAAACCTGCAAAGGCAAAACAGTTATCAAGGTCCACCCCGTTCGTTCTCATAACACCATTAACCCGTTTAGGTATACCATGACACAAGCACCTCTTATCAAGCTAGGCCTTCCCAAGGGCTCTTTAGAATCTGCCACCTTAGACCTTTTTGAACGTGCCGGCTGGAAAATTCGCACCCATGCACGTAACTATTTCCCCGAAATCAATGACCCTGAAATCACCGCGCGCTTGTGCCGCGTGCAAGAAATACCTCATTATATTCAAGACGGCATCCTTGATGTAGGCCTCTCAGGCAAAGATTGGGTTCTGGAAAGCAAAACAGATGTGCATATTGTCAGCGACCTTGTCTATTCAAAGGTATCCAACCGCCCAGCTCGCTGGGTTTTAGCTGTAGCCGGTGATTCCCCCTATCAAAAGCCCGAAGATTTGGCCGGAAAGCGCGTAGCCACAGAATTGCTTGGCGTGAGCACACGCTTTTTTGAAGAGCGTAACATTCCGGTCAGCATCAATTATTCTTGGGGAGCCACAGAAGCCAAGGTAGTAGAAGGCTTGGCAGATGCCATTGTGGAAGTTACAGAAACAGAAACAACAATACGTGCCCATGGCTTACGTGTTATTGCCGAAGTTTTACTCACCAACACCGTGCTTATTACCAACAAAAAAACTTGGGCTGATCCAGAAAAACGGCGTAAAATCGAACAACTCGACCTGTTATTGCAAGGAGCATTAAGGGCAGAATCCCTTGTCTGCCTTAAGCTCAACGCCCCTGCAAGCAGTCTTAATACTATTTTAGACCTTTTACCTGCACTTAACTCTCCGACAGTTTCTCCTTTGCGTGACAGCACATGGCTTTCGGTGGAAACAGTGGTGGGCACAGGCCTTGTTCGTGACCTTATTCCTCGTTTACGCGCAGCAGGTGCCGAAGGCATTTTAGAATACGCCCTAAGTAAGGTTATTTAGTAAACAAAACAAAATACTGCATCGCAGGCTATACCATTAGACCTATCAGTGCTTTGCATACACCTTTCACAAAATTTACGCTCTAGGGAACGATAAGCCGTCCTTAGGGCGTAAATTTTTGTACGCGCCCTTGCTTTTTGTCAAAGCCTATCTATTATTGTTGAATACAACTTTTTTCATAAAAAATCGCCTTAAGCCTTGTGAAATTCACACAGCAGGAGCTAATCATGAACGAACTTACCCCTCGCGAAGTTGTCGCAGAGCTGGACAAATATATTATCGGACAAGAGCAAGCCAAACGCATGGTAGCTATCGCTGTGCGTAACCGTTGGCGCAGACAGCACCTGCCAGCAGAGCTTCGCGAAGAAATCGCGCCACGCAACATCATCATGATGGGCCCCACAGGCGTTGGCAAAACAGAAATAGCCAGACGTTTGGCCAAATTGTGCCACGCGCCCTTCATCAAGGTTGAAGCCACAAAATATACCGAAGTGGGCTATGTGGGGCGTGATGTGGAATCCATGATTCGCGACCTTATGGAAATAGGCATCAGCCTGGTTCGCAACGAAGAAAATGCCAAGGTTCGCGAAAAAGCAGAACTTGCCGCAGAAGACAAACTCATCGAGCTTTTATTACCGGGAAACAGCAGCGAATCAAGGGAAAGCACAAAAGAAAAGCTGCGCAACCTTTTCCGTATCGGGCACCTTGACGATCGCGAAGTAGAAATCGAAGTACGCCAACAAGCCCCCCAAATAGGCATTATGGGTATGCCCGGCATGGAACAGATGGGCGCCCAGATGCAAGACGCCATTGGCAAAATGTTTCCAACCAAAACACAACGCAGAAAAATAAAAGTTAAAGCCGCCCATGCACACCTTGTGGAGGACGAGCTGGCAAAGCTTGTGGATGAAGACAAAATAGTAGAGCTGGCCCGTGAGCGCGTAGAACAGATGGGCATTGTATTTATAGATGAAATAGACAAGCTTGCCAGCAGCACACAGCACAGGTCTGGCGATGTATCACGTGAAGGCGTACAGCGCGACCTTTTGCCCATTGTGGAAGGCAGCACGGTAAACACAAAATACGGCATGGTTAAAACAGACCACATGCTCTTTGTGGCGGCAGGGGCCTTTCACATGTCCAAACCGGCAGACCTTATACCGGAACTGCAGGGCCGCTTTCCCCTTCGTGCCGAGCTTGAATCCTTGGGACGTGAAGAATTTTATCGCATCCTCACAGAACCCAGTAACGCACTTACACGGCAATATGAAGCCCTGCTGGGGACAGAAAACGTGAACATCACCTTTACAGACGAGGGCCTGCGCGAAATCGCTGCCTTTGCTGCCGAAGTCAATGCCCAGAACGAAAACATCGGGGCGCGTCGCCTACACACCATTATGGAAAAAATCCTTACGGATATTTCCTTCTGTGCCCCTGAAAAGGCTGGCAGCACCTTAATTATTGACAAAGACCATATTACAGAACATTTGGCAGATGTTCGAGCAGATACGGAGCTTGGCAAATATATTTTATAGGTATGGATAAATACAATGTGGTTGTTGCGCGCCTAGCAGGTTTTTATGCTTGCTGGCGAGCTTTTCCGCTTGCATTCAAAACTACTTGGCTCCAAAAGGAGCCCCCACTAAGGGTTCCCAGTTTTTGAAAACAGGCTGAAACCCTTGTTGTTGTATGGCTTCAACCATTTGCTGCACATTGCGGTTGTCAGCGATTTCAAATTGTGGGGTGTCTTCGTCGTTTTCTTCGCAATGGCCTCCCACAAAGGTTGATACCCCTGCAGAAACCGTTGTAACCCCAAATCCCAACATTTTATCACGCAAAGGCGCGCGTTCTCGCGATGAGAGCGTGATGCCTGCCATGGGTAAAAACAAACGATGGGCAAGGATGATGTGGATAAGGTTGCGCTCTGTCACCGACTGAACTTCAAAGGGCATTCCGGCATGGGGGCGCATTCTGGGTACAGAAACAGCCACCTCTGCTGAAGGGTGTTGCTGCTGCAACCAGTTGGCGTGCAGGCCTGTAAAAAAGCTTTCGCAGCGCCAATCATCAAGCCCCAAAAGCCCTCCCACATTAAGGGCGCGTAAACCAGCTTTCCCCCCCCTGTGTAACGCATCAAGGCGAAACAAAAAGTTGCGCTTAGGACCTGCAGGATGCAGCTCTGCATACAAGGATTCGTTGTATGTTTCCTGAAACACGGTGAGAGAATCAACCCCTGCCTCGCGTAACAAGACGTATTCCTCTTCTTCCATGGAATACACTTCAACACCAATACCGGCAAACATGGGATGCAATATCCTTGCTGCCTCTGCAATATATTCGGGACTGCTTTTTTTACGCGCGTCACCTGTAAGCAACAAAATATGGCGAAGTCCTGTGCTTGCTATAGCCTGTCCTTCGCGCTCGATTTCTTCAGGGCTTAAACGGCTTCGCCCTATGGCATTGCTTGTATTAAATCCACAATACACACATTTATTTGTGCAATAGTTAGCCAGATACAGCGGTGTAAAAAGCTGGACCGTTCGCCCAAAGGTGCGCAACGTACAACTCTTCGCCACACTAGCCATAGCCTCAAGGTGAGGCTCTGCAGCAGGAGACAAAAGGGCCAAAAAATCATGGGGCGTTAAGCGCAATCCCTTTTCTGCCTTGGCAATGGCCCCCATAACCTGGGCGGATGTTGCTGTTTGTAAGAAAGACTCTATGCTAGCACGCGGCCACGCTTGCAACACGGGATAAAAACTTTTTTCAGTATTTTTCATGGTATATCTCATGCCTCTTGCAAAAAGTCTGCAAGAGGTGAAGAGGCCGAAGCGCCACCCGTCAGCACGGGCCCCGTCCCCCCAAGAAAGGCTTTACGACCGGCCCGAACAGCCTCACCAAAGGCAGCTGCCATGCTTATAGGGTCTTGCGCCGTGGCAATGGCCGTATTCACAAGACAAGCCGCCGCCCCCATTTCCATGGCTGCGCAGGCCTCAGACGGTTTGCCGATACCTGCATCCACAATGATGGGCAATGGGATTTCATCAATAAGTATGCGGATCATTTCCTCTGTCCGCAAGCCGCGATTGGTGCCAATGGGCGCGCCAAGCGGCATCACAGCCGCAGCGCCTGCGTTATGAAGGTCTCTGGCAACATATAAATCAGCGTTCACATAAGGCAAAACCACAAAACCTTCAGCAGCCAAAATTTCCGTGGCCTTTGCTGTGGCATAGCCATCCGGTAAAAGGTAGCGGCTGTCTGAAATGATTTCAATCTTCACCCAATTGCCACAACCTGCAGCTTCTGCCAATCGAGCAATGCGCACGGCCTCCTCTACGGTTCTGGCTCCTGAAGTGTTGGGCAGCAAGCGCATATTTTCGGGGATATGTTGCAAAATATTGTTTTCGCTTGCAGACATATCAACGCGGCGCAAGGCCACAGTGATGACCTCTGACCCAGAAGCTTTGGCAACCGGTAAAATAAGTGCGTCGTTGCCGTATTTACCTGTGCCAATAAACAGTCGGCTGGACAGTTCTTGTCCGGCAATAATAAGGGGATCGGTATTCATGAATAATCCTGACCTGTTCGTGTTCTCATTGTTTGTGGAAAATACAAATCTTTTGTCAAGGCCTTGTGTAAAAATCCAAAAAACACAGATAGATGTTCTGGTTTTACAACAAACGCCTGCTACGCTCACATCAGACTATCCACCACCGACAAAGTGTAAAAGCTCTAGTTTATCGTTTTCCTGCAAGCGCGTTGTGGCAAAAAGATCCGGTTTGATTATCTGCGAATTAACTTCAACCACAACCCGTGCTGCATCAAGTTTCAAATTTTTAAGCAAACAAAGAAGGGTACAGCCCTCTGCCACATCTTGGTTTTTTCCGTTTAGCTGAATCTGCATTTGCTTTACCTGTTCGTTACAAAAAGTGTATCTGGTAATTTTACCATAACCTGTAGCTTATATTATGTAAACAGGCTAAAACCTGCTAATAAAATTGCGTAAAGCGCAAGTTACCAGTGTTTTGCAAGGTTTCCTTCGTTGGCAGTTGTTCGCAATACAATTCCTTGCTGGCGTAAAAAAAACTGTAAGTCTTTTCCGGGAAAACTGTAGCTATTGTATTTGCTACAACTGACCCAAACTTCTGTTGGAGCGACAGCCTTAATAAAAGCCGGCACAAAATTGCTGTCTGAACCGTGGTGCGGTGCCACAAGCACTGTCGCGCGCAAATCTTTACCTGAATGCACAAGTTCGTTTAACGCGTCTTTAGGTGCATCACCTGTTAGCAAGGCCAAGCCTTCTCGCTTTATTTGTTGTGTTACAGGCGATTGCACAAGCTGCACAAGGCGCACTATCATACTGTCGTTGCCATACATGGCCTTGCGCGGAGGAGGATAAAGCACCTCAAGCACAAGGTTTGCTGAAAGCACGATTTCATGGCCTTCGCTCAAAATATGCGTTGGAATATGACGCTGCGCAGCAATTTGTTCTAATTCCTGTAACCACTGACCTGCACGGCTGGATGGAGATGCCATAAGGTTGCTTGGCATCATCACTGCATCAACACGAGCTTCTTTTGCCAAAAAAAGCAGCCCTCGAATATGGTCTGTATGAGGATGAGAAAGCATAAGGTTTTGGATACGTAAAGGCTTGTTGTGCGTAAGCCAAGGAGTAATAATATCCCTACCCGTATCAAATCGGTGAGAAAAAAGTCCGCCACCATCGACAAGTGTCTTGTCTTGCCCTGGCCCTTCAATAACTATGGCTTGACCTTGTCCCACGTCCAGCATGTGCAAAGAGGCTTTAGAATACAAGCTGTCCTTTGCGCGTAATAATGGGCCCACACAAAGCAAACACGCACCGACAAACAATAGTTTACGCACAGCGACAAAGGGAAAATCGTGCATGGTTGTATCTGTTGGTTTAGGCCTGCGAATCAGCAAACAAAAAGCTAAAAAAAGGCATGCCACCCCAAAAATCGCTGTCCAATGCGGACGCATCCCCCAAAAGGACTTAAGCATGCCAGACGAATCAAGGCTTTCCAAACCACGCATAAGCCAATGGCAAGGTTCAGCTGCCAACCAAAGGCAAAGCCTTCCTAAATAGCTTGGGAACAAAAGCCATGTTTCCATAAGGTTTGGAAAGAGGGCCGCAGGAGTAAGCAACAAAATACCACCAAACGCAAAGGGCAAAACCCACGCACCAAGTACGGGTAACCAGAACACATTGAGCACGCCCCACGGTGTCATGCGCCCAAAAATCCACATCATCAAGGGACCTGAGGCAACATGCACTGCAAAAGAACATGCAAGAACAGACCCCATAATAAAAAGGATGGTGCGAATGATTTTCATGGGCGGACTTGGGGCTTGATAGGTTCTGCGTCTATAGTCGTCTGTGAAACCGCGCAAACGGTACAGACGACGCATAAACAGCGGCATGAGTAAAACAATCCCTGCCACAGCTGCAAACGAAAGCCGCAAGCCCGTATCAAACAACAAGGTTGGATCAACCAGTACAAAGACAAAAAATGCAAAAAGCACGGCGTCCAGCGTAGTGCTGATGCGTTTTGTAAAGGTGCAATAAACCAGAACGGCAAGCATGATCGCAGCCCTAACAAGCGAAGGGGGAGCAGCTCCTAGCCATAAATATAGAGCAACAAGTGGTACACTCAATGCCAACATCATAAGCCGCTGTGTAATTACGGTATAGTTCTTCCCGTTCTTACCGGCACAGAGCTTTGCCAGCATAAGAGCGAACAGACCAACCACAGCAAGATGTTGACCGGAAAGGGCTAAAGAATGTGCTAAACCTGCATGGGCAAATATTTGGCTGTCATCTTGCCCAAGATACCGCCTGTCACCAAAAATCAAAGCCACAACAACGCCCCAACCATGAGGAGCAGATAGCGCTGATTGCCCATAGCCGCGCTTGTGGACTTCCTTTTGCGGATACAGGGTTTTAAATTGTTGAAGAACTGCTTGACGTATGTTTTCTCGCCAAAGAAAGATTGGATCAGCCTTGCCTGATACTTGTATATGCTCATCATTACCGGTCCTTGACCAAGCAAGAGCACTCACACCTTGGCGGCCCCAATACATGGCACTGTTAAAGGAACGCTCTGGATAAAAAGGTGGGAGGCCTCGGATTTGCAATCTTGCTTGTACATATTGGCCCGGCAACATGGAAGGCGAGTCAAAGTCATGAAGAAAGCTACCTTCCCGTGTCCAAGCCAGTGCGCCGGGCAAAGGGGTTAACCCTTGTTCTTTTTGTATATTCACAGGGTGAACATCCTCAAGAATCAAACGCAAACGATTGTCAACGAGGCCTTGTACGCTGCGAATTTTTCCCTCTATCAAAACCTCTTTTCCTGTTAAAGCCCAAGCAGGGAGTGGTTTGGATAAATGCGCGTGCAAAGATATTACTGACCGGTTTCCCCATAAAAAACCAATCAGTAAACAACAAAAAAGACTAGTCACAACCGCAAAATTACGCGCACGAGTATCTAGCCAAAAAATGAGCAAAGCAAAAATACAACCCGACCAAGGATGCCACGCAGCTACCACACCAGACAGCATAACAAGCCCACCTGTTTGCCACAGCAGCAACCCCTGTAAGGGAAGCGGTGTCCTGAGCATGCGCTTTGGATCTGAATCCATAGCGTCCTCCTGAATTTGGAAAACATGAAGAATAGTTGGTATGGGGGAGTGCAAAACTATGAACGCCCTTAGGAAAATGCGTTTTATCTGCTTTTAATGTTTACTATTCTTTATTCGTGTGAAAACGCATTTTTGAAATGCATGCTAGGGTTTATGAGGAGCAATAATACAGCATGGTTGAGCTGAAAATGAATGAGAAGTTGCGTTCTACTTTTTTTCCCAAAATACAACCTGCTTGTCAAGTTAGCTTACCAACGGAAAAAGGAGGTGCTGTTGAACCTGTTCAAAAAATCCTTCTCTGTTCCATAACATTGACATATCAAAAATTTTTGATACAAAAACACATCAAATCTTTTTTATGTGTGGTCATCATGAGCAATAATCATAAACAGCATTCTAAAGTTTTCAAAGCTTTGTGCGATGAAAAAAGACTGCAAATACTAGAACTGCTTAGAGGTGGAGAAAAATGCGCTTGCGTGCTTAGTTTTTTAACAGGGATTAAACAAACAGCTCTTTCCTATCATATGAAGATTTTATGTGACTCAAAAATTGTCATATCCTCACAAAGAGGTAAATTGACAATGTATTCTCTAAATGCATCTGGATTTCAAAGAGCAATGGACATCCTGTCTGAGCTTTCGACACCACAATCTGAGCAAACTCCCAATGAATTTTATTTACAACAATTGGGCAACACATGCTTACAGTCATCTGAACAACCTTAACAGCATTCATAAAAGGAATAAAAATGCAAAAAAACAAAATAGTAAAGATTATTATACCTGTTATAATGGTACTTATAATTGTTGGGATATGGTTTTTTGAAAATATAGATAAAGAAAAAACAGATCTTACAAATAATACAAATACTGATTTTACTTTAAACGTATCAAGTGTTGAATTAGACACTTTAACAAAACATAATTTGCCAATAATTATTGATTTTGGTGCAGATTCTTGTATTCCATGTAAAGAAATGGCACCAGTTTTAAAAAAACTCAACTCTGAAATGCAAGGTAAAGCTATCATAAAATTTGTTGATGTTTGGAAAAATCCACAGGCTGCCAATAATTTTCCTGTACAGGTTATTCCAACACAAATTTTTATCGATGCAAATGGTAAAGCTTATGGTGTAAGTGATACCGTTGCAAACCAAGTTCCTTTTCAAATGTATGCCAACAAAAACACAGGGGAGCATGTTTTTACTGTTCATCAAGGCGGATTAACAGAAGATCAAATGCGCTTCATCCTTGAAGACATGGGAGTAAAATAAATGATTGATGCATGGCTTAAGGCATTGTCAATAATGATAACAGAAAGCACGTGGTTAGCACCTTTTCTTGCACTGTTTGCAGGTGTGCTGACCTCATTTACGCCTTGCGCCTTGTCGAGCGTTCCCCTTGTTGTGGGGTATGTTGGAGGTACAAATAAGCGAACGACACAAAAAGCTTTTATGCTCTCTCTTACCTTTGCCACAGGATCTGCAATTACTTTTACAATTTTAGGGGTCATTGCAGTTATGGCAGGTTCACTTATTGGTGCTGCCTCTTCGTGGTGGTATATAGCTTTAGGCGTGCTGATGATGCTTATGACATTACAAATTTGGGAAATATATAATTTCATTCCTTCAAGCTATTTACTTTCAAAAAACACTACAAAGGGATATTTAGGGGCTTTTATTGCCGGCATTTTAGGGGGAATTTTTTCCTCACCCTGTTCAACTCCGGTATTGATAGCTTTACTTGCGGTAGTTGCAGGGAAAGGAAGCCTTGCATGGGGCATTATGCTTCTTTTGCTATATTCTGTAGGTCATGGCATTCTTGCTGTTATTTGCGGAACTTGGGTAGGTTTTGTCCAAAAAATCTCACAAAATAAAAAATACGCCAAAATAAGCAACGTGCTTAAATACAGCATGGGTTTACTCATTGCCCTTATTGGATTTTATATGTTCCATTTAGGATTTTAATGATTCAGACCAATAAAAAAACCTTCTAAAAAGATGCTATCTTTTTAGAAGGTACATAAAATATTCAAATTATATACAAAAAAAATTATGGCGGAAGGGGAGGGATTTGAACCCCCGGAAGGCGTAAACCTTCAACGGTTTTCAAGACCGCCGCATTAAGCCGCTCTGCCACCCTTCCGCAAGGGTTTTTTGCTAGGCCCGATTTGTGTAAATACTCTCAAATAGGCCTGTGGTCAAGAAAAATACACAGACCTTTTGGAGCCAAGTTTATGCAATCAACATGGCGTCTCCAAAAGAAAAAAAACGATAGTCCTTTTTTATAGCTTCCATGTAGGCGCTTAGCAAACGCTCGCGTCCTGTAAAGGCAGAAACTAGCATCAATAATGTGGATTCGGGCAAATGAAAGTTTGTTATTATACCATCAACCACTTGAAAGCTATATCCAGGTGTAATAAAGAGGTTAATCCAATCAGCATAGGCTGTTATTTCTGAAGATTTTTTTTGCTTTGCTACCCCTTCAAGGGTCCTACAAGCTGTTGTGCCAATGGCAATAATGGGCCTGCCTTCTTGTTTTGCTGTATTCACCATTGCGGCTGCTTCAGCAGAAATTTCTACATATTCCGGGTGCATCTCGTGTTCACGGATATCATCACAACGAACAGGGTTAAAGGTACCATATCCTACATGCAATGTTACTTCCGCCCATAAAAGGCCTTGTTTTTCCAAGCTTTCTCGCATCCCTGGTGCAAAATGCAACCCTGCCGTGGGGGCAGCAACAGAACCTGCGGCAGCTGAGCTTGCATAAATAGTTTGGTATCTTTTTAGATCATCCGGATTGTCAGGACGACGGATATACGGCGGTAACGGAAGATGCCCGTGCTCCTCAAAAATACTGCGCAACGAACCTTTCCAAGCAAGCAGAACTCTGTGTCGGCCAAACGCCATTTTTTCAAGAACACAAACTTGAAGCGGATTGTCACTTGATGCAAAAGAAAACTTTTGACCCACTTTAACAGATTTTGCAGGTTTGAGCAGAACTTCTGCTTCTGCTTCAAAAGTAGAGCCTTCAATCTGTACGGCTTTTTTTTCTACCAACGGTAAAGGGCTAAGCAATAATAGTTCTATAACTCCACCTGTGGGCTTAAACCCAAAAAGGCGTGCCGGCACAACACGAGAATTGTTTGCCACCAATAAGGCGCCTTCAGGCAGATAGTTTCCTAAATCGCTAAATGTTCCATGTGTCAAATTATCTTTATATCTATCCAAAATCATAAGCTTAGATCTGCCTCTTTCCATTGCTTCTTGGGCAATCATGGATGAGGGCAGGTCGAAATAATAACTGCTACGCTCAAAATCATCGGCGCACGCTGTGTTGTTGTTTGCACAAATCATAGGGCACATGTTTATATTTATTTGTCTGACTTGTCCATAATTTATAGAATACTAATGGCTAAATAATGATTTGGCTTCCATAATGTATTTTTATAAAAATATAATTATATTCATGTATATAGCTTTTTTTTTCTAAAAAAACACTTTTTTCAACAACCTATAGTAACTTGAATAGATTTTTAGTTTATGGTATTATATGCAATTAGTTTTTTAGTAAACCTTTTGTAACACTGGATATATTTTTCATGGATACTTTTAAGCAGATGCTCCGAGCACAACTTTTAAAAGAACACCAAGAAGATTATATTTACCAATGGTATGATCCTTTATCTATTGAATATACTTCAGAAAAAAATATAGTTACTCTTTTTTTCCCCCATTCATATTTTGCTTCAACCTTCCCTCAATCTTTTCGTAAAAAAGTACAAGAAACTATTTCAGAGCTTTGCACAAATACTCAGTCCCATACTGTTTCAATTGAATATTCAGATATAGATACTGAGAATGACAAGTTTACTAAAAATTTAGTCCCTATACAAAAAACTACACATGGCCCTGCTAGTTTTGAAAATTTTATATCTTCCGGAAAAAATAAAGGACTTATCAATATATTACAATCAGATATATTTAATTACCCATATATATACTGTCCTGTAGTTATAGGGGGAGTAAGCAGTACAGGTAAAACTCATTTATTACAGGCAACTGCCAACAAATGGGCATCTTTTCATACATATGATGTGGGTTTTTATACTGTTGAAGAATTGCAATCTTTATTTTATCAACAAGGACAGTGGAAAACATATAATTTATTATGTTCCCATCAACTCTTTATCCTTGACAATCTTCATAATTTACCCTTAACTGATTCATTGGATCAGTTATGCATATCCCTTATTGATACCTTTACAAACAATCACAAACCTATGCTTTTAGCTGGAACAGGCCACCCATCTGCTTGGACTTTTTCAAAGGCCTTACACTCAAGATTAGAACAAGGTTTATGGTTTGAGTTGCCGGAACCCGATTTAGATGTTCGCTTTCGCTATGCGCAGCTCCAAGCTAAAAATCTAAATATAACTATTAGTAAGGATTATTTACTTCAAGCCGCACAACATTGTACAGACTTACGTCGCCTTTTAGGAATTATTCGTCGTTTTGTCAGTCATAGTCAATTAATTCAGCGTGAATTACATGAACGAGAGATAACTATTATTTTACAACAAAGCTTATCAGGTTCTTCTTTGACACCGCAACATATTGTAACCTGTGTGGCTGAGCGCTTGTCTGTTGCTCAAAAAGATATTTTAGGAGATGTTCGTCGTCCGGAACTTGTCAAAGCGCGGCAATTAGCCATGTTTTTATGTAGAGAATTGCTCGGGCATTCTTATTCAATAATAGGAAGATTTTTTGGAGGTAAAGATCACAGTACTGTTGTTTATGCAGTAAAAAAAATCAAACAATTACAGGAACGTGACAACATTATGAACACTTTGGTAAAAGAATTGACAAATACCCTCAAAAATAGACTTACGTAACCTTATTTTTTTTATTATGTAACTACGGTAACTAAATATGTTTCAAAATTGTTCCTTTTTTATACAATAAAAAAAAGAACTTACCATATGTAGGCACAAACCTTCAACACCAATAAATCCTAACAAGGAAGTATATATGATCTTACAAGTAAACAAAGAAGAAATCATCGAAGGCTTGCAAAAAGCTTCAGGTATCATTCCTACCAAAACAGGAGCAGCCTACCTTCGCTCCTTATGGATGAAAGCTGAGGATGGAACCTTAACCCTTATGGCAACTGATGCTAATATTGAATTCATAGGAGTTTATCCCGCCAATATTACTGAAAATGGCCTTACCGGTATTAATGGGCGAAATTTTGTGGACCTTATCCGCAGACTTCCTTCAGGTGAATTGCGTTTCACCATAGATGGTGCTGGCGCAACATCTATGATTGTAGAGCAAGGGCGGCGCACCTATAAACTTCCATCCAATGATCCAACTTGGTTTCAAGCCTTAGCCCCATTCCCCCAAGAAGGCGCAGTATTATGGAGTGGTGATATTTTTCAGGACATGATCGACAGAGTCTTTTTTTGCATAAGCGATCAAGAAGACGCAGATGCCATAGGATGCATGTATATAAAACCTTTGAATGATGGAAAAATAGATGTATGTGGCCTTAATGGGCATCAATTTGCCTTAGCTAGTTTTGTTCATGATGATTTGGCAAAACTTTTACCCTCTGAAGGCATAATTATTCAAAGAAAGTATGTTTCTGAACTGCGTAAATGGCTTTCCGGCGATGAGATTGAAATAAACATAACTGAAAAAAGGCTTTTCCTACGCTCGGGAAATGGTCATGAAACCTTAAGCTTGCCTTTGGCAACAACCTATACCTATCCTGATTATACTATTTTCTTGGAACGCTTGAAAAATGAAGGCACATCAAATTGTATTGTGGATAGAAAAGAAATGCTTGAAGCACTTGATAGGATTGCTTTATTCAATAGTGACAATGACATATGCACATATTTTGATATTTCGGCTCAAGAGGTTATATTGTCTGCGCAGGGACAAAATACGGGGTCAGCTAACGAATCTTTGGAAATTCGTTATGATGGTTCCATTGAACGCATAGCCTTTCCAACAAAAAATTTAATGGAGATTTTGGGGCATTATTCTTCACAAGAACTCAAATTGGCTTTTACAAGCGCGGAAGGTCCTTGTGGAATTAGTGGAAATGATGATCCGGAATATACAGTTATAATAATGCCCATGAAAATTACTGAACAAAATTATTATACCGAAGAGGCGTAAAAGTATTTATTGAGGATAACATTTGTTATAGTACGAAAAAGTAAAAAATATGTTACATGTAATGAGTATTGAGAGTGTAGAATGACCCATAATTATACTGCTGATTCCATAACTATTCTTGAAGGGCTTGAAGCTGTACGCATGCGTCCTGCCATGTATATTGGCAGCAAAGATTCTCGTGGTTTGCACCATCTGGTATATGAAGTGGTGGACAATTCCATTGACGAAGCCATGGCCGGTTTTTGTAGCAAAATAGATATTGTTTTACACCTTGATAGTTCTGTAACGGTAAGAGATAACGGGCGAGGCATTCCCGTTGATATACACCCAAAAGAAGGTGTACCTGCTGTTCAAGTTGTCATGACAAAATTACACGCAGGTGGTAAATTTGATAATGATACGTATAAGGTTTCAGGCGGATTGCATGGTGTTGGTGTATCGTGTGTGAACGCCCTTTCTGAATGGCTTGATGTAACGGTACGCCGTGACGGGAAACGCTGGAAACAGCGTTATAGCAGAGGTATACCGCAAGAAACCTTGCAATTTATGGGTGAGGCAGACAGCCATGGCACCACAGTACGATTTAAACCAGATGAAACCATTTTTGAAACAACACAATATTCATACGAAATATTACGGAAAAGGTTTGAAGAATTAGCCTATTTAAATAAAGGTCTTATTATAGAATGTTTGGATGAGCGTACCGGCGAAAAACATGTTTTTCAAGCAGAAGGTGGCTTGCGCCAGTTTGTAAATGATCTCAATTCAGGCGAAACCGGGATTCATCCAATTATTTCAGGCGAAGATGTTGCTGAAGGTGTGAGTGTAGAATTTGCCCTGCAATACAACAGCAGTTACAAAGAAATTACATATACTTTTGCCAACAATATTCGCACAGTAGAAGGTGGTACACACCTTGCCGGGTTTAAAACAGCCCTAACCCGCGCTATTAACGGCTACATAAAAAGCCAAACAGATTTGACAAAAAAAATGAAAGGAAACGCCTTATCAGGCGATGATGTTCGTGAAGGGCTTGTGGCTATTTTAAGCGTTAAACTTCCGCAACCACAATTTGAAGGGCAAACAAAAACAAAACTTGGCAATAGCGAAATAGCAGGTATTGTTGCAGGTCATGTGTATGCCCAGTTGGATACATATTTTCAAGAAAATCCCAAAGAAGCACGTCTTATCATTGAAAAATCTATGGATGCTGCAAGGGCACGAGATGCTGCACGCAGAGCCAAAGAATTGGTACGTCGTAAAGGGGCTCTTTCAGACAATTCCTTGCCAGGAAAATTAGCAGACTGTCAAAGTAAAGATCCTGCAAACAGTGAATTGTTTATTGTAGAAGGTGATTCTGCAGGAGGTTCCGCCAAACAAGGACGCAACCCCAGTACTCAGGCTATTTTGCCTTTGCGCGGTAAAATTCTTAATACAGAACGTACCCGTGTGGATAAAATGTTGGCTAATAAAGAGGTCAAAGCTCTTATCACTGCCATGGGTGCCGGATTTGATATTAACGAAGAAGATATCGACTATGAAAGGCTGCGGTATCATAAAATAGTAATAATGACTGACGCCGATGTTGATGGTGCGCATATTCGTACTTTATTACTTACATTCTTTTTTAGAAATTATGGTGGTCTTATTGATAGAGGCCATTTATATATAGCTCAACCTCCTTTATATAGAGCCCATAATAGTAAAATGGAAAAATTTATAAAAGACGACGTTGAACTTAATGCTTTTTTAATGCAACGGGTCAGCGATGATATGAGCATTGAAACATCTAACGATACTATAATTAAGGGCACGGAGATAGTTAATTTACTTAAAAAAATTGAAAGTTTAAATAGCCGTGTTCAAGATGCAGAATTAGCTGGTATTTCTAAAGAGCTTTTTATGCTGATGATCAATACAAAAGAATGTATTACTCCTGAAAGTATAGGAGATGATAGTGAAATAAAAACAATATTAAACAAAAATAAATATAAGCTTAACATTATAAAAGAATCATATGATGATAATGATAGGTTTTTTGCAATAATAGAAAACATGAATGGTCATAGAACACGTGTTGCCATAGATTTCTTTTCTTCAAGAATGTATAAGCAGTCATGGGAAATAATGGAAGATATCCGCAAGCAATGTGGGGATATAAAATTTACATTGTGTAGTAGAGAACAGCGACATACGTTTTTTGATCTTTTCACCCTTTATGCCATGACCTTGGAAGAGGCCAGAAAGGGCATTACAATTCAGCGTTACAAAGGCTTGGGTGAAATGAACCCTGAACAATTATGGGTAACAACCATGAATCCTGAAAATCGTACGTTACTCCGTGTTACGGTTGAAGATGCTCAAAATGCTAGCAATACGTTTGAGCAACTTATGGGTGATAGGGTGGAGCCGCGTAGAGAATTTATTGAACGTAACGCGTTAAGTGTTCGGGATCTTGATATTTAATAGTGCTATATAAGTAGCTAATTTTATAATAACAGAAGAATTTTTTTAGAGAGCAAACAATGCAAGATTTCATAGAAGAGCCTACAGTCAGTATTGAATCAGAAATGCGTAAATCCTATCTGGAATATTCGCTCAGTGTTATTATTGGGCGAGCTATCCCGGATGTCCGAGACGGTTTAAAACCTGTACATAGGCGGATATTATTTGCTCAACATGAACTTGGCAACAGCTATACAAGGCCACCAAAAAAATGCGCGCGCATCGTTGGTGATGTTATCGGTAAATTTCACCCCCACGGGGATTCAGCCGTGTATGATGCCTTGGTACGTATGGCACAGTCCTTTTCCATGCGCGACCCATTAGAAGATGGACAAGGCAATTTTGGCTCTATTGATGGCGATGCTCCAGCTGCCATGCGTTATACAGAAGTGCGCATGTCACGCCTTGCCAGTGAATTTTTGGGTGATATTGATAAAGAAACCGTAGATTTTAAACCCAATTACGATAATTCATTACAAGAACCGGTGGTTCTGCCCACCCGAATTCCCAACTTACTATTAAACGGTTCATCAGGCATTGCTGTTGGTATGGCTACCAATATTCCTCCTCATAATTTGCAGGAATTGTGCAACGCGCTGTTGACCATGATCGATACTCCTGATTGCACCGTTGATGACCTTATTGACTTTGTTCATGGGCCGGATTTTCCCACAGGTGGTTATGTTTATGCAGGGCAAGGATTATATGATGCCTATACCACAGGAAGGGGTACAGTAAAGGTTCGCGGAAAGGTAGAAATAGAAGAGCGTAAAAAAGGCTTTCAATCTATAATAATTAAAGAAATCCCCTTTGCCTTAAACAAGTCAAGTTTGGTTGAAAAAATAGCAGCTCTTGTCAATGAACGTAAAATAGACGGTATTTCAGATTTACGGGACGAGAGCGACCGTAAAGGAATCAGAATAGTAATTGAACTAAAACGCGGCATAATCCCTGAAATTGTAATAAATTCACTCTACAAGTTCACACCCTTAGAAACTTCATTTGGTATAAACATGCTGGCTGTTATGGATAATAGGCCGGTATTGTTAACACTTAAAACAGCTCTTGGGTATTTTCTTGATCACCGCCGTGAAGTTGTGGTGCGCCGCACTCGCTATGACCTTGCTAAAGCAGAAGCCAGAAAACATATAGTAGAGGGCCTTTTAAAAGCTCTTGATGCTATTGACGAGATTGTCTCGCTTATCCGTTCGTCATCAACTCCTGCTGAAGCGAAAGAACGCCTTGTCACAACCTTTGCTTTTAGCGAAATTCAAGCTCAAGCCATCCTTGATATGCGTTTACAACGCCTTACCGGTCTTGAACGGGATAAGCTTGAGGAAGAATACGCCGACCTTCAAGCTAAAATTGAATGGTTCATGAAAATTTTGAACGATGCCAGTGTATTATGGGGTGTTATTCGTGATGAAATCACTGCCGTACGCGACACCTATAGCACACCAAGGCGCACAGAAATCATTCGTGAATCTTTAACCTCCATCAACGTGGAAGATTTGATTCCAGATGATGATGTGGTGATAACATTAAGCCGCAGAGGCTATATAAAGCGTACAAGCCTTACCAATTACCAGCAGCAACGCCGCGGCGGAAAAGGCATTGCAGGTGTACACACCTCAGAAGATGATTTTGTTCAGGAATTTATAACCACAACAAACCATCAGTATATACTCCTTTTCACAAACAAAGGGCGTATGCACCAATTAAAGGTTCACCAAGTGCCGGAAGGAAGCCGCACAGCTAAAGGTATGCATATTGCTAATCTTGTGCCTTTTGAAAAAGAGGAATGGATAAGCACAGTATTAACGGTACGTGAATTTAGCGAAGATAAATATTTTCTTTTTGCCACACGCAAAGGCATGGTTAAGCGCTCCAACGCATCTTTGTATGCACGCAGTCGTAAATCAGGGCTTATTGCTGTAAGCCTACGTGAAAATGATGAGCTTATAACGGTTCGCGAAATAACGGATGATGATTTTGTGGTATTGGCCACAGCGGATGGTCTTGCCATACGTTTTAATTGTCTTGATGTGCGTGATATGGGAAGGGGAGCAGCCGGAGTAAAAGGCATTGCTTTACGACAAGGCGATAATGTTGTGGCGTGTTTAGTGTTAAAAGAAAACCAAGCACAAGAAATATTAACCGTGTCTGCACTTGGATATGGCAAACGAACCAACGTAGATCTTTATAGGATTCAAAGCCGCGGTGGCCGTGGCATCATCAACTTTAAAATAACACCAAAAACAGGGCCCGTGCTGGGAGCCATGGCTGCCGATCCGGAAGAAGCCCTTGTGCTTCTTACCACAACCAACAAAATCATGCGCATGAAGGTGAACGAGATCCGTTCAGTAGGACGAGCCACCATCGGGGTGCGTCTTGTTCGTTTGGATGAGGGAGCACAGGTAGCAGGATTTGATACTGTAAGCTATCGCGATAATGACCCCCTTAACGATTTGGACGTTGAAGAAATACATCCAGACGACAACCATTCAGACAATAATCAAGATGAGAACGTTTCAACAGAAACAGACTCCTAGGATGCTAGATGCCCAATGAAAAGGTATATCTTTTTATGGTGCCTAACGGCTTGTCTTGTTTGTACTGGTTGTGATCAACTTCCTATTACCAATGATATTGTTGAAGCCAAAAAAGCACTTGAAGTAGGAAATACAAATCAGGCGCAAAAAATTTTGGAAAGGTTCTTACGACAAAGTTCAAATTCTGAGAAACGCTGGGAAGCATGGATGCTTTTGACAAGTATCACACAAAAGTCAGTGCAAGAAAGCCGTTGGGTTATAGAATATTTTGAAGCCATGCTTGACGAATTTGGAAACGATTCAAAAAAACAGCACTATATTTTACACCAACTTTCTGATTTGTTTGAAAAAACTAATCAGTATGACAAGGCTATACAAGTATTAACCTCGTTAACGACTAATGACGCTCTACCTATTGATGAAAAAGCCAAAGTTGCCAAAAAACTGGGCATACTCCATGTGCAACAAAAACAGCTTAACAGAGCGGAAGAACATATTACCGCATGTATACAACTAAACGCATCTGCAAACATGACAGCAGAATGTTCGCTTGTATTGGCAGATATTTTTATTCTTCGTGAAAACCTTGAAAAAGCAGCTGAGATTGCCCAAAAAGCCTTCGAAATACCCAAAACCGATCGGACATTACATGCCAGAACGGGTTTTATGTGGGCCGACATATTAGACGAACTGGGCAAAAAATCTGAAGCAAAAGCTTTATTTGAGCAAATAAAAGATGACTATCCCAACAAAATGGCTGTTGAAAAGCGCATTGAGATTCTAAATGCGCCTAAAAAATAATTTTGTATAAAACCTAAACAAGGAAACCTCTTTGAGGTTTGTATTTTTAAAAGCATGCAGGGCATCAAACGTACAAAACGCCCTGAAGAAGGAGTAAACATGTCGTTTCCAGTCTATCGTGGGGCCATGCAATATCAATGTCTTGGTTGTCGTTCTGTTTTTGATGTAGAACAGTTGCTATACACCTGTCCCACATGTGGCGGCGTTTTTTTATTGACAGACACAAGCTTTGATAGCCTTCAAAAGCAAGGCGACGGCGCCTATTGGCAAAAGGTGTTTGACGAGCGTTGCGCAACAAAAGACACGCCGCTAAAAGGGATATTTCGTTATTATGAACTTATGGCACCAATTTTGGAGCCGGAAGATATTGTTTGGCTTGGCGAGGGACACACTCCGATAGTGGGTGGAGCAGCCGCACTTCAAAAGCGTTTTGATGTACGTTTTGCCTTTAAAAACGACGGGCAAAACCCCAGCGCCTCTTTTAAAGACAGGGGCATGGCTTGCGCTTATAGCTATCTAAAATCCCTTGTACGACGTCATGATTGGAAAAACATACTCACCGTTTGCGCTTCTACCGGTGATACATCTGCAGCAGCAGCTATGTATGGTGCCTATGTAGGGGATCCAATCAAGACTGTTGTCTTATTGCCGCACGGTAAGGTTACACCGGAGCAGCTTTCACAGCCTCTTGGCAACGGTGCAACAGTCCTAGAAATTCCGGGTGTTTTTGACGATTGCATGAAGGTTGTGGAGTTTTTGGCCGAAAATTATCGCGTGGCTTTGCTCAATTCAAAAAATAGCTGGCGCATTTTAGGCCAAGAATCCTATGCCTATGAAACAGCACAGCATTTTGGATGGAACCTTGAAAACATCAATATGTTTGTGCCCGTTGGCAACGCCGGAAATATAACGGCAATCATGTCGGGTCTTATTAAGCTTAAACGCTTGGGTGTTCTTTCGGTGTTGCCTCACTTGTTTGGCGTACAATCAGAACATGCAGACCCTGTATGGCGCTACTATAGCCAGCCCAAAGGTTCACGCGCATATACGCCTGTGACGGTTCAGCCAAGCGTGGCCCAGGCTGCCATGATTGGAAATCCAGTTTCTTTCCCGCGGGTACAAAGCCTTGTGGATATATACGAAGCTGAAGGCGGCATGTTCAATGTGGTACAAGTCTCAGAACAAGCCATTATGGATGCAACAATTGAGGCCAATCGTCACGGACACATAGCCTGCACCCAAGGCGGCGAATGTTTGGCAGGCCTTTTACGTGCTAAAGAGCTTCAGCTTGTAGATACAACACGCTACTCTGTCCTTGATGCAACGGCACACAGCCTAAAGTTTTCAGGCTTTACTAATATGTATTTTACAAATAATTTCCCCAAAGCTTATACTATAGACCCTGATATGTCCAAAGCCAATAAACCGCGCCTTATTTTATCTGAACAAGAAAAAGAGGCAGCAAAGGGTGACTTTACAAAAGTGGCTGCACAAACAGTGGCAGAGATTCTTAATCTTCAACCACAAAGCTAACAAGCTGTTGAAAAGGCTGTTTAAAACAGCTTGATAAAAAGCATGTTTTATCATTTTATTACAGCTGTTTAAAAGGTGTAAGGCGCTATAAATATTTGTTTTTTTGAGGAATCATACCTACCCAAAGGGCGGCGAAGCCGTACACAAGGAACAGGTGTTGCGGGTATCTATAGAGCAACTCGATTGCGCTTTTTGAGGAGCCCATTAATAGCAAAAAAACAATGTTTTGGCCTTGACAGATAACCCTTGGCAAAGCTAAGCCAAGTTTAGCGATAAAAACAACGAGCCTGTGCTCAAAAAATGGAGGATCAAAATGGCTTGGAATGTAACTGTTGACGCTGACAAGTGTACCGGTTGTGGCGAATGTGTGGATGTTTGCCCTGTTGAAGTGTTTGAAATGCAAGACGGTAAATCTGTGCCCGAAAACGCCGAGGAATGCCTTGGCTGTGAATCGTGCGTAGAAGTTTGCGAATTCAACGCTATTACTGTTGAAGAAAATTAATCGTAAAAACACTCTTTGTATCATGTATTAGCCGTTTGTGTGGAAACGATCTGGCCTACCGCTGTAAAAGCGTTTAAGCGGTTTGACAAAATCTTGTATACAAAGAGAATCCTAATTCAGAATGATTTTTAACGCTTTGTTTTGTTAAAAATCTTGCTCGTTTCTGACCTTGGTATTGATGCGTTCGGGCCAAGGGCAGAAACGAGCGTCCTCCCTCTCCTGCTTATGTACTGTGCGTATATAGCACAAAACGTGCTCCAATCTGAGATTACCTATGTCCAAAAAAGTAGATCTTTCCTATTGGTTTGAAGCCTACGAGGCAATCGTTGCTGACGTTGATACGGTTTTTCAGCGCGTAAACAAGCAATATCCTGATTGCGTTACCTGCTCAAAGGGTTGTGATGATTGCTGCCATGCGCTTTTTGACGTGTCCCTTATTGAGGCTACTTATATAAACCACCGCTTTGAAAGGGCGTTTGACTTTGGCCCTGAACGGTCACATATCTTGAGCATGGCTGCTGACACAGACAGGCAGCTCACAAAATTAAAACGCCAATATTTTAAAGACCTTCGCGCTGTTCAAGACGAGCAAGCCATTGAAGGCGCTGTTGACAGTGTCATGCAAAAAGCTGGCAAAGAGCGCGTTCGTTGTCCCTTATTGACACAAGACAATGCCTGCATATTGTATGAATACCGCCCGATAACATGCAGGCTCTATGGAATACCGCAGGCTATTGGCGGAAAAAGCCATGTTTGTGGCATGTCACGCTTTGATAAGGGGATACAGTATCCGTCTGTGTATATTGAAAAAATTCAGGATAAACTCGATGCCTTGAGCCTTGATTTGCAACAAGGTGTCGGCTCTCGCTATAAAGAGTTGCACAAGGTGTACGTACCATTATCCATGGCACTTTTGACCAATTATGACGCAGCGTATCTAGGAATTGAGTCGAAAAAAGACAATGCCAAAAAATAAACCGGAACGTGTTCCTGGCGCCCCGGAAGGGAATTTGAAAAGAGCGTGCCTTTATTGAAAAACACATGAAAGTATGTTTTTTAGCACCAATTCCATTGCTTTAATCATCTTAACAAGGAGCCACAGCTTGATACCCGCCGTACTTTTTCGAGATGGAGTACCAAGGAGCTTGACCCCTGAAGAGGAAGAACAAAAACGGATCATTTATGAGCGCATGAACCCAAGGCGTCGCAAATTTATTGATAAAATAGGATATGATGTGTGGGATCCGTTCCAAAAGCCCAATGATCCTCTTGATATCCGTAAAGATGTGACACAAAGAACAACCAAAGAGCTTATTACAGAGTTTTTGCAATCCACTCAGGTTGGGAATGTGTCCAATGAGTTCCGCCAAGGCGCACTTGAAAGTGCCCTTGGTATCATCAACAAGGATGATAAAGCCTTGGGAGCGTTTGCCTTTTGTTTATGGTACAATGAATTACTCCAGCGTGAAAAGGTGGATTTATGAAAGCTAGTTATGACAATTTGGATGAGTATATTGCCGACCTTCAGGCCGAAATTGAAAAAAACGAACAATGCGCCAACCATTACTACAATTTAGGTGTGGCCCTTTTAAGCAAGCATGATTTTGTCGCCGCAGAAGAGGCTTTTTTAAGTGCTGTTCGCAATTCACCACGCCTTGCAGAAGCTTATGTACAGCTTGGAGGGCTTTGTTTGCAGCGCGACGACCTTGAAGGATGTTTGCGGTACAATCAAGAAGCTGCCAATTGTCGCGCAAAATTTCCTGTACCATGGAGCAATATCGGCTTTGTGCATCTGCAAAAGGGCGAACCTGACAAGGCTGTAACAGCCTTGCAAAAAGCGTTGAAATGGGATCCTGATTTTGTACAAGCCATGGCAACCCTAGGTTCTGCCTATTATATGCAAGGAGCGTACGAAGAAAGCCTTGCCATAAGCCAAAAAGCTGTGAAAGCTTATCCGGGTTTTGGCCCTGCTTGGAACAACCTTTCCCTTGCGTTCTTGGCTCTTGATCGCCGTGACGAAGCTGTGGATGCAGCCAAGCAAGCCTTGGCGTGTGGCTACGAAATTTCAGAAAAGTATCGTAACGAGCTTGGCATATAGCCCGGCCAGTAGGATAAAGGACAGCATCATGTGTGGAATCATTGGATATGCAGGGCACCGCCCGGCGGTTCCGATTGTTATTGAGGGCCTCCACCGCCTTGAATATCGAGGCTATGATTCAGCAGGCATTGCTTTTACACAAGGCGGCGTGTTGCAAACCGTTCGCTCTGAAGGCAAGCTTTGCAACCTTGAAGAAAAGCTGGCAAGCCAACCCAACATGATGGCAACCGTAAGCATGGGCCATACACGCTGGGCAACCCATGGCGTGCCGGAAGAACGCAATGCACATCCACATATTGGCGGTGCCGGGCTTTTAAGCATTGTTCACAACGGAATCATTGAGAATTATCAAGAAATAAAAGCAGAACTTGCGCAAAAGGGGTACGTTTTTTCCTCTGATACAGATACCGAAGTTCTGGCACATCTTATTGCAGACAAGCGTGCGACAAGCCCTACGATGTTTGCAGCTTTTCTGGCTGCCCTACGCCATGCCCAAGGTGCCTATGCTGTCGCCATAATCAGCCCTGAAGAGCCAAACACCATATATGCAGCACGCATGTCTGCTCCTCTTTTGCTGGGGGTAGGCGTTGGGGAAAACTTTGTTGCCTCTGATATTCCTGCCTTTTTGTCCTATACGCGAGATGTGGTTTTTCTTGATGACGGAGAAGCTGTACGGCTTGATGCAAATAGCTTTGAAGTGTTTGATTGTGCAAACGGCTTGCCAAAAGAAAAAAAGATACACCACATAAAATGGGATATGCAGTCTGCGCAAAAAGGTGGCTTTAAACATTACATGCTTAAAGAAATCACCGAACAGCCCAAAGTTATCACAGATTGTTTAACAGGGCGCATCAACACTACAACAGGCAAGGTGGAGCTGCCGGAATTGGATGATTTGCCCATTCCTGAGCGTATCCAGCTGGTGGCCTGCGGTACATCCTTGCATGCCGGCATGTGGGGGCGGCACCTGTTTGAATCATGGGCAGGTATTCCTGTAAGCCCTGAAATAGCTTCAGAATTTCGTTATCGTGATGTCATTTTGAACAATAAAGACATGGTGCTTGTCATCAGTCAGTCTGGCGAAACAGCAGACACCCTTGCAGCCATGCGTAAATGCAAGGGGCAAAGTGGCACCGTGGCCGGTTTGTGTAATGTGGTAGGTTCAAGCATCACGCGCGAAGCTGATGTTGTCTTGTACACACAAGCAGGGCCTGAAATCAGCGTGGCTTCAACCAAGGCCATGTGCAGCCAGATGGTTATGTTAGCATTGATGGCTTTATATTATGGAGAACGCAAAGGAACCCTTGACCCAGCCATTCGTAAAAAAGCCCTTGAAACCTTGCAAAGTCTTCCTGCTCTTTTGGAGGAATTTTTGCCAAAACTGCGCGATAAGGCAAAAGAGCTTGCCCAAAAATTTTCTGCAACCCAAAGCTTCTTTTTTCTTGGACGTGGTCACGCCTATCCCCTTGCGCTTGAAGGGGCGTTAAAGCTCAAAGAACTGTCCTATATTCACGCAGAAGGGTATGCCTTTGGAGAAATGAAGCACGGGCCCATTGCCCTTATTGATCAAAGCTTTCCAACTTTTGCCATAGCCCTTGATGACGGGCTTTATAGCAAGACAAAGTCCAACATCGCAGAGGTACAGTCAAGAAACGGTCCCATTATAGCGCTCATGAATCCTGAAAACCCTTTAAAGGTGGATCATCCTTGGATTTTGCCGCGTGTATGGGGCCCCTTTGGCGGATTTTTGGCTCTTACCGCCATGCAGCTTTTTAGCTATGAAACGGCGGATTTTTTGGGCAAAGATGTGGATCAACCACGAAACTTAGCCAAAAGCGTGACTGTGGAATAATAAGGCTGTGCTTGTTTAGCAACATAAACCATATAGAAAAAAGGACGACAACATGCGGATACTGTTTTTTTGTGGCATCGTGATGTTTTCTTGCTTGCTCATGGGGGCGACTTGGGGTGGATCAGACAATGAAGAAATAAGCCCCACTCAATATTCCGCCTTGCTCTATTGGCGCGAAATCGACAATACGCTTTTTAAAGAAAAGCTCATGCCCCAGATCGATAAAGCCATGGAAGATGGCAAAATCACCGTGGCAGAGCTTGTCGATATAGAAGCGCATATTGGCAAAGTGGCAGATGTTTTTTACCAAGCGGCAAGCAAGCCAAGTATGCAAGAAAAATTGCTTTCCGCTTTTGATTCTGCCAAAAAAGAAGGAGTGGACCTTGGTAGCAAGTTAGGAGAGGTTCTTTCTGAGCAGCTTCCAAAATTCCTTGATGATGCGTTAAAAGGCTTTGGTAAGGACTCTGCAACGCCCGACTCCGCACCAGGACAAGACGGCGTGCCGCTGTAAAGGTGCTAAAGCCTCTTTATTGTGACAGGATGGTGAGGGCATAAACATATTTTTTTTAGTGTGTTTTGTCTGCTGCCTTGCTCATTCGTTCATGCCCCTTGCATAGTATTATGCAGGGGGCGTGCTGCTTTTAAGGGGCGGCGGGAACGTTTCTAGACTTTTTGATGTATTTGTGATAGTTATATATTTAGTGGTATTTTTTGTTACGCTTAGAGGGAACTATGTCTAACGTCGCGTTACGGATGCTCAATGTAGGATGTGGCAACATTTTCCATGATGATTGGGTCAATATCGATTTTGTTGGTCATGGGGGCAAGGCTATAGCTTATGATTTGCGCCTAGGTATCCCTTTTATGGATGCAAGTTTTGACGTGGTCTATCATTCAAATGTGCTTGAAAACCTGCCCAAGTCATGGGCAGGTTTTTTTATCAAGGAATGTTATCGTGTGCTACGCCCCGGCGGTTTGCTACGCGTGGTTGTGTCCGACATAGAAAAGGATGAACACGTATGCATACAAAGCCTTGACAAGGCCTGCAATGAGCTGCCCCCTTTGGACATGTCGTTTCTTGTAAGTGGAGAAGTTCATACATGTGCGTATGATTCAGTATCTTTAACTGCCTTATTGAAAGAGCATGATTTTACGCAAATAGCGCAAAAGGCGCATAATGAAAGCGTGTTGCCTGAAATTACACGCTACGGGCTTGACACTACCTTTGAAGGCAACGCACGCCAGCCTAACGCAATATTCATGGAAGCGGTAAAGCCGGTACAGGCAGACATACAAGGGCCGCGCATTGTAATGTTTTCCTCCTGTGATTCAGGAGGGGCGGCTATTGCTGCTTTACGCCTGCATGAGGCTTTATGCGATGCCGATATAATGAGCCATGTCTATGTGGCACAGCAAGAGTTTTTTCATGACAGAGTGTATGTTGTACCTTCAAAACCAAATCCTGCGGAAGGGGACATTGTTTTAGGGAACAACTGCAAACCACTAGCTGCGCGCAAAGGGTGTTCTGGATATGGTAAAAAATTAGTAAAAAGCTTATCATACTATCCAGAACGGCCAAAAGGGGCAGAGCATTTTTCCATTCTTGGGCAGTGCTTTGCTTTGGAGCATGTGCCCTTTTTGGACGAAGCAGATATTTTACATTTTCATTGGGTGGCGGGCATGCTTGATCCTGCCTTATGCGTTGAATATTTGAAAGGAAAAAACATTGTTTGGACCCTGCATGATATGAATCCCTTTACAGGTGGCTGCCACTATAGCAATGGTTGTCGCAAGTTTGAAAACGTGTGCCGCGCTTGCCCTGAGCTTGGGTCTTTGCAAGAAAAAGACTTGGCCTTTGCTACATGGCGGTTGCGCATGGCAACATATAAAGAGCTCAATATCCATGTGGTGACTCCGAGCTCTTGGCTTGCTGAAGAAGCGAAAAAAAGCGCGCTGTTCAAAAATTTTCCGGTACATGTTATTTCCAATGCACATCCTTTTGAGGTCTTTAAGCCTTTAAACAGAGGCCTTTTGCGTCAGCAATTGGGTATAAAGGATAACCCCCTAGTCCTGCTTTTTACAGCGCAAGGTTTAAACAATGTAAGAAAAGGCGCTGTGTATCTGATACAGTTGCTGCACGCCCTTAGCAAAAGCGTGCTTAAAGAACATATTACGGTATTTATGCTGGGTAACCATGAAACTCCGGAATTTATGAATACGGGTATTGACGTTCAATACCTTGGGTATGTTGATAACGCTCAACACATGGCAGCCGTGTATAACCTTGTAGATGCAGTGCTTGTGCCATCATTAGAGGACAATTTGCCCAACGTTATTTGCGAGGCCTTAGGGTGTGGCACTCCTGTCATAGCTTTTGCCAATGGTGGCATACCAGAGATGATCAAGCATGAAGAAACCGGATTTTTAGCGGAATCTAAAAACGTGGAGC